>NZ_QJUG01000190.1 GCF_003426775.1 Allorhizocola rhizosphaerae | reverse complement strand
GCGCCAGGCCCCGCCCGGCGCGCCGGGCGGCCTGTCCGCGACGGCCAACGGCGACGCCAGCGTCACCCTCACCTGGACGTCCACCGGGGACAACACGTGGTACTGGGTGTATCAGCGTGATGTGACGGCCGCCGAGACCGACTTCAAACGACTGGAGTATCCGGTCACCGAGGGCACGACCGCCCGGCCCGGCGGTCTGATCGCCGGAAACGAATACGAATTTGCCGTCTCGGGCATCAACGCGGCCGGTGAGGGGCCGCGCACCGCGCCCGTGCGGGCGATCGCCCGGCACGACAAGCCCGGCGCCCCAACGGGTCTGACGGCGGTGCCCAATGGGGACGGCAGCATCAGCCTGACCTGGACCTCGCCGGAACCCGGCCTCTGGTTCTGGGTGTACCAGCGCGACGTCACCGCCGGCGAGACCGAGCTCAAGCGGCTGGAGCTGCCGGTAACCGAGGGCACGTCGGCACGCCCCGGCCTGCTGACGCACGGCCACGAGTACGAGTTCGCCGTCGCCTCGATCAACGGCGCGGGCGACGGCCCGCTCAGCGCGGCGGCACGGGCGACCGCACGCTACGACCTGCCCGGCGTGCCAGCGGGTTTGCAGGCCACGGCGGGCGACGGCCAGGTGAGCCTGAGCTGGACCGCCCCGGCCCCCAGTCTGTGGTACTGGGTGTACTACCGGGACGTCACGGCGGGCGACACCGAGTTCTCCAAGTCCGCCTACCCGGTGACCGAAGGTCCAAACGCGACACTCGGCCTGCTCGCCAACGGCCACGAATACGAGTTCAAAGTGTCGGCGGTCAACAGCGCAGGCGAGGGAGCCGCCAGCACGACCGTGCGCGCCAAGCCGATGCCACCGCTGCCCGCACGGGTGACCGGGCTGACCGCGACCGCCAATGACGCCGGAGGCGTGGCGCTGAGCTGGACCGCACCTGGGCCCGACCTCTACTACTGGATCTATCAGCGGGACGTGACGGCCGGGGAGGCAGACTTCACCCGGCTGGCCTATCCGACCGCCGAAACGAGCTTCACCGCCGGCGGGCTCGCGCATGGGCACGCGTATGAGTTCACCGTCGCGGGCACAAACCTGGCCGGTGACGGGCCGAATGCGACACCCGTGCGGGCCACAGCGCATTACGCATTGCCCGCGGCGCCGACCAACCTGCGCGGGCAGACCGCGGGCGACGGCACGGTGAGCCTGACCTGGGACGCGCCCAGCGAGGGGCTGTGGTTCTGGGTGTACCAGCGCGACGTGACCGCCGGCCAGGCCGACTTCACGCGCGGCGTCTACCCCGCGACCACGACCTCGGCGAGCAGCGGCGCGCTCGTGCACGGCCACGTGTACGAGTTCAAGGTGACCGCGATCAACGGGGGCGGCGAGGGGCCGGCCTCGGCCACGATCCAGATCACCGCGCAGGGCGGGCTGCCGCAGGCGCCCACCAACCTCGTCGCCATCGCGGGCAACAAGGAGGTCCGCCTGACGTGGACGGCGAGCCCGACGCCGAACGTCTACTACTGGGTGTACTTCCGCGAGGCGTCCAGCGGGCAGGGATTCACCCGCGCGGAATATCCGACGACCTCGACCTCCGCCACGATGGGCTGGCTCACCAACGGGCGCGAGTACGAGTTCAAGGTCACGGCCGCCAACTCGGCGGGCGACAGCCCGGCGTCCAATGTGGTCAAGGCGCGGCCGATGCCGCCCGCGCCCACCGCGCCGACCGGGCTCACCGCCATCGCCGATGACGGCAAGGTCGGGCTGGCCTGGCAGATGAACGAGAGCGCGGAGCGGTACAACATCTATCTGCGGGACATCACGGCCGGGCAGACCGCGTGGACGAAGCTGCCC
Organism: Allorhizocola rhizosphaerae; assembly: GCF_003426775.1. Taxonomy (GTDB): domain Bacteria; phylum Actinomycetota; class Actinomycetes; order Mycobacteriales; family Micromonosporaceae; genus Allorhizocola; species Allorhizocola rhizosphaerae. The sequence goes on along the minus strand of NZ_QJUG01000190.1, from coordinate 14,597 downwards.
TACTCGGTCCCCGAGTGGTGGCACACCGTCAAGGGGCTGACCAACGGGCACCGCTACGAGTTCCGCGTCACGTCGGTCAACCCGACCGGCGAAAGCGGACCGTCCAATGTGGTCACCTCGACGCCGGTGCCGCCCGCGCCGCAGGCGCCGACCGGGCTGACCGCCGTGGCGGGCAACGGCGAGGTACGCCTGTCGTGGAATCCGAGCCCGTCGGGCAACGTGTACTACTGGGTGTATTTCCGCCCGCAGGGCCAGACGGATTGGTACTACTACCAATATCCGACCACGCAGACCACGTTCACGGCCAAGCCGCTGTGGAACGGTTTCTGGGTCGAGTTCAAGGTGACGGCGGCCAACCTCGGCGGGCAGAGCGGCTTCTCCAACACCGTGCGGGCCACGCCGTTCTACCCCCCGCCGGCCGCGCCGACCGGGCTGAGCGCGGTGGCGGGCAACGGCCAGGTGACGCTGACGTGGAACGCGAGCTCGACGCGGGACGTGTACTACTGGGTGTACTTCCGGCCGCAGGGCCACGCGAACTGGTACTACTTCAAATACCCGGTGTCCGGCACGCGCTACGTAGCCACCGGGTTGCTCAACAACTTCCGCTACGAGTTCAAGGTGACGGCGGCCAACCTCGGCGGGCAGAGCGGGTTCTCCAATACCGTTGCCGCGACACCGTTCATGCCGCTGCCCGCGGCGCCCACGGGCCTGCACGCCGTCGCCGGTGACGGGCAAGTCACGCTGACCTGGAACCCGAGCTCCTCCGGAAACGTGTACTACTGGGTGTACTTCCGGCCGCAGGGCCACGCGAACTGGTACTACTTCCAGTACCCGGTGTCCGGCACGCGCTACGTAGCCACCGGGTTGCTCAACGGGTACACGTACGAGTTCAAGGTGACCGCGGCCAACCTCGCGGGCCAGAGCGGATATTCCAACACGGTCAGCGCCCGCCCGATCCCACCGCCGCCATACGTGCCCACCCTGCGGGCCTCCGCGGAGGCCGGGAAGGTGGTGCTGCGGTGGCAGTGCACCCTGTTCCCGGGTGGTGTGGTGGCACTGTGGATCGAACACCGGATCAACGGCGGGGCGTGGCGGCGCACGACCTACCCGGTGTGGCACAACATCGGCCTGTGCGACCAGTCGTTCGACTTCGACACGCGGGCCTTCGCCAAGGGCCAGCTCATCGAGTTCCGTCTCGTCGCCGAGCGCATCACCACCTCGGTGTCCAATGTGGCCGCGGCGCGCGTGCTGCTGTCGCGGTGGTCCGCCTACATGCTGATGACCGAGCCCACTGGTCACGGTCGCAGCCAGTTCTGGGAGGGCAAGCGGGGCAACGCCTATCGCGAGACGGGATACTGGTTCGACTGGTCCGACAACGGCTGCAGCAACTCGCCGGACCGGCCCAACGGCTGGGACTTCGTGTCCGGGTGCGTTCGGCACGACTTCGGCTACGGCAACCATCGGGCGGTCGGCATGAGCAGTGAGCAGAATCGCCACCGGATCGACTACACGCTGCTGTGGGATCTGCACAACGTTTGCGCGGCAACGGGTTCCGACAGGGAAGACTGCAACAACTGGGCGGCCCTCTACTACTCCATGGTCCGCCAGTTCGGAAGTGGCGCATGGAACGAGTGATGCTCGTCGTTGCGCTTCTTACCGGGGCGGTGTTCGCCAACACTCGCGCAACACCCGAGCCACCACGGCCCCGATCTCGTTCCGGCTCGCGATCGATCGGGCCAACCGCGGGGGCGCACTGCAGCGTGAGCAAGCCCCTGCCGCCTGAGCCGGTGACCTTCAGGTTGTCCGGATCACCGTGTCCGACAGGGCCGGTGCGTTGTCGCGCTCGGGGACGGTCGTGGTCAGCGTGAGCGTGTCGCGGTCGGCCCAGACCTGCGTGCGCAGCGTCTCGCCCGGGAACACCACGCCCGCGAACCGGGTCGAATACGAGACCACCCGGTTCACCTCGCCGCCCAGCACCGAGTCGATGACCGCCTTGCACACCACGCCATAGGTGCACAGCCCGTGCAGGATCGGCCGCGGGAACCCGGCCATCGCCGCGAACCCGGGATCCACGTGCAGCGGATTGCGGTCGCCCAGCAGCCGATACAGCAGCGCCTGTTCCGGCCAGGTGCGCGCGACGATCTCGTGGTCGGGTGCTCGGTCCGGCGGTTCGGCCTTGGTGGACGGTCCGCGCTCACCGCCGAACCCGCCCTCGCCCTTGACGAAGATGCTGATGCGCGAGGTGAAATACTCGCACTCGGTCTCGGTCACGATGATGGCCGCCGATCCCTTGTCGTAAACGTCGGCGACCCGTGATGTGGCCACGGCGGACCCGTTGGGCGGCAAAGGCTTGTGCATGACGAGCTCCTGCCGGCCGTGCAGGGCCGACACGAGGTCGACGTCGATGCCGGGCATTCGCAACACCGGCGCTTGCGTGTCGCGCAGGGTCGGGATGACCATCGCGAACGTGGGCAGCACGACCAGGTCGCGCTCATAGACGTACGGCAGTTCGCTCGCGCCGAGCGCGAGATGGTAGAGCAGCACGTCCGACTCCGACCAGTCCAGCGTGCGTGACGGAAGCGGCGCGCCGATGGCGACGGCGGGATCGATGGGCATTCATTCCCCCAACATGTCCAAGACAGCCAGATATCCGAACGTCATCGCGGGCGCGATGGTGGCACCCGCCCCGGCGTAGCTTCGGCCCATGACGGCCGCACTCGCGTTGCCGGCCGCATACAGCCCGGCGATAGGCGTCCCGTCGGGGCGCAGCACCCGCGCCCGCTCATCGGTCACCAGCCCGCCCTTCGTGCCGAGATCTCCAGGCACGATTTTGAACGCGTAGAAAGGCGGTTTGGCGATCGGGCCCAGGCACGGATTGGGGCGGGTGCGCGGATCGCCGTAGTACCTGTCGTAGGCCGACTCGCCGCGCCCGAAGTCACTGTCCACACCGGACGCCGCGAACTCGTTGAACCGGGCGACGGTCTTGGCAAGGCCCGGCAGGCCCAGATCGTCGAGCGTCTGCCCGCGCACCAGCACTCCCGACTGGTACCAACGCCTAGGAAAAGGTTGCCGCGGCGCCAGGCCCGCGAAAAGGTAGCGGTTGCGATACCTTTGATCAAAAACCAGCCATGACGGTACCGCTTCGCGCTCCAGCTGCGCATGCACGGCATCGATGTACGGGGCCGACTCGTTGCCGAACCGCTGCCCGGCCGCGTCCACGATGATCGACCCTGGCAGGCTGCGCTCGGCGAGACAGAAATACGGCCGCCCCGGCAGCGGGACCGTCGGCCCCCACCACGCCTCGTCCATGAGCTCGACCGCGGCGCCCTTCGCGACCCCCGCCCGGATGCCGTCGCCCGTGTTGGACGCGGCCGCGACGGTCCAGTCGGTCCCCACCTTCTGATATTCCGTCCGCATGGCGAGGCTGTGCTCGAACCCGCCGGATGCGAGCAGCACACCCCGGCGGGCCTTGAACCGCCCGTTGACCACACCGTCCGCAAGCGACTCCAGCGGCGTGCCCAGCAGTACGGGCACGTCGAGCGCCCGCAGTCCCGCGCGCAGCCCGGCGGCCAGGGCCTGCCCCATGCCCAGCATCCGCTGCCCGAGCGCCTTGGCCACGGCCGCACGCGCAGCGAGCTTGCCCGCCACATACGCCGAGCGCGGGTGACGCACGCCCAGGCTCAGCCACTTGTAATCCTTGGCCGTCACGGTCAGCCCGTGCGTCGGGATGTACGGCGGCGCGAGCTCGCCCAGGCTCTCGCCCAACACCCGCCGTCCATCGAGCGGCACCGGCTCGAACGTGCGCCCCAGCACGAGCCCACCGGGCAGCTCCGGATAGTAGTCGGGATAGCCTCGTACCCACTGAAAACGAAGCGGCGTCGCAGACTTCACCAGTGCGAGCATCGCGGCCGCATGCCTCACGAATGCCTCGCGCCGTGCCGGAGCCACGTCGGGCGCGACATGCGAAAGATAGAGTGTTGCCTGTTCGTCGTCGGCGCGCGGGATCCAGATGCCGCCGCCGGAGCGGGCCGTCGAGCCACCGAACCGGTCGGCCTTCTCCAGCACGACGACGGACAGGCCGTGGCGTGCGGCGGTCAGGGCCGCCGTCATCCCGGCCGCCCCGCTGCCGATGACGACGACGTCGTACTCAACAATCGTCACTAGAACAGGTTATAGTTTTTTGATGCGGCTGCAAGCGGACGTTGTGGTGGTGGGATTCGGTGCGGCTGGCGCGTGCGCCGCACTGGAAGCTGCTGAAACAGGTTCTGACGTGATCTTGCTGGACCGGTTCGGCGGGGGCGGTGCCACGGCCCTGTCCGGCGGGGTCGTCTACGCCGGTGGCGGCACGCGGCAGCAGCGCGAGGCGGGCGTGGCCGACAGCGCGGACGCGATGTACGCCTACTTGCGCACCGAGGTCGGCGACGCGGTTTCGCACAAGACCCTGCGCGATTTTTGCGACTCCAGTGTGGAGATGATGGAATGGCTTGAGACGCAGGGGGTTCCGTTCAGCGCGGCGCTGTGCCCGGACAAGACGTCCTATCCCACCAACCGCCACTACCTCTACTATTCGGGCAGCGAGCTGGCCGCACGCGAGGTCGCCCCGCCCGCGCCGCGCGGCCATCGCACCCACGGCCCCGGCACGTCGGGTCGCCTCTTCTACCAGAGGCTTGCCGATGCCGTGCGCGCCAGAGGAATACGCGTGCTACCCCAGACGACAGCGGTCTCGCTAATCTCGGAGGAGGACGGACGGGTCACAGGCGTCGAATGCCGTCAACTCCACAGCCGCCTGCATCTCTGGCTCACCCGCCTCGCGGCAAAACCATATCTCTACGTCCCGAAACTGGGCCGCCTGTTACACAAACCCGTCGCATGGCTGGAAAAACGCTACAGCCGTCCAATCACGATAGTCGCGCGCCAGGGCGTCATCCTCGCGGCCGGCGGATTCGTCAACAACCGCAACATGATGCGCCGGCACGCGCCCGCCTGTCGCGGTGGCCTCCCGCTCGGTACCCCCGCAGACGACGGCAGCGGCATCACCCTCGGCACGACGGCCGGAGCTGCCACCGCCCACCTCGACCGCGTCTCCGTCTGGCGATTCATCACCCCGCCCTCGGCCCTGCTCAAGGGCATCCTCGTCGACCGGGCCGGGCGGCGCGTGTGCGACGAATCGCTCTACGGCGCGGCAATCGGCTCCGCCATCGTGTCCAAACACGACGGCGAGGCCTGGCTGCTGGTCGACAGCAAGGTCTTGCAGGAAGCACGCCAGCAGCTCAGGTCGCAAACCCTCTGGTTTCAAAGAATTCAGATGTGGTACCTGTTGAGCCGCGACCGGATCCAAGCGGCCACGCTGCGCGAGCTCGCAGCACGGGCCCGCATCGACGCCGAAACGCTCGCCGCCACGCTCGACACCTACAACACCGCGCCGGTTGACCCCATGGGCAAAGACCAGGCGTTCGCGCAACCCCTGGTGCAGCCGCCGTTCTCACTCATCGACTGCTCGATCCGCCCCCGCCCGGCCTATCCCGCGCCCATGCTGACCCTCGGCGGGCTCGTCGTGTCGGAGGAGTCGGGCCAGGTGCTGCGCCCCGACGGCACCCCCATCGCGGGCCTTTACGCGGCCGGGCGCACCGCCGTCGGTATCTGCTCCAACTCCTACCTCTCGGGCCTGTCCCTGGCCGACTGCGTCTACTCCGGCCGTCGCGCGGGCCGCCACGCCGGCGGCGCAAGCGAATAGTCCGTGCCCCGAACCAGCTGTAGGCCTCGCGCCCGAGCCGGACGCGGAGCCGTTTGCCGGGCACGGCACCCGTGGGCTCCACACGCCAGACGGCCAACCTCACCAGGCAGTCAGCCCGGCGCAAGCACCAGGCCCGCCCGCCGACACGCCGCGCCGGCGGTAGGCACATGCGCCGCCGGACGGTCAGCCCGGCGCCAGGATCAGGCCGCTCGTCGGCACACCCGTGCCGGCGGTCACGAGCACGTGCGCCGCCCCCGCCACCTGGTTGACCGCTGTGCCGCGCACCTGCCGCACGGCCTCGGCGATGCCGTTCATGCCGTGGATGTATGCCTCGCCGAGCTGCCCGCCGTGCGGGTTGACCGGCAGCCGCCCGCCCAGCTCGATAGCGCCGTCGGCGATGAAGTCCTTCGCCGCTCCGCGCTCGCAGAACCCCAGCTCCTCCAGCTGCATCAGCACATAGGGGGTGAAGTGGTCGTACAACACCGCGACGTCCACATCGGACGGGCCCATCCCGGCCTGCCGCCACAGCTGTCGCCCTACCACGCCCATCTCCGGCAGCCCGGTCAGGTCATCGCGGTAGTAGCTGGTCATCACGTATTGGTCCGGGCCGCTCCCCTGCGCCGCTGCCCGCACGACCGCCGGGCGCTGCGCCAGATCGCGCGCCCGTTCCAGCGAGGTGACCACGATCGCCACCGCGCCGTCGCTCTCCTGGCAGCAGTCCAGCAGCCGCAACGGTTCCGCGATCCAGCGCGAGGCCTGATGGTCGTCGAGCGTGATGGGCCGGCCGTAGAACCACGCGTTGGGGTTGGTGGCCGCGTGCCTGCGGTCGGCCACCGCCACCCGGCCGAAGTCGGCACTGGTCGCGCCGAACTCGTGCATGTATCGCCGGGCGGCCATCGCCACGGTCGCGGCCGGCGTGCCCAGCCCCATCGGGTAGTGCCAGCCGTTGTCCACACCGGACGACGTGGGCGCGGTCGCCGCGGCCACCGACACCTGGCCGAACCGGTGCCCGGACCGCTCGTTCAACGCGCGGTAGCACACCACGACCTCGGCGGCCCCCGTTGCCACAGCCATCGCGGCCTGCTGCACGGTCGCGCACGCCGCGCCGCCGCCATAGGCGATCCGGCTGAAGAACGTGAGTGACGGGATGCCCACCTCGCGCGCGACCGCGATCTCCGCGTTGGCGTCCATGGCGAACGTCACCAGGCCGTCCACATCGGACGGGCTGAGCCCCGCGTCGGCCAGCGCTGCCCGCACCGCCTCGGCGGCCAGCTGAAGCTCGCTGCGCCCGGAATCCTTCGAGAACTCGGTGGCGCCAATGCCCACGATCGCCGCGCTCATGCCGAAACCTCCGGTTTCGCTTGGCGGAGCCTCGTTTCGGCATGAGCGAGTCCCAATCTCACGATTCGCTCGGGCAGGCCCTCGCTCATGCCAGCGTCACCTCCGCCGTCACATGCGCCCCCAGCGAGTTGGTGCCGACCACCTCGATCACCGACTCGGACACCACCCGCCCGGTGAACGTCAGCGTCTCTCCCGCATAACACGGCACGCCCAACCGCAGCGAAATCGATCGCACCACGGCCGATGGCCCCGCCCAATCCGTCACGTATCGCTGCACGAGCCCCGTCGTCGTCAGGATGTTGAGGAAGATGTCCTTCGAGCCGCGCGCCACGGCCGCGTCGCGATCGTGGTGCACGTCTTGGAAGTCGCGCGTCGCCAACGCCGTCGAGACGATGAGCGTCGGCGTCACCTCGATGCTCAACGGTGGAAGGGTGGTCATGCCGCCGCCTCCCATGCCGGCAGGTGGAATCCGCCCACCCGCACAAACGTGCACCTGACCGGCCGCCCAATCTCGACGGACTCGCCCAGGAACTCGCCGAGCACCCGGACTCCCTCGGGCAGCTCGACCAGTGCCACCACGAACGGCAGGCGCTTGCCCGGCACGGGCGGATGGTGGTGCACCACATAGCTGTAAACCGTCCCCGCACCCTCGGACACCACGAAGCCCATCGACGTCGCACCGCACGCGGGACACATCGGACCCGGCGGGTGCCGCAGCCGCCCGCACGCCTCACACCGCTGGATGCGCAGCTGCCCGGCGGCCGTGCCCTCCCAGAAGAACGCGGTGTCCCTCGACACCACCGGCGTGATCGGACTCGCCGCGGCTGCTTGAGGCCTTGGCTGATACTTCAAAATGCGGAACAGCATCGTGGCGACCGGCTCCTCGCCGGAGAACCACGTGCTCTCGGTGGTGACAAACCACCCCACGCCCAACGACGTCTTCTTCGGACCCACCACATCGGACAGCCGGCTGCGCACGGTCAGCAGCTCGCCCACCTTGAGCGCCCGATGATAGGTCTGCTCGCAATTGGTCGCGACCACGGAGGTGAAGCCCGCCTCGTCCAGCACGGCCGACATCGCGTGCAGCGGATCGTCGGGCTGCGGCGCGGGGTGCAGCCCGCGCATCGTCCAGACCTGCACCATCGCGGGCGGCGCGAGCCCTTCCCGGTAGGCCGGGTGGGTATCGCCCATCGCCTCCACCCAATTATTGATCATTGGCTGGTTGACCGGGTCGCGCGCCACGCGCTCGCCGCACCACCCCAGAGCCTTCAGCCGATCCGTCTCCTCCAAAATCCGGCTCAATGGCGTCCCTCCGCTTCGCCCCACGGCGCTTGCCAACCGATCCCCTCAGGCAAGCTCTCACTCATGGGCGTCCCTCCGCTTCGCCCCACGGCGCATGCCAACCGATCCCCTCAGGCAAGCCCTCGCTCATCGCGGCACCCTCGGCAATCCGAGCCCAGCAGTCGCGATCAACTCCCGCTGGATCTCATTCACCCCACCGCCAAAGGTGAGCACCAGATTGCGCTTGAGCTGAATGTCGAGCCAGTGCGCCAGCTCCGACCCCGGATCGTGCCGGCACACCAGGTCATAGAGCTCCTGGCCGATCCACTGCAGCTGCTCGGAGCTGAACACCTTGGTGGCGGAGGCGCCCGCGACGTCCAAAGTCTCCGAAGACGCGACCTGCCAGTTGAGCAACTCGTTGACCCGCATGGTGACCCGGACCCGCTGCAGCACGTCGTCGCCCACGCCTCGCGCCCGCGCCCACTCGCTCACCCGGTCGTAGAGTGCCGCGATCCGCCCGGCCGGGCCGAGCATCACGCGCTCGTGGTTGAGCTGGGTCGTGATCAGCCGCCAACCGTCGTTTTCCTCACCCACCAACATGTCCACCGGCACGCGCACGTCGGACAGATAAACCGAGTTGACGTGGTGGGCGCCGTCGGAGGTGATGATGGGCGTCCACGAAAAGCCGGGCGCGTCGGTCGGCACGATGATGATGGACAGCCCGCGATGCCGCTGTGCCGAAGGGTCGGTGCGGCACGCGAGCCACACATAGTCGGCCGCGTGCGCCCCCGTCGTGAACGTCTTGTGTCCATTGACGACATAGCAATCGCCGTCGCGCACGGCCCGGGTGCGCAGCGACGCCAGGTCGGTGCCCGCCTCCGGCTCCGTGTAGCCGATCGCGAAGTGCAGCTCCCCCGCCAGGATGCGCGGCAGGAAGAACTCCTTCTGTGCCTGCGTGCCATGGGTTTGCAGGGTCGGACCGACCGTCTGCAGCGTGACCGCGGGCAGCGGCACGTCGGCCCGCGCCGCCTCGTTGACGAAAATCTGCTGCTCCAGCTGGCCGAAGCCGCGCCCGCCAAACTCCGCCGGCCAGCCGACGCCCAGCCACCCGTCGCGCCCCATGCGCCGCACGATCGCCTTGTAGGCCGGACCGTGCCGGTCGTGCAGCATCGCCTCGCGCTCCTGCGGCGAGATCAGCGTCGAAAAGTATTGCCGCAGCTCGGTTTGCAGCGCGACCTGCGCCTCAGTAAGCCCGATGAACATGCCCCACCAGCTTCCTGAGCATTGCCGAATAGCGGTGCAGCGGATAGCTCACGTCGAGCCCCAGCCCGCCGTGCAGGTGATGACACGTGCGCATCGCGGGCGGGCCCTCGCGGGCGAGCCACGCCGCCGCCACCGCCACATCCTCCGCATTGAGACACGCCGCCAGGGCGGCCAGATGCATGGTGCGCGAGGCGATGTAGACATCGGCGATCTGCTGGGCCACCGCCTGGAACGCCGCCAGCGGCCGGCCAAACTGCTTGCGCTGCGCCACATGCGCGGCAGTGAGCTCCAGCGCCCCGCGCAGCAGCCCGTCACCCATCGCGCACACCCCGGCGATCGCGAACCGCCGCAGGTCGCCGTCGAACACCGCCACAGGCACTGCCCCATCCAGCCGCACCACACCATCCGGCGACACAACGGCGCCATCGCCACCCGGATCCACCACCGCGATCCGCGGACCCACCTGAACCAGCAGCCGATAGGCCGTTGCCGCGCAAGGACTCTGTGACACACCGGAAATGCCGCCATCCCGGTATGACATTTTTCCGAGTACCCCGGTGAGCTCCCGATTGTCCAACAACTCCGCCTGCACGTCCTTCGGCGCGAACGTCGCGACCGGCAGCACGCCCATCGCGAGCATCGACAGCGCGGGCACGTCGGTCGCCCGCCGCCCGATCTCGGTCAGCACCACCGCGACCTCCGGCAGGCCCAACCCCTCGCCGCCCAGCCACTGCGGCACGGCAAGCGACAGCATGCCCGCCTCGCCCAGCGCCTTCCACGGGTCGTCGCCCGCATTGGCCAGCACGTCACTGGTCACCTGCGCGATGACCCGCTGAGTCTCGTCATAGGAGAAATCCATCACCGCGCCTCATCCTTCGGCAGCCCCAACACCCGCTCTCCCACCAAATTCATCAAGACTTGACTGGTACCGCCTGCGATGCTCAAACACCGGGTCAGCAGGAACTGATACGACTTCTCCCCCTCGCACAGCCCGCCCGCGCCCTGCAGCACCAGATCCGCCTCGGCCACGGCCTGCCGCTGCCGCACGCCAATCAGTTTGCGCACCGCCGCGTTCGCGCCGCGGGTGTCCAAAAGCGACAGTGCCTGCCCCTCAACCACCAACCCGCCCAGCACATCCAGGTCGTCGTGCTCGCGCAGCAGGGCCTCCACGTCGTCACCCAGCGACGAGCCGCGGCTCATCGCCACCCGCTCGCTGGCCAGCGTGCCCATCGCGATGCGCCAACCCTCGCCGGGGTCGCCGATGACACAGTCGTCGGCCACGAACACATCGTCCAAAAAGACCTCGTTGAACACGGCCCGCCCCGTGATCTCCCGCAACGGCCGAATCTCGATGCCAGGACTGCGCATGTCCACCAGGAAATAGGTGATGCCCCTGTGCTTAGGTGCCCCAAAATCGGTGCGCGCCAAGCAGATCGCCCAGTCAGCTTCCCGCGCCAGCGACGTCCACACCTTCTGCCCGGTCAGCCTCCAGCCGCCCTCGACCCGCTCAGCCCGGGTCCGCAGCGACGCCAGATCCGACCCGGCCTCAGGTTCGCTGAACAGCTGGCACCACGCGATGTCCCCGCGCGTGAACCGCTCCTTCTGCTCCGGCGTCCCGTGGGCCAGCACGGTCGGCACGGCCCACCCGGCGATCCCGCGATCCTCACCGGCCGGCGGCATCGCCAGCGTGCGCCGCATCCCGCCCTTCGCGAGCGAGGCGGCCCGCCGACGCCATCCGGTCCCGAGCATCTGGCGCAACGCCAGCGCACGCCTCAGATACAGGTGTGCGTCGTGCTCCCACGTAAACCCGATCCCGCCCAGCACCTGGATGCAGTCCTTGGCGTTTTCGACCGCCGCGTCCACCGCCACGGCCGCTGCGACGGCGGCAGCCAGCGGGAGTTCGTGTGGTGCCTCGTCCACCGCGCGGGCCGCGTCCCAGGCGACCGCCGCAGCCTGCTCCGACCGGCACAGCATCTGCGCGCACACATGCTTGACTGCCTGGAACGCCCCGATCGGACGGCCGAACTGCACCCGCACCTTGGCATAGTCGGCAGCCGTGCGTACGCACCATCCCGCGACCCCGGACGCCTCGACCGCGCACATCACCGCGAGCAGGTCCCCGAACACCGGTTCGCCGCCGTCATCCATGCGCCGGAGCCCGCGGCTGAAATCGACCGGCTGCACCGGCAAAACCTCCGGCCGGCCGAGCTCACCCGAGGGCAGCAGCACGTCCGGCGCCTCGCCGAGCACGAACCCGTGTCCAATCGCGACGGACATCCGCTCCACCGGCCGCGATCCGAGCACGACCTGCGCGAGCAACGTGGGCATCACCGGGCCCGGCACGAGCGCCTCGGTCACCGCCTCCAGCGCGGCCGCGAGGTCGGTGACGGACCCGTCCTCGACGATGGAGAACAGCCCGAGCCGCGCCAGCCCGTCCCCATGATCTGTGTCGTTGGACACGCCCGACTCGCGGTCACGCACCGCCTTGATCGTGCCGGCGTCCGCCGCCCACCCCAGAATGGACGCCCGGATGGCATGTTGTTCCTCGGTCTCGGCTATGGGCACAATCAGAATTAGAACACGTTTCAACTTTGGGTACCATACTGACGCTCAGATCTCGACCTTGGGCTTGCTAAGCTCGTGCTAGAACCGATCTCAGAAAGGTCCGTCATGCCGAGAGCCAGGTCGTCCGCCAACACCGCCGTGCTCAGCGCGCCCACCGAGGCCGAGTTAGGCTCGGCCGCCCAGCGGGACCGCCGCAAGCGAATCCTCGACGCGACGCTCGCGCTCGCCTCGCGTGGCGGATATGACGCGGTCCAGATGCGCGCGGTAGCGGAAAAAGCCGACGTGGCCCTGGGCACGCTCTACCGCTACTTCCCGTCCAAGATTCACCTGCTGATCTCCTGCCTGGCGCGGGAGTTCGAGCGGACGCAGGAGCGGATGGACCGCACGCCCCCGCCCGGCGACACGGCCTATGACCGCATGCTGTTCGTGCTCGGCCGGATCACCCGCGCGATGCAGCGCGACCCGCAGCTGACCGAGGCGATGACGCGTGCCTTCATGTTCGCCGACCCGTCGGCGGCGGCCGAGGTCAACACGGTCGCGCGGATGATGGAGCTCATGTTCACCCGGGCCATGCACGACGGCGAGCCCACGGAGGACGACAAGGCCATCGCGCGGGTCATCGGCGACGTGTGGCTGTCCAATCTGGTCGCCTGGGTGACCCGCCGTGCCTCCGCCAACGACGTCGTCAACCACCTCGAACTCGCTGCACGCCTCCTGCTGCGCTGACCCCGAATCTGTCTGGTATCGCTCCGGTGGCGGCGGGCCGGGCCGCCACACCGGGATCTCGGCCGGGTCGTGCTCCACGGCCTCGCGCAGCAGCCGATGCGCGAGCGCCACAGTCTCGCTCGCACCGCCGGATGCGCCCAGTGCCGCCGCACCCAATGCCGGTGGCGCGATGCGCAACTGGACCAGCTCGCCGGGATGCTGGGCACCTGATCGACCGCAAGGTCGTGGGGGCGGCGGACCCCACGTGATCGCCCGGCACGCGCCGCGAAGAAATCCGTTCAAGAATTTCGCGGCGCGTGTCGAAGGGCGACCGGCTCGTTCGACGCGTTGGTGTAAGCGAACACCGGCGCGAATTTTAAGGAGCGAGACCAATGAGCACTGTCTACACCGGCGCGAGCATGTCGATCGACGGGTTCATCGCGGGCCCCAACGAGACCGGATTCGAGCACCTCTTCCAGTGGTACAGCAATGGCGACGTGCCCCTGCCGACCGCCATGCCGGAGATGACGCTGCAGATGACCGAGGTGAGCCACCGTCATTTCAAGCACGTGGTCGACATGACGGGCGCGCTCGTGGTGGGGCGCAAGCTGTTTGACTTCACCAACGCGTGGGGCGGCAGGCACCCGATGGACGTGCCGGTCGTCGTGCTCACGCACAGCCTGCCGGACGGATGGGCGCAGGAGAATGAGAGCTTCGCGTTCGTGCACGACGGCATCGAGGCCGCGATCGCGAAGGCACGCGAGCTCGCGGGCGGCAAGGGGGTCGGACTCAACGGCGGCACGATCGCCTCGCAGGCCCTTGACGCCGGGCTCGTCGACGAGATCTACGTGGATCTCGTGCCGGTGTTGCTCGGCAGCGGCACGCCGTTCTTCGCGGGGCTCGCGTCCGCGCCGGTTCCGCTCGAAGGCCCGATATCTGTTGCCGAAGGAAAGGCCGTGACTCACCTGCGGTACCAAGTGAAAAAATAGAACAGGTTATAAAACGTGAGCGGGCCCTCGGAGCGAAGGGCCCGCCCAAAGTTCGGTCAACCGAGCAGAGCCGAAAACTTGGCCAGGGATTCCTTGGCCGCCACACCGGCGTTCTTCTCGGCCATCGCGGCCATCGGGCCGTTGAGCGCGGGGCCGTTGAACTCCATCTCGAAGGTGATGTCGGACCCGCCCGCCTCGGCCGGCGAGATCAGGAACCGATTGATCGCCTTGATCCCCATCGGGCCGTCGCCGGCGAGCTCCAGCTTGCCGGGCGCCTCGGCCGTGGTCACCTTCCAGGCGATGTCCGCGGGCATGCCCATCATCTTGACGCGCTGCTTGTAGGCAACGCCCGGCTCAAGGGTGGACGGGACGTCGCCGGTGAAGGCGTCGTGCATGGTGAGCCACTCTGCGTATCGCGGAAGATCGACGGCCAACTGCCAGGCCTGATCGGGGCCGGCGCCCGCTTGAACCGACGCGCTTACCTTCGGCATGTTGAGAAACCTCCTCCTAAAGAAGCTGAAACACATCATGCGCTCTTGAACGACAAAATGAAACCTGTTCTACTAATCGAATGCGGTTGACCCTTGTCGCAGTGATGGCGATTTGCCTCATGACGTCCGCTTGCGGCACGCAGCTGTCCAAGGAGCAACGCGACCAGGTCCTGGGTTCGGGCGGGGGCGGGGGGTCGGGCTCCCAGACCGGTGGCGGCGGGACGGGAG
>NZ_QJUG01000019.1 GCF_003426775.1 Allorhizocola rhizosphaerae | reverse complement strand
CGACGGCGATCACCGGGCTGCGCAACGCCGCGCGCCACCGCCGGCCGCGGGTGGAGGCGGCCACCCGCGGCCGGGGTGTGTCCGCGGCGAGCGCACCGTCCGCGGCGAGCGCACCGGACAGGCGACGCCACCCTTCGTCGACGTCGGTGGTGACCTCGAAGTGCAGCGCCGCACCGGCCATCGCCGCGTCCTGCCGCGCGTTTTCCAATGTGGACAGACACACCTGGCAACCGGCGACGTGCTCGTGATCGGCGTCGGCGACACCGGCCGGCTCATCCACGAGCCGGCGCAACGTGCCGTCAGTCGGATGACGCATGACGGTTCAACTCCTTGCGTAGGTTGGATTCGGCGCGCCGCACAGTGGTGCCCACGCTGCCGACGGACAGATCGAGAGCGGCGGCGACCTCGGCGTAGCTCAGGCCGCTGTGCCGCAGCACGAGCGCGACCGCCTGCTTGCGGGGCAGCCGGGCAAGCGCCGCACGCACCCGGCGGCGCTCGTCGAGTGTCACGACGGCGTCGGCCACATCCGGCCAGACGCCGTCGCCGCGGTTGGCGGCCTCTTCACGGGAGGCACGGCGACGGCTGGAGCGCAGGTGGTTCAGCGCGGTGTGCGCCGTGGCGACGGACAACCAGCCCACCGCCTCACCGGCCGGCACCGAGGAACGCCCGAACGCCAGGAACACCTCCTGCGCCACGTCCTCGGCCTCGTCCCGGGAGCCGAGCACCCGGGCCGCGACGGCGACGACCCTCGGATAGGCGGTGCGGAAGACCTGTTCGAGATCCGGGCGGATGTTCCCTCGTCCCGCAGGAGCGGCCGGAACGGCGACGGCCAGTGCGGTCTGACCGTGCCCTGCGAGCCCCACATTTTCTTCCACATCTTCGGAGCACCACCGGGGCCCCGGATGTGACATCCGGTAGCGGTAGTACTTACGGCGGCGCCCGCTTGGCGTGGCGCGCCAGATCGATTCCAGGTAGCCCAGCCGCTCCAGCCGGTGCAGCAAGGGGTAGAGCAATCCGTCCGCCCAGTCCGAACGACCGCCGGACGATTCTCTGACCCCTTTCATGATCGAGTACCCGTGATGCTCGCGCGGTGCCACGATGCCGAGCACCAGCGGGACGGCCGACGCGGCGGTGAGGTCCCTGGAAATGCGCATGATCACCCACCTAACCCTCGAAGCCCTATGCATGGGAGTGCGATGCATAGTACTTCTAGGTATTCGACGCGCACAACCCGGATGCTCTGTCGCGCCGAGCGCACGAGCGCGCGCCGTCCAATCTCGACAACCATGACCGCCAATCGGCCGGGATGGCCCGCCATCTGGAACCCGTCAACGGGCGTGGTCCAGACGCGCGCGAGAGCATCACGGCAGGTGACGTCCTGGCATCGCGGGGCCTATTCCGGAAAAGTTCCGCAACTTCCGGAAGCGGCGAGCCCGGCCGGCTGCGCCGGTCCGATTCGTTGGGGCGCAAGCGAAATCCTTCTCACACACGCTCCGCCGATGCCGCGCCCGCAGGAGCAGTCAAGGCACGAGTCGCCGATCACCGGCCCGTCTTGATCGCAATCCGCGCACCGGTGGACAGCCCGGCCTAGCACACATGTGCTGCATGGAGACCAAACCGGAACGGATCCGCCGACAAACCGATGCACAGGAGATCGGCCAACCCCTTGACCGAGACCGCAATCACACCGTAACGTCCGCGGCATTCCCGGTAATTTTCGGATCACGACAGAAAGTTTCGGTACCTGACGCGACAACCGTTTTGAGGAGACTCCAATGGCACGATCGCGCCGTGTTCGCGCCGCCTTGGCGCTAATGGCGACGACCACTCTGTTGCTGCCAAGCGCGTGCACTAAGGAACAGCCTCCAGCCGAAGCTGAGCTGTACAAGAACCCGGTGACCCTTACCTGGTGGCACAACGCCTCCGATGAGGGGCCAGGAAAGCGATTCTGGCAAAAGGTCGCCGACGACTTCAACAAGCTCCACCCGACCGTCACGATCCAGATCGAGGCGATCGAGACCAACCAGCTTCAGCGCACCCGGATCCCGGCGGCCCTGCTGAGCAACGACCCGCCCGACATCTTCCAGGCGTGGGGTGGCGGCGAGATAATCGAACAGGTAAAGGCCGACTATCTCAAGGACATCACCGACCAGACCAAGACCGAGGTCGCCAACATCGGCAGCTCGGCCGCCATCTGGCAGGTCGAAGGACGTCAGTATGGCCTGCCCTTCCGGATGGGCATCGAGGGCTTCTGGTACAACAAGAAATTGTTCGCCGATGCGGGCATCACAGCTCCGCCGAAGACACTGGATGAGCTGAAGCAGGCCGTCGCCAAGCTGAAGGCCGCCAACGTCATCCCGATCTCGGTGGGCGCCGGGGACAAGTGGCCCGCCGCACACTACTGGTACAACTTCGCGCTGCGCGCCTGCTCCATCGACACCCTGAAGAAGGCGAGCCTCGAGCTCAAGTTCGACGACCCGTGCTTCGTGAAGGCCGGCACCGACCTGAAGGACTTCATCGGCATCCAGCCGTTCCAGCCGAACTTCATCGCCACGGTTTCCCAGCAGGGTGCGGGCAGCTCGGCCGGCCTGGTCGCGACCGGCAAGGCCGCGATGGAGCTCATGGGCGACTGGAACTTCGGCACCATGGAGACCCTCGCCGGCGACGGCTGGGCCGCCATGAAGCCCAACATCGGCTGGTTCCCGTTCCCCGCGATCACGGGTGCTCCAGGCGACCCGAAGGCGGCCCTTGGCGGCGGTGACGGGTTCGCCTGCGCCAAGCAGGCCCCGCCGGAGTGCGTGGAGTTCCTCAAGTACATAGCCAGCCCCGAGGTCCAGAAGGGTTACGCCGCAACCGGTGTCGGCCTCCCCGTCGCCAAGGGCGCCGAGAGTGGCGTCTCAGAGCCGGTCCTGGCGTCGATCCTGAAGGCAACCACCGAGGCGAGCTACGTCCAGCTGTGGCTGGACACGGCCTACGGCAGCACGGTCGGCAACGCGATGAACGACGGGATCATCGCGATCTTCGCCGGGACCGGGACGCCGCAGAAGGTGGTCGATGACATGAAGTCGGCCGCGAAGAAATGACCCAGACCAGCCAGTCGCTGGGCTCCGCCAACCGCGCCGGTGCGCGGTTGGCGGGGCACCGGTCCGCAAACGGTTCCTCCAGCCGCGCCGCTCGCACCCGGCGCAAGTGGTACGAGATCATCGGGCTGACCACGCCCGCGATCGTCGTCTACACGATGTTCGTTCTGGTGCCGATGGGCTTCGCGGTCTACTACAGCCTCTACCGGTGGCGTGGCGTCGGGCCACCCACCGAGTTCGTCGGATGGCGCAATTATCTGGTCGCCTTCGAAGACCCGATCTTCCGCGACGCGCTGTGGAACAACCTCATCATCGTCGTCGGGTCGCTGCTGGTGCAGGGCCCGATCGCCATCGGTGTCGCGCTGCTGCTCAACCGCCGTTTCCGGGGCCGTGCGTTCTTCCGGCTCCTGATGTTCGTCCCATATGTGCTCGCCGAGGTCACCGTCGGCATCATGTGGCGGCTCATCCTGACGCGTGACGGCAGCGCCGACGCGCTGCTGAAGTCGCTCGGGCTGGGCAACCTGGTGCAGGGGTGGCTCTCCGACCTCCCGGTCATCATCTGGACACTGCTGTTCATCCTCACGTGGAAATACGTTGGGTTCGCCATCATCCTGTTCCTCGCCGGACTGTCCAATGTGCCCCATGAGCTGACCGAGGCGGCCGCGATCGACGGCGCGAGCTGGTGGCAAATCCAGCGGCACATCACTTTGCCCCTGCTGGGGCCGACGATCCGGATCTGGATGTTCCTGTCGGTGATCGGTTCGCTACAGGTCTTCGACGTCATCTGGGTGGTCGCCGCGCCTTCGACCCGGTCGCTCGGCGCCGCCAACACCATGGCCACCTACATGGTGGACAACGGCTTCTTCGCCCGGCTGTGGGGTTACGGCAATGCCGTGGCGGTGATCCTGTTTGTCATATCGTTCGTCGCGGCGCTGGTGTTCCAGCGCTTCGTCCTACGCCGCGACATTCAGGGAGCGCTAACGGGGAGGGTGGGCTGAAAATGTCCGCGACCGAAGTCCTTTCCGCGTCGAAAAGGCGCCGTCCGGTGCATTGGAGCAGTCCGCTCACCTACGCGCTGGCGCTTGCCATCGCGGCCGTGTCGATCGTGCCGGTGCTGTATGTGGTTCTCGGCGGCTTCCGCGACACCGCCCAGCTCAACGCGGACCCGGCCGGGCTGCCCGACCCATGGGTCCCGAGCACCTACGGAAGGGTGCTGTCCCAGGGGCGGTTCTGGGCGCAGGCGCTGAACAGCGCGGTGATCGCCCTCGGCACCACGCTCTGCGTGATCGCCCTGGGTGTGTGCGCCGCGTTCGTGCTCGCCCGCTACACCTTCCGCGGCCGGGAAGTGCTCTACACGTTTTTCACCCTGGGCCTGCTTTTCCCGGCGGGCGCGGCGATCCTGCCGCTGTATCTCATGCTGCGCGACATGGATCTGATCAACTCGTACTACGCCGTGATCCTCCCCCAGGTCGCCTTCCAGTTGCCGGTCACGATCGTGATCCTGCGTCCGTTTCTGCTCGCCATCCCGACTGAGCTGGAGGACGCGGCATACATCGACGGCAGTAGCCGGCTCGGCTTCTTCTGGCGCATCCTGTTGCCGCTGTCGGGGCCGGCGCTCGTCACCGTCGGTGTGCTCGCTTTCGTGACGAGCTGGAACGCATTCCTGTTGCCGCTGCTCGTGCTCAATGACGCCAATCTGCACACGCTGCCGCTGGGCGTGCAGAACTTCTCGACGCAGTACACCTCCGACACCGCTGGAATCCTCGCCTTCACCTCGCTGGCGATGTTGCCCGCTCTGCTGTTCTTCACGCTCGCCGAGCGGCGGATCGTCGGGGGCCTGCAGGGCGCGGTCAAGGGATAGGCAAGACTGCTCTCCTATGCGTGGGGCGTTCCTCAAGGGGCGCCCCACTTCGCGTTGACCATGAAGTTAATGCGGCGACACGCCGTCGAACATGGACGTAAGTTCATGCTCGGCCCGTAGGTGGAGGAGTTTTGGTGGTCCGTAAGCCAGACGTCGACGCCACCGCTGTCGATGCCCTATTGCAGCAGGTCTTCGGCACCTCGGTGACCTGGCAACGCACGCTCGACGGGGTGTCCGCGCAGGTCTATCGGGTCCTGCACGGACCGGAAACCTTCTATCTGCGCATCGCCGAGGAGCCCGACGACAATCTGCAAACCGATGCGGAGCTACACCAGCGGCTCCGCGACCTCGGTGTGCGGGTCGCCGAGCCCATCCATGTCGAGCCGTTCAACGCCGGCATCGGCCGCTCCACGATGATCACGACCGAGGTCCCTGGCACCTCGCTGGCCGAGACACCCACGATCGACGCTGCCGTCGTCGAGGCGGCCGGGGCCGACCTCGCGGTGCTCAACCAGCAACCGGTGGACGGATTCGGTTGGGTGCGACGGCGTGGGCGCCGCTGGCCGCTGCACGCCGAATACCCCAGCTATGCGGAGTTTGCCACCTCCTACCTGCCATCGCCCTGGCCCGGCCCGCTGGCGTCGCTTTTCGCCACGCCGGTCCTCGACGCCATCGAGGTCCGCATCGAACACGAGCGCCACCAGCCATACGCGCCGGCGCTGCTGACGCACGGCGACTTCGATCTCACCCAGATCTTCTGCGCCGACGGCCGCTACACCGGCCTCATCGACTTCAGCGAGATCCGTGGGGCGGAGCGCCTGTTCGACCTGGGCCACTTTTACCTGCACGACCAAGCCGCCTGGTTGCCCGCTCTGCTGACCGGCTATCAACGGGTGCAGCCCCTGCCAGCCGATCACCTGGAGTCCATCCGGCGCAGCGCGATCCTGCTCGCGCTGCGCCAACTCTGCCGCTGGCTCGGCCCGCTCAACCGCCCGCCGGACCACCCGGCCGTGATCCGCCGCACGCGGCGGATCAGCCAACTCGTCGCACAGCCATAAACTGTCGAAGGCGTTATCCCCACAAATGGGCAACGATCGTCGGCAGGACGCCCACCAGCGCGCACACGCCGAGCGTGCGCAGCACGCCCCATCGCAGGGCGAACAGCATGATGGCCGCGAGCACGGCGATACCAACGGAAAACCAGCGCACGGAACCGTCGGCGAACAGGGTGTGGGCGGCGAAGTAGACGGCGAGATTGGCGATGACGCCGACGACTGCGGCGGTGATGCCGGTGAGTGCCGCCGACAGTGACCGGTTGCGGCGCAGGCGTTCGACGTAGGGCGCACCGAGGAAGATGAACATGAAGCAGGGCACGAAGGTGACCCACGTGGTCAGCAGCGAGCCGATGACGGCCGCGGCCCAAGGGTCGAGCCCGCCGGGATCGCGGTAGGCGCCGAGGAACGCGACGAACTGCACGACCATGATGAGCGGACCGGGTGTGGTTTCGGCGAGCCCGAGACCGCGGACCATCTCGTCGGGCGTGACCCAGGCGTAGGTTTCGACCGCGCGCTGCGCGACGTAGGCGAGCACCGCGTAGGCGCCGCCGAAGGTGACGAGCGCGGTGCCGGAGAAGAACAGGCCCTGTTGCGAAAGTGTGCTGCCCCAACCGGTGAACAGGACGACCGCCAAGACGGGTGCCGCCCACAGCGCGAGTCCGATCACGACGATCGCCGCCGACCGGCTCCAGCGGGGTGGCGGCGGGGCGACGTCTTCGTCCTCGGGGATGGAGGTGTGGCGGCGCAGGAACACCCATCCGGCGAGGGCCGCCACGGCGATGACGGCCGGGAACGGTACCCCCAAAAAGGCAAGGCAGACAAACGCGGCGGACGCGATGGCGATCTGGGCCGGCTGCTTCAGTGAGCGCCGCCCGACGCGCCAGACAGCGTGGGCGACGATGGCCAGCACAGCGGGGGCCAGGCCGGCGAAGAGCGCGGTGACCATCGCGGTGTCGCCGTAAAGCACGTAGACCACGGACAGGCCGAGCAGCGCCACGACTCCGGGAATGACGAACAGGATCCCGGCTACCAGCCCGCCACGGGTTCCGTGCAGCAACCATCCAATGTAGATCGCCAGCTGCTGCGCCTCGGGTCCGGGAAGCAGCATGCAGTAGTTCAACGCGTGCAGGAACCGCTTCTGGTCGATCCATCGTTTGGTGTCGACCAGGATGTGCTGCATGACGGCGATCTGTCCGGCCGGGCCGCCGAAGGTCTGCAGGGAGATGAGAAACCACGTGCGCACCGCCTCGCGGAACGGGATGTCGCTCACAGTCCGCGCGCCAGCTCGGCGGTGAGGGTGCGCAGTTCGTCGGCCACGCGTGGGTCGGGCCACTCGTGTTCGAGGTCCCATCGGCGGTCGGCGGGGGTGGCGCAGTCGATGGCGACGGTGAGGTCGGCGGGAGTGTCCAGCATGGCCCGCGGCATGGAGTCATCGACCCATCGGGCCGCGGCCGTGCCGGCCAACAGCGATGCGGGATGCGGCGACGGCGCGTCCTGTGGTGTGACCCCCGCCGAGGTGGCACGCCACCCAGGCGGGGCCGCGGCGTTGAACAGCGCGGCGGCGACCCGGCTCTTGCCCGCTCCGTGCAGGCAGACGAAGACGACCAGCATGCGTGTAATGTAACCACGGTTACATCAACAAGGGAAGGTGGCGATGCGGCGCCCGCTGCGCTCGCCCGCCTCGTGCAGGTCGCGCCGGCCGCTACGATCCGGTGGTGCCTGGCGAATGGGTCCTGCTGTCGTACCGGCTGCCGCGGGAGCCGTCGACCCCCCGGATCGCGACCTGGCGCAAGCTCAAACGGCTGGGCGTGGCACAGCTCAACGACGGCCT
Organism: Allorhizocola rhizosphaerae; assembly: GCF_003426775.1. GTDB lineage: Bacteria > Actinomycetota > Actinomycetes > Mycobacteriales > Micromonosporaceae > Allorhizocola > Allorhizocola rhizosphaerae. Next base: position 48,856 of record NZ_QJUG01000019.1, on the reverse strand, counting down.
GGTCGCGCTGCCCGATGACGCGCACACTCGGGAGCAGCTGGAATGGCTGGCCGCCGAGATCGTCGAGGCCGGTGGCACCGCGACGACGTGGCTTGCCCGGCCCGGCACGGTGGCGATCGGCCGCGAGCTCGCCGAGGAGCTGAAGGCCGCCCGTGCCGCCGAGTACGACGCGATCCGGCAGGAGGCCGAACAGACGGGTGGGCTGGGCGCGGCGGCCCGCCGCGCGGCGAAGAAACGCCTGCGAGCCGAGCTGCATCGGGTCGGCAGGCGCGACTACTTCCCGACGCCGGAGCGAGGGCTGGCCCACGACGCGGTGGCTGCGATAGTTGACGAATGAAGTGGGCAACGCGTGCCAACATCCACATCGACCGGGCCGCCTGCGCCTGGCTGATCCGCCGTCGTCTGGACGCCGCGGCCGAGTTCGTCTTCGTCAAGGACCCCGGCGACGTGCCGCCCGACGCGACACCGTTCGACATCCCAGGGGTGGACCTGGCGCATCACGGCGGCGACTGCACCTTCGAAACCATCCTGCGGCGCAAGGGTTTTGACGATCCCGCGCTGTGGCGCATCGCCGAGATCGTGCACGAGGCCGACCTCGACGATGAGCGCTACCACGCCCCGGAGGCGCCGGGACTCGACGTCGTGTTGCGGGGGCTGTCCATGGTTTGCGACGACAACCGGGTGCTGGAGATCTCCGGCCCCATCTTCGACGGACTGTACGAGTACTACACGCGGGCAGCCATGCGGTGATCAGAGAGTGCGCGGAAGGGTCTCGAGCCAGGCGGTGAAGGTCTTGGCCAGCGGGCGGACCGCCGGAACCGAATGGGCGTAGTAGAAAACCCCTTCACCGTCGAGCAATGCCTGGTCCCCGTCGGCCTCCAGCCAATACTCCGCAATGGCCACGCTGCGCGCCCGGAACGGGTGAGCAAACGGGTGGATGGCGGTCAACTGCAGCGTGTCGCCTATCGTCAGCTCACGGCAGCACCTCAGGAAAGCCCGGTAGTCGTCCGGAAAACGCGAGCCCGCCGCTTGCTCCAGCTCGGCGATCGCGGGCTCGTCGATGCCCGGCTCGCACTCGTCGACCTGCTCCAGATTGGACCGGAGGAACCGCGCGAACCGGGGAAAGTGGCCGGCCAGACCGGCGATGACGGGCTTGAACCGCTGCGCCCTGGCCCGCTCGGCGGCCTCCTGCTCACGCACGAAGCGCGCGAACGCCTCGTCCGCTGCCACCTGATAGCGGTCGGACCGCTGATATGCCACACCGAGCCGGTCCAGCACGTGGCACGCCGCCTGCTGGCTCGACAGCGCCGAACGGTTCGGGTCGTCGCTGCGGTGGCCGGGCTTGAGCCGCAGGAAGACACCGGGCGAGCACAGCTGCCGGACCTCCTGCTCGTGCTCGTCCCACCAGGCCAGCCAGGCCTCCGGGTCGGTCCTTCCCTCCACCAGATCCTGCAGCCGTGCCTCGTAACGGCTCAAATCCTTCTCCTGATTGGACACCCTGCTTCAATACCGCAGCACGCACTGCGTGTCCAACCCCAGCACATGGTTGAGCCGCCCGAACGCGAGCCACGAGCCGATGCACATGCTCAGCTCCACGATCTCCAGCTGGCTGTAGTGCGCGCTCATCCGGCCCCAGAACTCCTCATCGAGCCCGTGATGGTCCAGCGCGTACCGCTCGGCGTATTCGGCGGCCAGTCGGGTGCGCTCGTCGAAGGCGTCCGTCGTGCGCCACTGCTCGACAGCGTCGGCGAACTCCTCCTCGACCTTCTGCCCGTCGCGATCGGTCCGCCAGTCGAGGCAGAACAGGCAGCCATTGATCTGCGCGACGCGTAGCCGCGCGGCCTCGAACTCGCGCAGCCCCAGGGTCGAATACTGGTACACGGAAAGGGAAAAGGCCGACGCGGCGACCCCGATGCCGGGAACCATCTCGCCCCACACATAGGCGATCGGGTCCTTGCCGGGAGGGATGTCGATGTTCATGGCCGCTTCCTTCCAAGTGTGCCGGGGCGCAGGGGGACGTCGAGCGCGTCGTAGAGCCCGGGTGGCGCGGTCAGGAGCCAGTCGATCGCGTTGACGAGGCGGCCCACGGCGGTCGCGTTGCCGCCCGCCGACGGGTTGCCATCCTCGTCGCGGGCCTCGATCGTGACCTCGATGCGTGGGCTGCCCTCGATGACAACCCGGTGTGCGCCAATGCCATCGGGCGGTGCGGGCCAGTCGGGCGCGCACGATGGGTGGATGCGGGTCACGTGCTCGATGACGATGCGCGCAGCGCCGCCGATGATTCCCTGCACCTCGAAGCGGATCGCGCCCTGTGTGCCCGCCTCGAACTCGCCCATCGTCTTGGTGCTGACCGTGGTTTGCAGCGCGCGCCGGTCCACGGTCTCGCGCACGCCGTCGAGCGAAACGCCCAGTGCCCGCGCGATCAGCCGGATCTGCCCGCCCCAGACCATGCTCGGCACGCCTGCGGCGAGCATCGGCGGCTCGTAGTCCATGGGCTGTCCCATCCCGACGAGCCAGCGCACCGAATCTTCCTGGTCGTACGTTGAATAGTCGAAGATCTCCTGGCAGCGCACGACGTCGACGGACGTGGCCACCCCGGTGATGAGGACCGGCAGCACATCGTTGGCCCAGCCGGGGTCAACTCCGGACACGAACAGCGAGCCGCCGCCCTCGTCGATGGCCGCGAGAACCGGCTCGCGCACCTCGGCAGGCGCGCTGCGCGGGTCGTAAAGCGCATACACGGAAGGCGAGACGACCACCGCTCCGGCCCGGATGGCGCGAGCGATGTCCGCGATGGCCTCGTCGGCGCGGATCTCGCCGGACGCCGCATACACCACCGCGCGAGGGCGTGCGGCCAGCACGGCGTCGATGTCGTCGGTCGCGGTGACGCCCGCGAAGTCGCGCCCGACCTTTGCCGGATCGTGCACCAAAACTGCAACGAGTTCCAACGCTGGATGGGCAAGTACGGCTTGGACGGCGGCACACCCGACGTTACCGGTACCCCATACCGCCGTCGGTATCATGCGCCGAAGGTAGCAAAGTGGACCGCCTGCCCACCAGCCCTCTGTTAGAACACGTTACAATTCTGGTAGCCTCGCTCTACTCGCCCAACCGCCCAGAAAGCGAGGCACGTCATGATCTCTAGGCGCAGGCTTCTCGTGGGAACCGGTTCGATGATCGGGGCCATGGCGCTATCCACTCCCGCTCCCGCCAAGGCGTCGATCGGCGACGGCGCGCACGTCCCGGTTCTGGTGATAGGCACCGGCTATGGCGGCTCGGTGGCCGCGCTGCGCCTGGCACAGGCCGGAGTCGACGTCCACATGGTCGAGATGGGCATGGCGTGGGACACGCCCGGTACCGACGGAAAGATCTTCGCCAACACGAGGACCCCGGACTATCGGTCCTTCTGGCTGCGCACGCGAACCAAGCAGCCGATCAGCAACTTCCTCGGGTTCCCGATCGACAAGAACATCCCGCGGTACACCGGAATCCTGGACGCTGAGGACTTCGCGGGGATCACCGTCTATCAGGGCCGGGGTGTGGGCGGTGGCTCACTGGTCAACGGCGGCATGGCCGTGACACCGCGGCGCGAACACTTCGCGGCCATCCTGCCCACGGTGAACCCCGACGAGATGTACAACGTGTATTACCCACGGGCCAATGCGGGGCTTGGCGTGTCCAATGTGGATGTGGACTGGTGGGAGAGCACGGCCTGCTACCAATATGCTCGCGTCGGGCGCAAGCACGCCCAGCGCTCCGGCTTCCCGTTCGTGCTCGTGCCCAACGTGTACGACTGGGACTACATGGAGCGGGAGGCGGCAGGGGCGGTGCCCAAGTCGGCACTCGCGGCGGAAATCCTGTATGGCAACAACTACGGCAAGAAGACGCTCCAGCAGACGTATCTGCAGCGGGCGCGCGCCACCGGAAGGGTCACCATCTCACCCCAGCATCGCGTGGTCTCCGTCGCTCCGGCGGGCGGTGGCCGGTACACGATAATGATTGAACAGATCGACACGACGGGCGGCACCGTGGCCACCAAGGCCGTGACCGCCGACCGGGTCTTCTTCGCCGCCGGGAGCGTGGGCACCAGCAAACTGCTCGTGAAGCTGAAGGCCACGGGCGCGCTGCCCAACCTCAACAACGAGGTCGGCAAGGGCTGGGGCGACAACGGCAACGTGATGTGCGGGCGGGCCAACCACATGTGGGACCCGACCGGCAGACTCCAGTCGTCCATGCCGACCGCCGGCATCGACAATTGGGCGGCCGGAGGCGCGTTCGCCGAGGTGGCTCCGCTGCCGACCGGGATCGAGACGTATGCGTCGTTCTATCTGTCGATCACGCGCACGCCGCACCGCGCGGAGTTCACCTGGAACCCGACCGCCGGGCGGGTCGACCTGAGCTGGCAGACCGCATGGAAGCAGGCCTCCATCACGATGGCTAAGACGATCTTCGACAAAATCAACTCGCGCGAGGGCACGATCTATCGCACGGATCTGTTCGGCAGCAACAAGATTTGGGGAGACCATCTCACGTATCATCCGCTCGGCGGGGCCGTTCTCGGCCGGGCCACCGACAATTACGGGCGCCTGCACGGCTATCCGGGGCTGTATGTCATCGACGGTTCGCTGATCCCGGGAAACACCAGCGTCAACCCGTTCGTCACCATTACGGCGCTGGCGGAACGCAACATTGAGCAGATTGTCCGCACCGATGTCGATACCGTGGGGGCATGACTCGCATAACGGAAGACATGCGCAAGCGCGCCGAAGGCTTCGTGTGGCTCACCGGGCGCGTGCTTGACCAGCGCCGCGTGGTGCACGACACCGAGGGCGTGCTCGTCGCGCTCGACGCCTACTCCACGGGCGACGGTGGCTACGCCTACGGCCTGGAGCCCGACATCAAAGGCCCGCTCGCCCAGCCGCTGACCGTCATGACCGCGCTGCGGATCCTCGACGAGATCGATGCCGTGTCCGGCGACCGGGTCACCGCGATCGTGACCTGGCTGGGCCAACAGGTGACCGCCGACGGCGGCCTGCCTGCCTTTCTTCCCAATATTTCGCGGTACCCTCGACCGCCCTGGATCGAGCCGCCGCCACACCCGGCCGGCGGGCTCCTTCCGACCGGCCGCATAGTGGGCCTGCTGCACAAACACGGCATCGACACGCCCTGGCTGGACGCCGCGACCGAATTCTGCTGGCGCGCCATCGACGACCTGGTGTCGACGCACCCCTACGAGGCCGAGAGCACGGTGCTCTTCCTCGACCACGCGCCCGATCGGGCGCGTGCGGAGCGGGCCGCGGCCCGCCTCGGGGAGCTCATCCTCGCGGAAGGGCTGGTGTTGCTCGATCCCGCGCACCCGGAGTCGGCCAAACCCGCGCCGGGCTATGCCGAGTCGGAGTTCCACTACGCGCACGATTACGCGCCGACGCCGCAAAGCCTTGCCGCGCAATGGTTCACCGACGCGCAGCTGCGCGCCTCGCTCGACCATCTCGCGGCCTCGCAGCAGCCCGACGGCGGCTGGCAGATCTACTATCGGCGATGGACGCCGACCATCGAGTTCGAGGCCCGTCCGGGCGCGACCATCGAGGCGTTGACCACACTGAGCGCCTGGGAATAGCACCATTCACCATTCACCATTCACCACTCAGCCGAGGCCGCCGCCACGGATGAGGTTGATGGCCAGTAGAAGACCACCGCCGCCTTGGTCCAGAACCAGGTGGCGAAGAGGGTTATTCACCGAGCTGGGTCTACAACTCCAGCAAGACCAACCCGTACCACTACGGCGACTAACCCGCAGCCACGCGCTCCGCCCGTCCCCGTGAGGTACGAGCGGGGTGGCTTCGTCTTGGTCAGTGTTCCCGGCCCAACATCATGTGTGGGTACCCCCGGTTGATCCGCTCGCCGAGTCCCATGTCAATGTCCGTGATGAAGGCGTCGAGTTGCGCGGCGGCATCATCGGGACTGCTTGCCTCGCCGGTGAACTCGAACTCGACGAATGCGCCGAGGCTGTCGATCGTGTCGATCGCGACGATGACCGGGGCGCCGCCGTTCACGAACACGTATTCCTCGCGGTGCTTGTCCACTGTCGCCAGTTCGGTGAAGTCCAGCGCCGTGAGGATGTGGCGCACCGCCACCGGGTCGGACACGGTGGTCTCATATTCGTCGGCAAGCGCGCAATCGGCCTGACCCGCCGTCTTGCAAGGTCGCGTTGCATCGAGAGCCGTGTCGGCCGAGAATTGCACGACAGTTTGATCAGCTTTAGCGAATCCGGGCCTGCGCTCACGACCGAGCCTCACGAAGGGGCGTGATGACATCGAATATCAGCACCGACCGGGGCAGGCTCGCCAAGGACGCATACGGAAATGCGCACGATCTAAGAGCCCGGCAACGGCTCTACGGGGCGGAGGTACCGACCTATGACTTGCCAGCAATCGTCGCGGAGCAGATCAAAGAGACAAGGGGAGTCCTGGTCGATGTTGGATGCGGCAACGGGCTCTACCTGAACGCTCTTCGGATTTGGAGGCCGGACCTCACCGTGATCGGCCTCGACCTGTCGCCCGGCATCATGGCCGGGCTTGCGGCTCCCCTGGTCGTTGCTGACGCGATGCACCTTCCGTTTGCATCCGGCCAGGTAGATGGCGTGCTGGCGATGCACATGATCTATCACTTGCCCAACGTTGAGCGTGGCGTGGCCGAACTCGCGCGAATATTGCGACATGAGGGGATAGTGATCGCCTCCACGAACGCGGCTGAAGACAAGGCCGAATTGGATGAACTTTGGTCACAAGCTGCCGCGGATGTTCTCGGGATGCCGCAAGGCCCCAGGCGGGTTTCGCTCAGCACCAGGTTCCCACTCGATGACGCGCCCGATCTCCTCGGCTCGCAGTTCAACAATGTGTCGGTGATCGAGCTACCCGGCACGATTACGGTGACTGAACCCGATCCCGTGATTTCACACTTCCGGTCCTATCGCGCATGGGCGGATCAGACGGGCGTTCCATTCGACGCCACGATCCAGCGTGCGGAGCAGCGATTAATGGATCATCTCGCAGAGGCGGGAGTGTTCACGATCACCTGCCGCGGCGGGATCATCGTCTGCCGTGGGTTCAAATCCTCATGGCTACGCTAACGTCCTCGATTTGACGACCTCGTGCAGCACACCTTTCCAGTTGTGCCGGTGCTGGCGGCGGCTGGACCGGTCGCGGTGGCTGCGGTCCGGCACGTGGGTGTCACCAGCATTCAGCGGGTGAGTCAGTTCAACAACCTGAGGGTGACGACTCCCGTGGCGGCACCGCGCGGGTCGACAATGACGGTGTAGGTGCCGGTGGCGGGAAGCACGGTGGGTGCGATGCTGCCCCGGCCGTTGATGACACAGCCGCTGCTGATCACCTTGCCGTTTGGACCGTGCAGCTGCAGGGGCGAGCACTGATCGGGCAGCGTGGAGTCGGTCGCGTCGAGCTTGACCGAGGTGCCGGCCGCGCCCTGGAATTGGTACAGGATGACAAAACCGGGTTGTCGAATGTCGGCGACCATGGGCGCTCCGTTGACGGCGATGGTCGAGATCTGGTCCTGCGCCACGAACAGTCGCAAATGGACGGTCCCGGTGGTGCGGTCCCGTGGATCGACGACGATGGTGTAGGTGCCGTCCGCGGGTAGGAGCGTGCCCTCGATTTCGCCGTTGCCGTTGATGACGCAGCCGGTGGTGAGCAGTTTGCCGGACGCGTCGCGCAACTCCAGGGGCGAGCATTGGTCGGGCAGGTCGCTTGCGGGCACGTCGACGAAGACGCGCTGCCCTGCGGTGCCGGCAAAACGATACCGCGCAACGGATCCGGGCCGGTCGAGCGTGGCCGACATGAGCGGCCCGTTGGGCTGGATGGCCGATTCGGTGTCCTCTGCCGCGTAGACGCGGATGGTGGCGCGGCCGGTGGAGACCACGTCGGCGTCGACGAGCACCGTGTATTGACCGTCCACCACCAGCTCCGTGCGGTCGATGTGGCCCAAGCCGTTGATGTTGCAGCCCGTGCCGATGACTTTGCCCGCCGGATCGAGCAGGCGATAGGGCGAGCACCGGTCGGGCATCGTCGAGGCGTATGCGTCCGCGAACACGGGCTGTCCCGCGCGGCCCGTGAAGGTGAGCCGATCGCCTGGCGCGAGCGTCCCCGACACGATCGGCGGGGCGGTGATCGGTGCGGCCCGGGGCGGCGAAACGACCTCGGAAACCGCGCTGCTGACGGCGAATTCGGGCCGTCCGCTCACTCCCACGTCGAACACGCATTCGAGCAGTTGCCACGGATCGGTGACGCCCGCCCGGCGGCAGATCGCCTCGGCCTGCGCGCGCCGGTTGGGCTCCAGATCGGCCACGGTCATGGGCTTTTCGGGATAGCTGCGGTCGGTGAAGGTGTCCGTGCTCTGCCCCGGCGCATAGGTGAACAGCGAATCCTTCTGGGCCACCCGCCAACTGTCCGCATAGGACGGATACAGCTGCTCGAACTTTACCGGTTGGGCCAGCGGGGCGCTGATGCCCGCGGGGACGATGTCGTCGGCCGGGTCGCCGTCGAAGTCACCGAGCAGCCCTTCGACCTTGCCCGCCCGGGAACCGGCCAGCCGGATCAGGATGCGATAACCATACGTGCCGATCTGGTCGACCGCCGCCTCGGAGCCGTCCGGCCAGATGATGTCGTAACCGCCCGCGACATTGATGTCAGACTCGCGCCGCCGCAGCACGCCCGCCGCCGAACCGTCCATCCGCACCTGAGTCGTACCATTGACAATCACTAATTCTATTTTTTGAGTACCGACCCGGAAGCCCACGGCCGTGTTGACCGAAACCGTGCGGGAGCTGCCGAGCGGCGCCTGCCGGGCCTGCACCTCCAGCGGCTCGCCCGACGTCGAGCGCACCACGACGAACTCGCCCACCGCCTGGAAGTCGTAGTAGGCACGGTCAAACGTCACCAAATGGGGATCGCCGTTGGTGCTGCCGCACTGGTTCTTGCCCGCGCCCTCGCACAGCTTCACCGGGCCCTTCTGCGGGGGCTGCTTCTTCTTGGGCTTCTTGCACTCGTCGAGACTCTTCGGCAGGGGCTTGCCCTGATATTTGGTGCGCGGCGGCAGGCCCTTGGCCCGGCGATACCGGTTTTCGGTGAACGTCGCCTTCACCTCTGCGGTCTTGATGCCCGTGTCGCCACAATCGCCCTGCGGCACGGCGTCCTTGGAGATGTCGTCGGCGTGGGCGAGTTCGTGGTACAGGGCCGAGCACGGATCCCGCGCCACATCGCCCTCATACGCCTCGGTGCTCGTCGGGTTCCACGCGATCGACGAGGAGCCTTTGCCGTCCTTGCTCGCCGGCGTCTCGAACGCGTTGGACCCGCCCGTGGTCGGGATGATGCGCACCTTCGGCGACTTGGGGTCCTTGAGCCGGGGCAGGATGCCGGCCGGGTCCCCGCCGGGCGCGGCGAATCCGGCCAGGCACCCCTCGACCGCGGCCTTGAAGTCCACGCCCGGCACGGGAATGCCCGCGTTCGGGTCGATTTCGTAGTCGGCGGCGCGGGCCGGTCTGGGCACGCTGATGACGGCAACGGCGAGGAACAATGCCACGGCCGCACCGGCTTTCCTGCGTTTGCGCACAAGCACGACGACTAGCACGAGCACCAGCACGATGATCGCGGCGGCCGCGGGGAGCACCCACAGGACGGATTGGGGTTTTTCCTCACCGACGATGAACGTGACCGTTTGCGAGGTCGTGGCCCCGCCGCAGGGCGCGATGTCGCCGCCGTCCACCGACGGGACGGCGTAGGCGAGCGTCACCTCGTACCGGCCGGGCGTGCCGACCGGCCAGAGCGCGTCGAGCCCACCACCCTCGGGTGTCGCCGCGACCGAGCGCAGCACGGCACTCCCGGGCTCGGCGCCGTCGTGGACGCGCACGCTCGCGAACGCCACGTCCACTGTGGACTGCTGTGCCGCCCTGGTCATGCCGGCCACGATGGCGTTGTTGATGCCGTCGACGTAGAAGCTGCGGCCCAGCAGCGGGGACAGCTCCTGCCCGTCCTTGCGCACCGCGACCACCTGCACGGTGCCCTCGGGATCGCGGGCAAGGCCGCACTCCACGCCGGTGCCGTTGGTCACGGCCAGCGTGAGCCTGATCGGCTCGTCGATCCGGAAGCTGGGCTGCGCCGCACGGGCCTGCAGACCGAGCCCCTCGTCGGCGCGCGCCGCCGGCGCGGGCCAGAGCATCACCAGTGCGGCGGCCAGGACGGTCGCGCCGCTCGCCAAACGCGCAGTCGTGGGCATGGCCGGGACTGTAGGCCCCGCGCACCCGCCTGCCCATCAAGTGTCGTAATTCGGTCGTCTCGGTGGGCGGCGGCGTGGTTGACTGCGCCTGACAGGTACCCGTACCCGAGTCCAGCTACCCAGGGAGATCGAGATGCGAGCAGCGGTCATGTCCATCGAAGACGGCTTCTCGATTTTCTCGAAGGGTATGACGCTTGCTGCGCAGGACTTTGAACCTAGGGATTTTGGCGCATGTCGACGCCGGTAAGACCACGCTGACGGAGCGGCTGCTGTACGAGGCCGGCGTCATCGACGAGGTCGGCAGCGTCGACGCCGGCACGACCCAGACCGACTCGATGGAGTTGGAGCGCCGGCGCGGCATCACCATCCGGTCGGCGGTGGCCTCGTTCGTGGTCGACGGCGTGCAGGTGAATCTGATCGACACGCCCGGCCACCCGGATTTCATCGCCGAGGTGGAGCGCGTGCTGAACGTGCTCGACGGGGCCGTGCTGGTGATCTCGGCCGTGGAGGGGGTGCAGCCGCAGACCCGCGTGCTGATGCGTGCGCTGCAGCGGCTGGGCGTGCCGACCCTGCTGTTCGTGAACAAGCTTGACCGTGCCGGGGCCGATCCGGAGCGCGTGCTCAGGGAGATCCCGCGCAGGCTGGCCGTGCGGGCCGTGCGCCCTACGGCACGCGACCCGCTCATCGACGTGCTGACGGCAAACGACGACACCTTGCTCGCGGCGTATGTGCAATCGTCTGTCTCGGCTGGACGGTTGCGTGAAGCGCTTGCCGCGCAAACGAAACGGGCGCTCGTGCACCCGGTGTTCTTCGGCTCTGCGGTCACCGGCGCGGGTGTTGATTCGTTGATGGCGGGGCTCGTGGAGCTGCTGCCCACCGACGCGGGTGACGCCGATGGCCCGGTTGCTGGGCGCATCTTCAAGGTCGAGCGTGGCGTCGCGTATCTACGCCTGTTCTCCGGCACGCTGCGCGTGCGTGACCGGCTGCCGCAGGGCCGGGTGACCGCCATAGAACCGGGATCGTGCTTGCGCGCGGGTGAGATCGGCAAGGTGTGGGGGCTGAGCCGGGGACGGGTGGGCGACACGATCGGGGCCGTCGAGGCGGGCGTCGAGCACCATTTCCCGCCGCCCACACTCGAAACCGTGGTGGCGCCGAAACGGCCGCAGGACAAGGGCGCGCTGCGGGCCGCGCTGGCCCAGCTCGCCGAGCAGGATCCGCTGATCAACGTGCGACAGGACGACTCCCGCCAGGAGATCTACGTGTCGCTGTACGGGGAGGTGCAGAAGGAGGTCATCGAGTCGCTGCTCGCCGCCGACTACGGGCTCGATGTGGTGTTCCATGAGACGACCCTGCTGCACGTCGAGCGGCCGATCGGGACGGGCGAGGCGGTCGAGCGCATCAACATGGAGTCCAATCCGTTCTCGGCGACGGTCGGGTTGCGGATTGAACCGGCTCCGGTGGGCACGGGATTGGCGTTTCGGGGGAGCGTCGAGGCACGCACTGTGCCGATGTATGCGTACAAGAATCTCGATGGTTTTCTTCAGGCCATGCGGCAGTATGCCGAGCAGGCGCTGCAGGAGGGGTTGTTCGGCTGGCAGGTGACCGACTGCCTGGTGACCTTGACCGAGTGCAACTACAGCTCGGCCGACGGGCCGCCTTCGACACGCGGGCCGCTGAGCACCCCGGGCGACTACCGCGGGCTGACCCCGATCGTGCTCATGCAGGCGTTGCGGCAGGCCGGCACGGTGGTGTGCGAGCCGATGCTGTTGGTGCGATTGGAGATTCCGGCGACCGCCACGGGCGGCATCATGACCGCGCTCGGACGGCTCGGCGCGGCCGTGCGGGCGCAGTCGACCCACGGCGATCTGACCACACTCGAAGCACTTCTGCCCGCGGCCAAGGTGCGTGACCTGCAACGGAAATTGCCGGGGCTGACGGGCGGGGAGGGTGTGCTGGAGTCGAGCTTCGGCGGCTATCGGGCGGTCAGCGGAGATCCGCCGAGACGCGATTGACGATCCGGGTGAGCCAGTATGTGTCGCCCGCTCGAAGGAATTTCGGCGATGTCGTCGAGCCTGCGTTCATCCTCGCCCAGCAGGCGCTCATCCATCACCCCTGCCAAGCTATTGCGTGCACGTGCCCGCCGCCCAGTTGTCGTACCGGCTCGCCCAGGTCAGGCAATAGCCGCCGCCGGTAGGAGCGCCCGGGTTGGTCGCGACGGCGGGCTCGTCCCAGTACCTGAGTGCCCCCGTGGGCCCGTCCTTGACGGCCACGCTGTCCACGCGCACTTTCGGCAGGTCGAACGGGCGCTCGGTGTGCACCTCGACGTACTGCTCCATGGTCGCCCGGGGCCCGATCGGCAGGCTTTGATTGGCCAGCAGGTTCCACTTGTCGCCCCACCACAGCCACGCTTGCCAGGCCGGGTGGTCCCCGTCCTGCTCGGTCTGTATGTGGATCCAGATGCGATCGCCGGGCTTCAATTGATACTCGTCAAAAAATATCCATGACTGGCGATTGGTGTCGTAGCTGTAGATGCGCTGCCGGCCCTTGCCCGACCAGCCCGTCTCGGTCCAGCCCGCCTCAAGCCACGCCACGCCGCCGGAGACGTCGGCCTTGGCCATGAAGCGCGCCGCCAGGAACTCGTAGGTGTCCGGCCGCACCCCCGGATCGACGACCTCCAGCCGGCCGATGACCCCCGACCACTTGCCGGCCGTCGTCGCACCCAAGTGGTGATATCCCGGCGCCGGCACGACCCCCCGCACCCGCTGCACCGCCGTAACCCTTGCGCGGCAAGCGTCTTTAGACATGGCGGAAGGGGTGGCATCCGGTGCCCGGGTGGGCGCCGGCTGGCCGGTCGGGCAGAAGGGCATTTTCTGTCCGGTACCCGATGAGCCCGCCAGTGTCGCCGTTAAGACCAGGATGGCCAGGACTGCCGCACCTCTCACCCTGATTCAAACGGCGCGTGGGGTGGTGCGGTGACGCGGGCTCCAGCCGGCTTGGGTAGCCTCAGCCATGGCCAACGGGCGATCGGTCGTGATCAACGGCGATCTGGGCAGCGGCAAGAGCACGGTTTCGCGGCTGCTGGCAAGACAGTTGGGGATCCGCCGGATCAGCGTCGGCGACCTCTATCGGGAGATGGCGGCGCGGCGCGGGCTCACGGCGCTCCAGCTGAACCTGCACGCCGAGCTGGACGACAAGATCGACCACTACGTGGACCGGCTGCAGGGAGATATCGCCCAGTCGGGGGAACGGTTGGTCGTGGACAGCCGGCTCGCTTGGCACTTCTTCCGTGACGCGGTGAAGGTGCACCTGATCACCGATCCGGTGGTCGCGGCGCGGCGGGCGTTGGGCCGGCCCGCCAGCACGGTCGAGAGTTACGGGTCGGTGGACGAGGCGTTGCGCGGGCTGGCCTCGCGGAGCGAGAGCGAGCGCGTGCGGTTCATCGAGCGTTACGGCGCGGACAAGACGCGGCTGGAAAACTACGACGTGGTGTGCGACAGCACGCGGGCGGGGGCGGACGAGATCGCGGCCCGAATATTGGAGGTGTTGGACGCGCCCGCAGGACCTCATCTGTTCATCGACCCGCAGCGCGTCGACCTGTCGCGGGCGTGGGAGTCCAAGGGCACCGATCGCGTCCGGCTCGGATATGAGCGGCCGCGCTTCTTCGCCGTCGAGGGGCACGATGCCATCGCGGCGGCCGCACGAGACGGGCAAACGCTCATCAGCGCCACGCTCGCCGCGCCTCAGCTGTAGGGGCCGTGGCTGACGAGCTGGAACGCCACCCATGCGGCGGCCAGCAGGCCCAGGAAAATTTGGGTCGCCAGCGCGGCACGGGCGGACAGCACGGACAGGCGCGTGGAAACCCACCCGATCGCCACGAGGAACACGGGCACGATGTGGAACGTGAGCCGGTAGGCCCAAAGTCCCATGCCCCACAGGAAAATCAGCGTGAGGACACCGGTCAGCGCCGTGCCGATCAGCACCGCGCGGTGCTCGGCGGTGACCGGGCCGAGCCCGACCCGGGCCAGCACCGCCGCGATGGCGAGGATCACGAGCACGGCCGAGAGCAACCAGGTCACCTCGATCATCTGGATCGCGGTCATCGCGCTGGCGTTGGCCACCTTTTCGCGCAGGACGGCCCATCCCTCGCGGGCGGACTCCGGTATCCAGACAAATTGGCGATACACCACGACTTCGTGGTTGTAGTACGTGCCGGTGACGGCGCGGCAGATGGCCATCCAGGCGGCGGTCGGCACGGCCGCGATCGCGCCGAGGAGCAGCACCTTGCCGATGACCGTCGCCGTGGCACGGGTCCGATTTGCAGCGCGCTCCCCGTCGTGCTGCCGCCTGTTCGTCCACGCCGACCACAGCAGCACGAGCCCCGCCGCGGCCACGGTGATCAGCACGCTGCCGTAGACGAGCGCGATCAGGCCAAGACCCAGCGCGAGCACGCCCACCTGCCGCCACGACGGGCGGCGCAGCAGCAGCCACCGGCAGACCAGAATGGTTCCGATCGGCACGAGCAGGCTGAACATCTGTTGGTGCGGCGACCAGTAGTACGCCTTGGTGACATCGTTGATCGCGAAGATCGCGGCGAGCGGGAGCGTCACGCCCGGTGGTGCGCCCAGCCGCAGCATCAGCCACACAAACAGGGCGAGCGCGAGCGCGCCGATCACAAAATTGATCAGCACGAGCGGAATGAACGCGGTGTCGTCCTGCGCGTACAGGTCGTTCAGCCCGGCCCACTCGGCGATCGGGCCGATGACGGCGGTGGCCGCGGCGCCGAGCGCCACATAGCCGGGACGGGACTGACGCACGCTGTTGGGCTCAAGGATGTCGCCCGGGTTGTGGGCGAGCTCCATGAACAGTCCGGAATCACAGTTCAGCGGGTACGCCAGCACGGCATTGATCCGTATCGGCTCGCCGCACGGCAGCTTGTCGTCAACGGGCGCGAACAGCATCAGGTGGGCCGCGCCGAGCACGCCCACGAAGCTCAGCACGCCAAGCACCACCGGCCGCACGGTCCGGGCGGCCAGCGCGTCGACCTTGACCTTCTCGCGCCGCCCCTCCAGCCACCACAGCACGAGCAGCACGACCACACCGGCGACGCCGACCGCCGCGATGGGGCGGGAGGAGCCCGGCTCCAGCCAAAGGTCCTCGCCACACCGGGTCCACCCGAGCAGGCACATCGGCTCCTTGGCGCGGTTGACCAGGATCCACGAGGCGATGAACGCGCACCAGCCAAGCAGAAGCCAGGTGCTTATCCGTAGGCGCGCCGTCAACATTCTACGGAGACTAAACGACGTATCCGGCTGGGGCTAAACCACATCCATGTCTATGCTCAGCTACGGCTGGCGGCACCCCGATGATGCGACTGCAGCGCAAGGTCCACGGCGCCGGGCGTGACCCCGATCCTCTCGGCGATCTCGGCCATGGCCATGCCCTCCGAGTGCAGCTCGGCGATCGCGGCCCACCGGATGCGGGCGATCCGGCGATCCTCGCCTTGCACGGCTGCTATAAACGCGGCAGCGGACAACGCGCGCTCCAGCGCGGGCATCTGCTCGATGCTGGCGACCGTGGTCGCGACCAGGCCGCCCGGGTCAGAGGTCATAGGGGCCATCATTCTCCCGCCGCCGATCGTCGGCGCACTGGCCGATCGGCCAAAACAATCGCCCGCCGCCGCCCAAACTCAATCTTTGCGCCACTTGCCCCCCGCCCACGGGCCTTGTAAAGACGTCCAGTTTGGTCAGGGTCGGCCCCTCGTATATCCCAGAAGCGCGGGACGCACTGAGCGCGCTGACTCGCGGACATCGCGCATTGCCCGGTGCTATGGCAGCGAAACGATCCCAAACAGGAACAGGGCGATGCCCACGAAGCCGTTGGCGGTGAAGAAGGCGCGATTCACCTTGGACAGGTCGGTGGGCGTCACGATGATGTGCTGATATACGAAGGCGCCGACCGTGAGCACGAGCCCGATCCACCACGGCCAGGCGAGTTTGACCCACAGTCCGAACGCGACGAACATGCCGAACGTCACGACGTGCACGAGGGTGGAGACCCGCAGAGCGAACGGGACGCCGTAGCGCGCCGGCACGCTGCGCACGCCGATCTCGCGATCCACGAGTGCGTCCTGGCACGCGTAGATCAGGTCGAACCCACCGATCCACAGGCCCACCGCGGCCCCGAGCAGCCATGCCGGCCCGGACCCGGCGAACGTGCCGGTCACCGCGAGCCAAGCCCCGACCGGTCCGACTGCCTGAGCGAGCGCGAGGATCGCGTGCGGCCAGTCGGTGAACCGTTTCGCGTACGGATAGACGACCAGCGGCACCACGGCGAACGGCGAGAGCAGCAGGCACAGCGGGTTGAGCAGGGCCGCCGCCGCGAAGAAGACGACCAGCGCCACGACGGCCCCGGTCCACGCCGCGCGCACCGACACCACGCCCGTCACCAGCTCCCGCCGCGCCGTGCGCGGGTTGCGCGCGTCGATGTGCCGGTCGATGATCCGATTCGCGGCCATGGCGAATGTGCGCGCGCCCACCATCGCGACCGTTATCAGGACCATGTCCCAGAACGTCGCGCCCGCGACCAACGCCGACAGATAGGCGAACGGCAGCGCGAACACCGAATGCTCGATCGCCACGAGCCGCAGGAAGGCCCTCACCACGGCACGGACCCTACACCGCCCCTAGAAGGGGCGGCAGCGAGTGCGAAAGCTCCGGTTTTCACTTGAACCCGTACTCCTTCCAGCGCTTGTCCACTTTGGACACCACGTCGGGCGACATGACCGCCTCGGCCGGCCAGCCCCGCGAATACCCCTCGGTCGGCAGCTTGCGAGTCGCGTCGACCCCGGCCTTGCCACCCCAGAACTGTTGGTACGAAGCGTGGTCCAGGTGATCCACCGGCCCCTGCGTGAGCAGCAGATCGTGTGCGTAGTCCACGTTGCCGAACGCCCGGAACGCCACCTCGTGCAGGTCCTGCGGGTCGCAGTCGTCGTCGACAATCACGATCAGCTTGGTCAGGCTGAGCAGGTGCGCGCCCCAGATGGCGTTCATCACCTTCTGCGCGTGCTTCGGGTAGCGCTTGCGGATCGACACGATCAGGCAGTTGTGGAACACGCCCGGCTCGGGCATGTGCATGTCGACGATGTCGGGCACCAGCATCTTGATCAGCGGCAGGAAGATGCGCTCGGTGGCGTAGCCGATCGGCCCGTCCTCCTGCGGCGGCTTGCTCGTGATGATCGAGTGGTAGACCGGCTCGCGCCGCATCGTCATGCACTCCACGTGCAGCACGGGGAACGGCTCGACCGGGGTGTAAAACCCGGTGTGGTCGCCGAACGGCCCCTCGGGCGCCCGCTCGCCCGGCTCCACATAGCCTTCGAGCACCACCTGGGCCTCGGCCGGCACCTGCAGCGGCACGGTCAAGCAGTCGACCAGCTCGACCCGGTCCCCGCGCAGGAACCCCGCGAACAGATATTCGTCTATGTCACCGGGCAGCGGCGCGCTCGCCGCATACGAAACCACCGGGTCGCAGCCGATCGCGATGGCCACCGGCAGCCGCTCGCCGCGCCGCTCGGCCACCGCGTGGTGCGCCGTCGAATCCTTGTGGATCTGCCAGTGCATGCCGAGCGTGTTGCGCGAATGCTGCTGCAGCCGATAGAGCCCGAGGTTGCGCTTGCCGGTCTCGGGATGCCGGGTGTGAGTAAGCCCATAGTTGTGGAAGATCCCACCGTCATCCGGCCAGGTCACCAGGCCCGGAAGCAGATCGAGGTCGACATCGGCTCCCTTGAGCACAACCTCCTGACAGGGAGCACTGCGCACCTTCCTCGGCGGTAGCGATTTGAGCTGCATCACCTTGCCGAGCCCGTCCAGCATGCCGCTGAACCCCACCGGGAGCTCGGGCTTGATGAGCTCGCCGATGCGGGCGCCGATCTCGTCGACGTGCTTGACACCCAGCGCCATCGCCATGCGCTTGTGCGAGCCGAAAATATTGATGGCTATGGGCATCTGCCCCCGGATCGGGCGCTCGAACAGCAGGGCCGGGCCGCCCGCCCGCACCGTGCGGGTCACGATCTCGCTGACCTCCAGGGTCGGGTCGACCGGCGCGCTCACCCGCTGCAGCTCGCCCGCCCGCTCCAGCGCGGCGAGGAACTCCTGCAGGTTTTGGTACGGAAACCGTGGTCCAGCCATGCCGCCAATCTTGACATGCCCGTCATATTCCAGCAGTGCTGCCCCGCACCACGAACGTGGCGTTCTCGTGCTGCACGCTGCGCGGCGCCTGCCCGTCGATCCATTCGAACAGCAGCCGGATCGCCGCCACCCCGATGTCACTGAGGTTGCGCTTGAGCACGCTGAGCGGGGGCCGGACCGCCTGACACAGCGCCGAGTCCTCCCACGAGACGACCGAAACGTCGCCCGGCACCGACAGGCCCCGCTCCAGCGCGGCGCGCAACCCGGCGATCGCCATCAAGTCGTTGTCATACACGATCGCGGTCGCCCCATCAGCAGTGAGCGTGAGCCCAAACTCCCTGCAGGCGGCGGCGAAAGCCGTTGTGCGCCATTCGGTCTGCACGGTCCCGGGCGACCCGGCGAAGAGCGCGACCCGGCGATGCCCCAGAGCACGCAGATAGCCCGCGACCTTCACCGCCGCCGAGGCCTCGTCGCACCAAAGGTTGGCCAGCCCGGCACAATCCCCGCGCCCTCCAATCACGACAGTGGGCAGTCCCAACCGCCGCAACGCCGGGATGCGCTCGTCATCGACGCGAGGGTCGCATATCACGATGCCGTCGATGCGCCGCTCCGCGTGCCAGCGCCGATAGATCGCGAGTTCCTCCCGCCCCACACCGGCGAACTGCAGCACCAGCCCACACCCGCGCTCCGACAGCGCGATCTGCATGCCGCTGATGAGCTCCTGATGGAACCCGGACGAGGGCCGCTGCAACACCAACCCGACCGCGTTGGCACAGGCCCCGCGCAACGCCAGCGCCTGGGCATTGGGGCTGAACCCGACATCACGCGCGATCGAGAGGATGCGCTCCCGCACCTGCGCCGAAACCCCAGGCCGCCCGTTGAGCGCATAAGACACGGCCACCCGCGACACCCCCGCCATCTGGGCGATGTCCTGCATTGTGGTGGCCATGCCATCGAGGCTACGCGGGCGGCGCGGCCGTGCTTTCGCGCAGGGTCAGCCTGGCCGGTTTGTCCTCGAACGACGTGACCGTGCCGCCGCCCTCCAACTGCTCAAGCAGCACCCGCGCGCTGTGCGCGCCATAAGCCTGGATATCCCGCGACAAAGCGGTCAATGCCGGGAACACCATCTCGCACAGCTGCGAGTCATCGCCCGCGACGATCGACAGCTGCCCCGGCACCGCGATGCCGAGCTTTCGGGCCACACTCAGGCCGGCCGTCGCCATGACGTCGCTGTCGTAGGTGATGGCTGTCGGCCGCGGCGATGACGACAGCAGCTTCTGGGTGGCCCACGCCCCGGCCTCCCAGGAGTAGTCCGTGTCGATCACGGCGGCGCAGGCCAGCCCATGCCGCGCGGCCGCAGCGCGGAAGGCCGCGGTGCGAATCTGCGTGTGCTCCAACGCCGCCAACCCGGCCACCCGCGCGATCCGCTGATGCCCGAGCCCCACCAAGTAGTCCACGGTCTCGTTCACGGGTGCCACGTCATCGCTCCAAACCGCGGGCATGGTCGAGTCGGCCCGCGGCCGCCCGACCAAAACCCCCGGCACACCAAGCGATTCCAGCACCGGCACCCGCGCATCGGACGCCCACAGGTCCATGACGATGACCCCGTCGATGCGCCGCTCCGCCCACAACGTCGTCAGCGCGTCGATCGCCCGCGCGTGGTCCTCGACAACCTGAAGCAGCAGTGCGGTGCGCGAATTGGCGAACTCGCTCTCCACCCCGGCGATGAACTTCATGAAGAACGGCTCCGCGCCCAGCATCGCGGGGTTGCGCGCGACAACGAGCCCGACCGCGCCCGCTCGCCTGGCCGACAGCCCCCGCGCCACGGCGCTCGGCCGCCAGCCCATCTCCTGCGCTATGGCAAGGATCCGGGCCCGGGTCGCCTCCGACACCCCGGGCCGGTCGTTGAGCGCGAACGACACCGCGCCGATGGACACACCGGCGCTCTTGGCGATGTCGCTGATTGTGGGACGTTTACTCAATGGCATCCCTACGCTCGCTCCGCGGTGCATGCCTGTTGGTTCGCTCGGGCGCGCCCTCGCTCACTTAGTCGCACCACTGGTGAATCCGTTGTAGATGAATCGTTGCAGCAGCAGGAAAACTATCAGGGTGGGCAGGATGACCAGCACGGCACCTGCGGAAAGGGTCTCCCAGTGTGCTCCGAACGGCCCCTTGAACCTAAACAGCGACGTCGAGATGACGCCCAGCTCCTCCGACGGCATGTACAAGAACGGGATGTAGAAGTCGTTGTAGACGGTGATGCCCTTGATGATGACCACGGTCGCGATGGCCGGCTTGAGCAGCGGGAAGATCACACTTCGATAGATCTTGAACGAGCTCGCGCCGTCGACCCGGGCCGCCTCGTCCAGTGAGACCGGGATGCTCCTGATGAACTGCAGAAAGATATAAATGGCGACGATGTCGGTACCCAGATAGAGCAGGATCGGCGCCCACCGGGTGTCGAAGAGCCCGAAGCCGTCGATCACCTGAAACGTGGCGACCTGCGTGGTTACGCCCGGAACGAGGGCCGCGACGAGGAACAGGCCGAGCACCACCCGCTTGAGCCGGAACGCGAACCGGTCAATCGCATACGCCGCCATCGATCCAATCAGCACCGTCCCGGTGATCGAGAACAGCAGAATGAACGCGGTGTTGGCGAACGCGACGAGCATGTCCCCTTTGGCGAACGCAGTCACATAGTTGTCGAAATTGAACCAGTTCCGCGGCAGCGCAAGCGTTTCGCCGGTCGCCATCTCCTGCGACGTCTTCAGCGACGTCGCGAAGATCGTCACCAGCGGCAGCAGCATCACGACGCAGGCCACCACCAACGACGCGTACTTTCCCGTTGCGGCGAGGATGCGGGTCATGCCAGTTCGTTCCTCTCGTCCGGCACGATCTTGCGCTGTATCCACGTGATGAGCAGGATCAGGGCCAAAAGCACGACCGCTGCCGCCGACGCGAGCCCCGTCTTGTCGAACTGGAACGCCTGCTTCACCGTCTGGATGACGAACGTGGTGCTCCCGTTCGCGCCCCCGGTCATGATGTACGGGATCTCGAACACCGACAGCGATCCCGAAATGGAAAGGATCGTCACCAGCCCGAGGATGGGCTTGATGCCGGGCGCGATGATGCTCCGGAAGATCTGCCAGCGGTTGGCCCCATCGATCTCGGCCGCCTCGTAGAGCTCACTCGGAATGGCCGAGATCGCCCCGAGGAACAGCACGAAGTTGAGCCCCAGGAAGCGCCACACGGAAACGCTCGACAGCGACACGTTGACCAGATCGGGATCACCCAGCCAAAACTGTCGTGATTGGACTCCGAGTAGCCCCAGGAAGCTGTCCAGCGTACCCCCCTGCTTAAAGAAGTAGAGGAACACGAAGCCGACGGCCACCCCGTTGATCAGGTACGGGAAGAACAGGATTCCCTTGAAAAAATTGCGGAATCTGGTCTTGAAGCTCAGCACAACGGCGAAATACAGCGCCACCACGATCTGGAACAACGACGCCGCCAGGTAGTAGAGGCTGACGAAGAACACCTGGAACAGCTCCGGCCGGGTGAACAGCTGCACGTAGTTGTCGATGCCGACGAACTCGCTGTCGTAGCTGACCCCGTCCCAGTTGGTAAGGCTGTACGAGAACATGCTCACCACTGGGACGTAGGTGAAAATCACCAGCAGTCCCAGCGGTGCGGCCAGATAAAGCCACGGCGTCAGCCGCCCCATGTTTCTCATGGAACGGCCGCGACCCACTTCTTGCCGAGCTCGTCCAGGTAGCCGTTGAGATCGCCGGGCGCTGCGCCGCGCGCGATGTCGACCAGCTTCTGGCGGTAGTCATGGGTGCTCAGCGCGCCGATCTCCGACAACTTGTCAATCTTGTCGACCTCGCCCGCCTTCTCCTGCGTCAGCTCGATGAGCTGCACCCCCGCCTCGGAAAACGGCTTGAGCGCGGCCGGCATCGGCGCGGACTTGAGCACCGCCACCGACTGGTTGCTCTCGGCGAACCCGGACTTGTCGGTCATGAAGTCGATGAACGCGCGGGCGGCAGGCTTCACTTTGGAGTGGATGTTGACCGCATAGGCATAGTCGGGCCCGAGCACGGCGCACGGCTTGCCGCCCGGCAGCGCAGGGAACGGCATATACCCGATAATGGACGGGTCCTTGCCGGCCTTCTTCGCCGCGTCCTGCATCTGCACGATGGACCACGAGCCGAGGCCCATCGTGGCGATCTTCCCGGTGGCCAGCAGCCCCTTGGAATCCTCCCAGTTGGTCGTCGCCGGGTCGGACTCGATGAGCTGGTTCTTCACGATGTTGAACAGCAGGGTGTCGATCGCGCGCAGGTCACTGCCCGCTTTCCACGGGCTTTCCTTGGCCGCCAGCTTGTCCCTGGCCTTGGGGTCGCACGAGATGGCGCCGAGTGCACCGCCGAGCTGGCTCAGCGGCCAGCCGTCCTTGTAGTTGGTGTAGAACGGCACCGAGGCTCCCTTTGCCTTGATCGCCGCAAGCGCGGCAAGGAACTCCTCGCTGGAGGTCGGCCATTTGGTGACGCCGGCGGCGGCCCAGACCTCCTTGTTGTAGATGAACCCGTTCACCCCGCCGAAGCCCGCCAGGCCGTAGACCTTGTCGTTCACCGTGGTGTTGGAAGTGAAGCGGTATTTCGCCGACAGGTCGGCGGCGCCGCCAAGCGACGCGAAGAACTTGGGATAGTCGTTGCGCTGGATGGCGGCCGGGATCATGAGGACGTCACCGTAGTTCTCGGTGTTCATCCGGATCTTGACTTCGCCCTCGTAGTCGGTGATGGCGTCGTACTTGATCGTGACGTTGGGATAGGTCTTCTTGAATTCGTCGGCGTACTTCTTCATGGTGCCGTCTTGGACCAGATCGGTGCGGTGGGTCAGGACGGTGACCTCACCGGTGACCTTGGACGGGTCGGTGGGCGAGAGCGCGTCCTGTTCGGCGGGCGCGCTGCCGCCACCCGTGCAGGCGGACGTTATCGCAAGCAGTGCCGCCGCCGTCGCCGCCAAGAGCAGGGCTCTTTTGTGCATCGCGGACCTCCACTAAAGCGTTTAAGGCGTGACCCTACAACGTCCCGTGGAGTCGCGGAAGACCAAATGCGCGGGCTGCTCGCTGCGACTGCGCGCCTCGGCGCCGTTGATCAGATCGAGCAGCAGACGCGCCGCATGCGTGCCATAGGCGCCGATATCCCTGGTCAAAGCGGTGAGCGCGGGATGGACAAGGGAGCAGATCGGCGAGTCGTCCCACGCGATGATCGACAGATCGTCCGGAATGGACAGCCCGGCCTCATAGGCGACCGCGACCCCGGCGACCGCCATGATGTCGTTGTCGTAGATCAGCGCGGTCGGCCGGTCGTGCGTGTTGAGCACGCGCCGGGTGGCGCGGGCACCCGATTCGGCCGTGTAGTCGGTGGCGACGACGATGCCCTGCGGGCAGGCTTTGAGAAATGATTCGGTACGGATTGCGGTGTGCGCGAGGTCGGGCAGCCCCGCGATCCGGGCGATGCGGGTGTGCCCGAGGGAGGCGAGATATTCGACCGCCTCCACCATCGAGACCGCGTCGTCGGACCAGACGCTCGGCAGCTCACCCGGCGGGCCGATGACGGCCGCGGGGATGGCAAGCTCCTTGAGCGCACGGATGCGAGCGTCGTGCGTGCGCAGGTCGCACACGAGCATCCCGTCCACGCGCCGCTCCGTCCACCAGCGGCGGTAATACGCGATCTCCTCATGGTGGTCGGGGACCATCTGCAGGAGCAGCGCGTATGACTGGGTGGACAGCTCGGCCTCCAGCCCGCTGATGAGCTCCATGAAGAACGGCTCCACCCCGAGTGTCCGGGGTGGACGGTGCAGCGTCAGGCCGATCACCTTGGCCCGCGCGCCGGCCAGGGCACGGGCGGCGGTGCTGGCCTGGAAGCCCAGCCGGTGTGCGATGGCGATGATGCGGCGGCGGGTCTGGTCGGACACGCCGGGCTGGCCGTTGAGCGCATAGGAGACGGCGCCCTTGGAGACGCCCGCCTCGCGGGCGATGTCGGCGATCGTGGGTCGCTTCACGTATGCTCCTCATACTTACACGGTTCAGCGCCTGGGAGAGAAATGTACCGCCGATTGCACGACGGGTGGACCCTCGACTTCAACGACGGGATTCCAGCCACCGTCCCCGGCTGCGTCCACACCGACCTGCTCGCGGCCGGGCTCATCGAAGAGCCGTACCGTGACGACAACGAGACCCGGCTGGCGTGGATCGGGCGCAGGCGATGGACCTACACGACCACGTTCGACTGGGCGCCCGACGGGCACGACCGGGTCGATCTGGTCTGCGAAGGGCTGGACACGGTCGCGACGCTGCGGCTCAACGGGGTCGAGATCGGGCACACGGCGAACATGCACCGCACCTATCGGTTCCCGGTTTCGCTGAACGCCGGTTCCAACACACTGTCCATCACGTTCGACTCGGCTTACGACTATGCGCTGGCGCACAGGGAACGGCTGGGCGACCGGCCGGGCGCATATGACGAGCCATACCAGTTCATTCGCAAGATGGCGTGCAACTTCGGGTGGGACTGGGGCCCGACGCTGGTGACCGCCGGGATCTGGCGGGCCATCGGGCTGCATTCGTGGTCGGGTGCGCGGCTCGCTTCGGTGCGGCCGCAAACCCGGCTGGACGGGGTGGACGTCTTCGTTGACGTGGAACGGGTCTCGGAGGACCCGCTCACCGTGACGGCGTCCATCGGCGGGGTCATGGTCGACACCAAACTGGCGGCCGGGCAGACCTCGGCGGTCCTGAAGCTCGACGTGCCCGATGCGCAGTTGTGGTGGCCGCAAGGCCATGGGGAGCAACACCTTTACGACCTGAGCGTGACCTTGGGGGAGTCGACCTGGTCTCGCCGGGTGGGGCTGCGCACGGTCAGCATCGAGCGGGAGGCGTTCCGGCTCATCGTCAACGGCAAGCCGGTGTTTGTGCGCGGGTTCAACTGGATACCGGATGATTGCTTTCCCACACGGGTGACCGCAGACCATGTGGCCACGCGGATGCGGCAAGCCATCGACGCCGGGGCCAATCTCTTGCGCGTGTGGGGCGGCGGAGTCTACGAGTCCGACGAGTTCTACAACACCGCCGACGAACTGGGATTGTTGGTGTGGCAGGACTTTCCGTTCGCTTGTGCGGCCTACCCGGAGGAGGAGCCGTTCGCTTCCGAGGTCGAGGCGGAGGCGCGGGACAACATCGTGCGCCTGATGAGTCACCCTTCGCTGGTGATCTGGTGTGGCAACAACGAAAACCTTGAGGGACACCAGCATTGGGGTTGGCGCGACCGGCTCGAAGGGCGGTCGTGGGGCGCGGGTTTCTACCACGACCTGCTGCCGCGCCTGGTCGGCGAGCTCGATCCGAGCCGTCCCTACTGGCCGGGGAGCCCGTATTCCGGAGACCCTTCCCTTGATGTCAAAGACCCTTCATTGGGGACGGTGCACATCTGGACCGTCTGGGTGACCCACGATTACACGCACTATGCGACCTACACTCCACGATTCGTGGCGGAGTTCGGCTTTCAAGGCCCGCCCACCTGGGCCACACTGCGCGATTCAGTCACCGCGCCGGAGCTGACGCCGGACTCCTCACATCAGAAGGCAATCGACGGCCAAGCCAAACTCCTCAGCGGCTTGCAGGGACACCTCCCACGGCCGTCAACTTTCGACGACTGGCACTACTACACCCAGCTCAACCAGGCACGTGCCGTATCCTTTGGCATACAACGATTCCGTGCATTGATGCCATACTGCATGGGCACGATCGTCTGGCAGCTCAACGATTGCTGGCCCGTCACGTCATGGGCCGCCGTCGACGGTGCGGGCCGGCGCAAGCCACTCTGGTACGAGCTTCGGCGTGCCTATGCCGATCGGCTGATCACCTTCCAGGACAACGAGCTGGTGCTCGTCAACGACTCCGCACTCCCGTGGCGGGACACTCTCGTCACCACCCAGCACACCATCCACGGCGAAGTGCTCACCACACAAGAAGTCCCGATCTCAATCCCACCACGTGACGTGGCACGATTCCCTTACACGCCAGCCGACCTCGTCACGGCTTCGGTCGGCGCACAAAGAGCCGTGAGGTTCGCCGAGGAGGACGTCTCCATCGCGTTCCCACCGGCTTCGTTGCGGGGCACGGCCGAGCCGGTCGACGGCGGCTATCGCGTGCACATCACCGCCGAGACCATCCTGCGCGAGCTCGCCCTCTTCCCGGACCGCCTCGACCCCGACGCGACCATCGACGACCAGCTGGTGACCCTGCTGCCCGGCGAGTCCGTCACCTGGCACATCACGACCACCAAGCAACTCGACCCCACCCAACTGCTCACCCACCCCGTCCTCCGCTGCCTCAACGAGCCCTCCTCGCCTTGGCGCCGATCATGAGCTCAGGTCCACTCTCGACGGTGTGCCGCGACATCAACTTCATGGTCAACACGCCGCCAACGGGGGCGGCGGAAACTGGGCCACCCGTCGACACCGCAGTCTCTCCGGTCGCCGTCGCGGGCGAGCATCTGCAGCGCGGCCGGCATCTCACTCATCGCCGGATGCTCGCGCTCGACATCGGCGGCACCAAGTTCGCGGCCGCGATCGTCGGCGATTCGGGCGAGATGCAGGAACGCGTGGAGGTGCCCATCGGTGCCGATCCCACGGCCACGCTGTCAGCGCTCGTACGCTCGCTGGCCTCGTCGCCCGGCCTGGCGGGCGTGGGCATCGGCACGGCCGGCCCGCTGGACCGGGGTCGCGTCAGCCCGGTGAACATCCCGGCCTGGCGCGGCTTCCCGTTGGCGGACAAGGTTTCCGAGCTCTCGGGCGGCCTGCCGGTCGCGATAGCGGGCGACGCACAATGCATGGCGCTCGGCGAGTGGTGGCGCGGCGGCCACGCCACCCCCGGCCACACCATGCTCGGCGTCGTCGTCTCCACCGGCGTCGGTGGCGGCCTGGTCATCGACGGCACACCCTTTCTCGGGCCCACCGGCAACGCCGGGCACATCGGACACATCACCGTCGACCCGCACGGCGAACCCTGCCCGTGTGGCGGCGTCGGCTGCGTCGAAACCATCGCCAGTGGGCCCGCCATGACCCGCTGGGCCCTCGCCCATGGCTGGCAGCCCACATCGCCCACGCCCGATGCGCGCATGCTCGCTGCGGACGCACGGATCGGTGTGCCCATTGCCGTGGCAGCGTTCGAGCGTGCAGCCGACGCACTGGCCATAGCGTTCCTCACTGCCGCCGCACTGTGCGACATCGACCGCATCGTCGTCGGCGGTGGGGTCTCCGCAGCGGGCGAAACACTGCTGCACCCGTTGCGTCAGACGGTCAAGCGCCGGGCCGGGCTGGCGTTCCTGCGCCGGCTGCAGATCGAGGCCACGAGCCTGGGCCGCGATGCCGGGCTTTACGGTGCGGCCGCGCTTGCCCTCACCCAGGCCTAGGTCTTCGGGGTGAGTTGGCAGCGCTCCTCGTCACGTGGCGAGACGCCGACGAACGTGACGAAACTGCGAGCCATCGGCGTCGGCGCCAGTCTCGATGGCCCAGGCGTTTCGAGCCCGAATCCCGCCAAACAGCACCGGCCCGCCCACCGCCACGGCGACGACGAGCGCGCCCGCACCCGCCGGGGCACCGATTCGCACCCCAGACGCTGCGCGGCTTTTCGGCCGCGCGCCGCGTCACCTCGGGCTGCGCACGGTCAGGGCGAGGCTGTTCTCCGCGCTGACCGGACGGCGGCGCCAAGGAAGAAGAAAAACGCTGAGCAACACGAGCACCGCGGCCGCCCATAGTCCTGTCCGGACAGACGTGAGCGCGGCGAACACCCCGCCCACCATCATGAACAGCGGCTGCACCGTCTTTGACGAGATCGACCACGTGGTCTGGACCCGCGCCATGTGGTCGTCGACGGTCACGGACATGCGATAGGACCCGAACACCGGGTTGAACACGCCCGCCGACAACAGCACGCCCAGGTTCGCCGCCGCGATCACCGCCAGCCCGCCGACCCCCGGCCCCGCGAGCGGGATGAGCGGCAGCCAGATCGCGCGCAGCACACCCGACACGAGCATGACCCGCCGCTCACCGTGCCGGCGCACCAGCCGCCGGGCCAGCAGGGCCCCGATCACCCCACCCAGCCCGGGGATGCCGAGCGCCAAGCCGTACTGCCAAGGGGTAAATCTCAACTCTTGCAGCATCAGCACGGTGTAGAGCGGGCTGGACCACATCACGCCCCCACCGAACAGCATCGCGTTGAGGAACAACGGCCGCAGGCCGTCGTGCTGGAAAACATATCGCCATCCGCTGGTGACGCCTGCGCCCCAACGAAAACTCGCGACCCGGGGTGGCGGTGGCGGCTCCGGCGTGCGCAACCGTCCAATCCCGACCGCCGAAACCAGAAAGGTCACCGCGTCGAGCGCGATCGTCACGGTCTTGCCCACGCTCGAAATCAGCAACCCGCCCAGCATCGGGCCGACCGTGACGGCCGACCACATGGTGGCCTCCAGCCGCCCCAACGCCCGCACCCGCTCGCCCTGCGGCACGAGCGCCTTCAGGTGCGCCCCGCCCGCCGCCGTGAACACGATCTGCCCGAGCGCCTGTGCCGAGGCGACCACGCACAACTGGGCAAAGCTGAGCACCTGCAACGCATAGGCCACCGGCACGCTGAGCAACACCAGCGCCCGCACCACATCGGCGCCGATCATTATCGGCCGCTTGCGCCGGAACTCGATCCACGGCCCCAGCGGCAGGGCGACCAGCGCCGACGTGATCGTGCCGATCGCCGCGAGCAGCGAAACCTGCCACACGGGCGAGCCGAGCACCAGTACGGCGATGAGCGGCAGCGCGCCCATCGCCAGATAACTGCCGAACTCGCTGACGCCGTAGGCGAACCACAGCCTGCGAAAGTCGTGCCCCACCCGGGCAGACTACGCGAGCCCCAGC
The DNA here is from genome assembly GCF_003426775.1 of Allorhizocola rhizosphaerae. Classification (GTDB taxonomy): domain Bacteria; phylum Actinomycetota; class Actinomycetes; order Mycobacteriales; family Micromonosporaceae; genus Allorhizocola; species Allorhizocola rhizosphaerae. The sequence goes on along the minus strand of NZ_QJUG01000019.1, from coordinate 19,427 downwards.
CTGCCGAGGATCCACGCCGACATGAACGCCTCTTCCTTCCAGGCATCGTATCGGCCCGACGGCCCGCCGTGCCCGGCGCCCATCTCGGTCTTGAGCAGATAGTCGCCCTGGGGCGCGACCGCGCGCAGCTTGGCTATCCACTTCGCGGGCTCGCAGTACCGTACCCGAGTGTCATTCAAACTCGTCATCGCCAGGATGGCCGGATAGTCCACGTCGGACACGTTCTCGTACGGCGAATACCCCTTCATGTATTCGTAGACCTCACGGGACTCCAGCGGGTTGCCCCACTCCTCCCACTCGATCACGGTCAGCGGCAGCGACGGGTTGAGAATCGTGTTGAGCGCGTCCACGAACGGCACCTGCGCCACGATGCCCGCATACGCAGACGGGGCGAGGTTGGCGATCGCGCCCATGAGCAGCCCGCCCGCCGAGCCGCCGCGCGCCACGAGCCGGTCGGAGCTTGTCCACCCCGACTTGACCAGATGCTGCGCGCACGCGTTGAAGTCGGTAAACGTGTTGCGCTTGTGCAGCAGCTTGCCCTCCTCGTACCACCTGCGGCCCAGCTCGCCACCGCCCCGCACATGCGCGACCGCGAACACGACCCCCCGGTTGAGCAGCGACAGCCGTGGGATGGAGAACCACGGGTCCATGCTGCTCTCGTACGACCCGTATCCATAAAGGACACACGGCGCCGACCCGTCGCGGGGCGTGCCGACCCGGCACACCAGCGAGATGGGCACGCGCGTGCCGTCGTCGGCCGTGGCCCACACCCGGTGCTGCTCGTAGCGCGCCGGGTCGTAGGGCACCCCGTCGGGCCCGGGAAGCACGGGCTTCTGCTTGCGCAGCAACAACTCCCGCGCCGCGAGGTCGTAGTCGTACACCGAGTCCGGCGTCACCATCGAGGTGTATGTCAGCCGCAGCTGGGTCGTCTCATAGTCTGGGTTGCTCGACAGGTCCACGGTGTAGAGCGGATCGGGGAAGGAAATATCATAGGCCTCGCCGTCGGTTGGGAGGATCCTCAACCCGGTGAGCCCGTCGCGCCTGAACTGGACGGCCAGCAGCCCGTCGAACGCGTCAACGCCCTCCAGCCGCGTGTCGTCGCGGTGCTCGATGATCGGATGGAACTGTGTCGTGTCCGATTCCGGGGTCCAGCCCAGGGTGAAGTTGATCGCTCCATCGTTGTGCAGCACGAGGAACCGGTCGCCCTGGTGGTCGATGGACATCTCGACGCCCTGCCTGCGCCCGGCGCCGAAGACCACCGGCGCGTCACCCGGCCGGTCCGACGGGATGAGCCTGATCTCCGAGGTAACCTTGCTATGAATGTCTATTACTATGTACCGCTTCGAGCGCGTCAGATCGACGCCGACCCAGAATCGCTCGTCGGTTTCCTCGTAAACGAGCTCGTCGTCCACTGTGGACCCGACCCGGTGCCGCCACACCTTGTGCGGCCGCCAGGCGTCGTCCACGCTGAGATAGAAGATCGTTGAATTATCAATTGCCCATGCGGTGCTGTAAAACGTATTCGGAATCTCATCGGGAAGCAGCTCACCCGTTGCCAGATCCTTGATCCTCAATGTGAATCGTTCGTCACCGGCGAAGTCGGTCGAATATGCGAGGAGCCGGCCATCGGGGCTGACATCGAACGTGCCAAGGGCGAAGAACTCGTGCCCCTCGGCCAGCTCGTTGCCGTCGAGCAGCACCTGTTCGCCCGGCAGCGGGGCACCGTCGGCAGGGATCGGCGGGGCGGTCTCACCGGGTGCGATGGCGCGGCGGCAGTGGATGCCGTATTGCTTGCCCTCCTGGGTGCGGGTGTAGTACCAATAGCCACCCTTGCGCATCGGCACCGACAGGTCGGTCTCCTGCGTCCGCGATTTGATCTCCTGGAACAGCGCGTCGCGCAGCCCTGCCAGGTGGGCCGTCACCTGTTCGGTGTACTCATTTTCGGCCGCGAGATAGGCCACGACCTGCGGGTCGTCCTTATCCTCAAGCCACGCATATTCGTCGATGAGCACGTCACCATGGTGACTCCTGGTGAACGGAATCCGCTTAGCGATCGGGGCCGAAGTCATGGCGGTAACGGTAGCGCCTCGAACGGCCTCGGCTGTACCATCCTTGTTCGTACACATGTTCTAATTCCCGTAAAGCCGTGTGCGGGAGAGTGAGGCAATTTGTTGAGCACATTCGACCTCCCATCCTGTCGTGAGGGCGGTCTGGCCGACCAACTGGCGGGTTCGGCCGTTCGATACGTCGGCGTGCCGCAAGATCTTTCTGAGCTGCGCGGTCTCATGCGCATCGCGCACGCGCGCGATCTCGTGCTGCTCCCGCGCGGCGGTGGCAGCAAGCTTTCCTGGCTGGACCTGCCGCCGGTCGTCGACATCCTGCTCGACCTGAGCGCGTTCGATCATCGACGTTACGACACGCAAACCGCGTGCGTGACGGTGGGCGCGGGCGTGCGCATCGACGTCATTGCGCAGGAGCTGTCCGTCCACGGACGGCGGCTCGCGCTCGACCCGCCGTCCGCGCGGGCCACGCTCGGCGGCATCATGGTCACCGGCGAGACCGGGCCGCTCGCCCACTGGTTCGGCCCGCCCGCCGCGCTGGTCACCGACGCGACTGTGGTCCTGCCCGACGGCACGATCACCAGCGTCGCCGACCGGGTGCAGCTGCTCGGCGGCAGCGTGTGCGACCTGCGCTGGGCCTATCCCGGCTGGCCGCATCCGGCGTGCTGCGTGGTCGACGTGACCCTGCAGACCCATCCCCTGCCCGAGGCGCGGCTGTGGGTGACGTTCCCGCTGCCCGAGCCGATCCGGCTGGCGGGCCTGCGCGAGGACATCACGGCCGCCAACGTGGCCCCGGCCGCGGTCGAGATCGACCTGCCGAGCACGTCAGGCAGGCGCGGCGGCCTCGGCCCAACCGCCCCGCCCGGCGGCGCGGTGTCGATGCTGTTCGAGGGTTCGTCGGTCAGCGTGCATCACCGCACCCGAGAGCTGGCCCGCCGGATCGGGCTCGACGACGCCCAGCCGAGCGGGCATCCGCCCGCGTGGTGGGGCCGATATCCGTTCCGCCTCGGCGAGGTCGCGCTGCGCCTGCACACGCCCGACGGCCAGCTGCACGCGGTGCATGACGCGCTGGCCGGGGCCTTGGGCGCGACCGTGCCCGTGCGCGGCAGCATGGGCAGCGGCCTCGGCTGGGCGTGCCTGCCGGGCGACCTCCCGCCCCTCCGCCTGATCAGCAAACTGGAGGCCGCGCGAGAGATCCTGCTGGCCCGCGGCGGCACGGCCGTGGTCCAGGCCGCCCCTCACCACCTCCGGGAGGTCGTCGGCCCCTACCGCCACCCCTAACCCGGCCCCGTTTCGCGTCGATCATGAACTTACGTCCATGTTCGGCGGCGGGTCGTGGCGCCAGCTTCATGGTCAACACCCTGTGGGCCTGCGGCGCCCGCCGCGAAGCACCTGCGACCGCCACGCAGCGTGCCCGCTGGAGAGCGGCCGCCGGGTAAGGGCATGCCCATGGAAGCCGGCGCCAAGTGCGGGGGAAAGCAGGCGCCCGGTTGTGGGGGCCTGCAGCGGCGTCCATAGCACGGTCACAGGTCTGGCAGAATTTTGACGTGACCGCTGAGTACCCGGCGGATGCCCCGGCGTCCGAGAAGCTGTTCGAGCGTGCCATGGCCATCGTGCCCGGCGGCGTGAACTCGCCCGTGCGCGCGTTCAAGTCCGTCGGCGGCACGCCGCGCTTCATGCTGCGCGGCGAGGGCCCGTGGCTGTACGACGCCGACGGCCGGCGCTACGTCGATCTGGTGTGCTCCTGGGGTCCGCTGATCCACGGGCACGCCCACCCGACGATCGTCGAGGCGGTGCGCGAGGCGGCCGGGCGCGGCACGAGCTTTGGCACGCCCACACCCGGCGAGGTCGAGCTGGCCGAGGAGATCGTCGAGCGGACGGCCGTCGATCAGGTGCGCCTGGTGAGCTCCGGCACCGAGGCGACGATGTCGGCCATCCGGCTGGCGCGCGGGTTCACCGGCCGGACAAAGGTGATCAAGTTTGCCGGCTGCTACCACGGCCACGTCGACGGGCTGCTCGCCGCCGCGGGCAGCGGGGTGGCGACGCTGGCGATCCCCGATTCGCCGGGCGTCACCGGGGCGACCGCGAGCGAGACCATTGTCGTGCCCTACAACGACCTTGACGCCGTGGCGGAAGCCCTTGCAGCACAAGACATCGCGGCCATCATCACGGAGGCGGCCGCGGGCAACATGGGTGTGATCGCACCTGCGAAGGGGTTCAACGAGGGCCTGGCGCGGCTCGCCCACCGGCACGGCGCGCTACTGATCATGGACGAGGTGATGACCGGCTTCCGCGTGTCGCGTGCGGGCTGGCACGGCCTGGAGCCGGTCGATGCCGATCTGTGGACGTTCGGCAAGGTGATGGGCGGCGGGCTTCCGGCTGCGGCATTCGGCGGCCGCGAGGAGATCATGTCGCGCCTGGCCCCTGCCGGGCCGGTCTATCAGGCGGGCACGCTGTCGGGCAATCCGCTTGCCTGTGCCGCGGGCCTCGCATCGCTGCGCCTGGCCACCGACGCCACCTACGCGCGGCTCGACGACACTGCCGCCCGCGTCTCGGCCCTGGCCACCGAGGCCCTGACCGCCGCCGGGGTGCCGCATCACCTGTCGAGTGCCGGCAACATGTTCTCTATCTTCTTCGTGGAAGGGCCCGTGCCCGACTACACCGTGGCTAAGCGGCAGAACGTGGCGGCGTTCGCGGCGTTCTTCCACAGCATGCTGGCCCAGGGCGTCTATCTGCCGCCGAGCGCGTTCGAGGCGTGGTTCGTGTCCACCGCGATCAACGACGAGGCGATGGACCGGATCGCGGCCGCGCTCCCGATCGCGGCCCGCGCGGCGGCGGCCGCAAAGTGAGGTCCGCTGTGCGCCAGTCGCGCGGACGCAGCGGCGGCCGCGAAGTGAGCGGCACGTGAGAACAGTCGTCCACCTGCTGCGGCACGGCGAGGTGTACAACCCGAGCAGTGTGCTCTATGGGCGCCTGCCCGGATACCAGCTCAGTGAGCTGGGCCAGCAGATGGCCAAGGCGGTCGCGACCGCGCTGTCCGGGCACGACATCACCTACGTGGTGGCCAGCCCGCTCGAACGAGCGCAGGAGACCGCGCTCCCGATCGCCGAGCAGTTCGGCCTGCCCATCGTGATCGATCCCCGGCTGATCGAGAGCGACAACCTGTTCGAAGGGCTGCGCGTCGACCTCGCGCTGCGCTCGCCCCGCAATTGGTGGATGCTGCGCAACCCGTTCCGGCCCAGTTGGGGGGAGCCATACCGGCACATCGCCCGGCGCATGGCCCAGGCGGTCGACGCCGCCCGCGCCGAGGCCGACGGGCACGAGGCCGTGCTGGTCTCCCACCAGCTTCCGATTTGGACAGTGCGGCGGAGCCTGTCGCGCGGGCGGCTGTGGCACGACCCGCGCACCCGGCAGTGCGGGCTGGCCAGCCTCACGTCGCTGACCTTCGACGACGGGACGTTGACCCAGATCACATACTCGGAACCGGCGGCCCACTTGGGACCCGGTGTCGGCCGCGGGGCATGATGTCTTCGTGTTCCGCAAACTCCTCACCTTCGGGCTGGCCGGGTCGCTGATGCTGGCGGCCGCCGGGTGCACCGAGCAGGACGCGGGCCCGGTGGTCAAATACGAGCCCGACAAGCGCGTGCCGGCGCCCGCTGTCACGGGCGAGCTGCTGGAGGGCGGCGGCACCTACGACCTCGCGAGCAAGCGCGGCAGCGTGGTCGTCATCAACTTCTGGGCCAGCTGGTGCGGGCCGTGCCGGGTGGAGGCCGACGACCTGGAGGCCGTGCACAAGGATCTGCCCCAGGTGGAGTTCATCGGCATCAACACCCGCGATGAGAAGGACAAGGCGCTCGCCTTCGACGCGGACCGCGCGTCCTACCCGAGCATCTTCGACCCGGCCGGGCGGATCGCGCTGGAGTTCGTTCAGGTCCCGCCGAATGTGGTTCCGGCCACACTGATCATCGACCGCGACGGCAGGATCGCCGCGGTGATCCGCAAGGCGATCCTCAAGGATGAGCTGCGCGCGCTGGTCGACGAGGTCGCGGGCCGGTCATGACCGACCTCGTCACGGGTGGGCCACTGATCGTCGCGCTGGGGATCGCGGCGCTGGCCGGGCTCGTGAGCTTCCTCTCGCCTTGTGTGCTGCCCCTCGTGCCGGGCTATCTGGCCTATGTCACCGGCCTGGTGGGCGCCGACCTCGACGACCCGCGCCCGGGCCGGGTGGTGGCCGGGGTGGGGTTGTTCACGGCCGGCTTCGCCGCGGTGTTCATCACCATCAGCGTGCTCGCGGCGCAGGCCGGGCGGCTGCTGGTGCAGCACGACCGGGTCGTGCAGATCGCGGTCGGCACGCTGATCATCGTGCTCGGCGTGGCGTTCCTGGGCCTGATTCCGGGGCTGCAAAACGAGTGGCGGGTGCACCACCTCCCGCGGGCGGGCCTGCTGGGCGCGCCGGTCTTCGGCGCGGTGTTCGCCCTGAGCTGGGTCCCATGCCTGTCGCCGACCCTGGGCGCGGTGCTCGGGCTGGCAGGCGTGGGCGGCAACACCGGGCGGGCCGTCGTGCTCGCTATTGGATACTGCATCGGAATTGGTCTTCCGTTTTTGATTTTCGGCCTCGGCATGCGCCGGCTGGCCGGTGTGGTGCAGGCGATCCGGCGTAATTCGCGATGGGTCACCCGGATCGGCGGGGTCATGCTGATCGTCGTCGGGCTGGCGCTGGTGACCGGCGCGTGGTCGGAGTTCATCACGTGGCTGCGGGCGACCGTCGGCGCGGGAAGCATCGGCATATGAGCCCCCTGGCTTTTCTGCGCAACAGCTGGCGCTGGCTCACCAGCATGCGCACGGCGCTGATCCTGCTGTTTTTGCTCGCCGTGGCGGCGATTCCGGGCTCCGTGCTGCCCCAGCGGTCGGTGAAGATGGAGGACGTCCGGGGCTACTTCGACGCCAATCCAAAGCTCGCGCCAGTGCTCGACCGGCTGTGGGCGTTCGACGTGTTCGCCTCGCCGTGGTTTTCGGCGATCTATCTGCTGCTGTTCACGTCGCTGATCGGGTGCGTCGTGCCGCGCCTGCGCGACCAGGTCCGCGCGCTGCGCAAGCCGCCGCCGGACGCGCCGATGCGCATGCAGCGCCTGCCCGCCTACGCCAAACTCGACTCGCATCCTGAGCCACAACTCAAGGGGTGGCGGGTCAGGCGGCGCGAGCATCCTGACGGCACGGTGACCATCGCGGCCGAGCGCGGGTACCTCAAAGAAACCGGAAATCTTCTCTTCCACACGGCGCTGCTGCTCGTGCTCGTGGGAGTCGGGATCGGCACGCAGTGGGGCTGGCACGCCAACCGGCTGCTGGTGCAGGGGTCGGATCAGGCGTTCTGCAACACGCTCCAGCAATACGACGACTATGGGCTCGGGCCACGCGTGTCGGCCAGCGATCTGCCCCGGTTTTGCTTGGAGCTCAACGACTTTGATGTGTCCTATGAGGACAATGGGGTGCCGAAGTTCTTCGATGCCACGGTCAACGGTGGACTCTCCTTCAGCGTGAACCGGCCGCTGCGCCTCGACGGGGCCAACGTCTACCTGCTCGGGCAGGGCTACGCGCTGGAGATCCGATACACCGACGCGCAGGGGCGCACGCAGACCACGGTGAGCCCGTTCCTGCCGGTCGACGGCATGCTTACCAGCGAGGGCGTGGCCGCGTTCCCCGACGCCAACGGCAGCGACAAGACCAAGCAGATCGGCTTCGAGGGCCTGTACCTGCCGACCGCCTCGATGGGCCGGTCGACCCACCCGGCCGAGAACGACCCGCAGCTGATCCTGCTCGCCTACTCCGGCGACCTTGGCCTGGACGCCGGGCTCGCCAAGTCGGTGTACACATTGGACAAGGACCGGCTCAAGCAGATGGGCGAGGCCAAAATCCTGCGCAAGGGTGAGAGCTGGACGCTCGAAGACGGCAGCAGGGTGGAGTTTCTCGGCACCCGCCCGTGGATCACCATCTCCGTCCGGCACGACCCGGGCACGCCCATCGTGCTCGCCGGCGCCGCGCTGCTGGTGATCGGGCTGCCGCTGTCGCTTTATGGCAGGCGGCGTAGGGTGTGGTGGCGACTGCACCCGGACGGCTCCGCCGAGGCGGGCGGGCTTCCCAAGACCGACTACCCGGGGTTCGCGGAAGAGTTTGCGAGGTTGACCAGGTGTCCGACAACGTCCTCATAATCACCGTCCTGCTGTACCTTGCGGCGATGCTCACGCACGCCGCCGACTACGCGTTCGGCCGGCGCGGCGCGGTCGCACGCGCGGTGGCGCGCGAGCCGGAGCTCGTGCATGCAGGCGGGTCGCAGGACGGGCCGATCACGCGGCAGGGCGGCTACACCGTCGCCGAGCCGACCACCGATCCCGAGCCACGGCCTGTCCAGCTTGGCCGATACGCGGTCGCCTTCACCGTGCTGGCCGCGCTGGCGCACCTTGTCACGGTCGTGACGCGGTCGATGGAGGCGGGCCGGCTGCCGTGGGGCAACATGTACGAGTTCGTGCTCACCGTCACGCTCGTGGGCACGCTCGTGTGGCTCGGCGTGGTCGTCAAGTGGCGCGAGACCGTCCACTTGGGACTGTTCGTGACGCTGGTGCAGGTGCTGCTGACGGGCGTGGCGATGGTCGTGCTCAACACGCCGGTCGGCCCGCTGGTGCCGGCGCTCGACTCGTACTGGTTCGTGGTGCACGTGGGCACGGCCGCGCTGTCGTCGGCCCTGTTCCTGGTCGGGTTCGCGGCATCCGTCATGTACCTGATCCGCAGCGGATACGACGAGGGCAAGCGCGGCGGGCTCTACCCATACGGGCGGTTCCTGGCCAACGCCGAGACCGTCGAGCGGCTGTCGTTTCGCATGCACGCCTTCGCGTTCCCGGTGTGGACGTTCGCGGTCGCGGCCGGCGCGATCTGGGCCGAGGCGGCGTGGGGCCGCTACTGGGGCTGGGATCCCAAGGAGACGTGGGCGTTCATCTCCTGGATCGTGTATGCCGCCTACCTGCACGCCCGCGCCACGCCCAGTGTGAAGCGGCGTGTGACCGCGTGGATCGCCGTCGTCGGCTGGCTCACGATGCTGATGAACCTGTTCGGCGTCAACCTCTTCTTCGATGGACTCCACTCATACGGCGGCGTGTAGGCCGTAATTTTTCGGCAACGGCAAGATCACGGCTTCGCCTGAACGGAGTTTTGTCCGACCTGCACTATCTTGGTCGTTGTGCGGGCGTTCCGGGGCACGATACTGGATTTCACGGGCGATCCGGGGGCAACGCTGGAGCCGCCTCCAGACGCCGTGCGCCTGCTGCCCGATGGCGTGCTTGTCACCACGGATGACGGTCATGTCGCGGCGGTCGAGCCGTGGCGCGGCCAGTTCGACGATGTCGTGGACTACAGCGGCAAGCTCATCCTGCCCGGCATGATCGACACGCACGTCCACTACGTGCAGATGGACGCGATCGCCAGTCACGGCGAACAGGTGCTGCAGTGGCTTGACCGCTACGTGTACCCGGCCGAGGCCCGGTTCGACGATGTCGCCCACGCCGAGCGCGTCGCCGGCTTCTTCCTCGACACGCTGCTCGCGGCCGGCACGACCACGGCAATGGTGTGGTCAAGCACGCCGAAGGAGTCGGCCGAGGGTTTCTTCCGCCAGGCGCACGCCCGCGACCTGCGCATGATCACGGGCAAGGTGGTGCAGGACGGGTCCTCCCACGGCGGCAACCAAGACGACGCGAGCGTGGAGTCGGCCCGCCGCGACACCGTCGAGCTGATCGAGCGCTGGCACGGAAAGGGCCGGTTGGGCTATGCCGTGACGCCGCGCTTCGCGCTCACGTGCAGCCCCGCGATGCTCCGGATGTGCGGTGAGCTGCTCGACGAGCACGACGTGTGGCTGCAGACTCACCTGTCGGAAAACCTCGAAGAGGAGGCGATCGTCCGCGCACGGTTCGGCACACCCACCTACACGCAGGCGTATGTGGCCAATGGTGGGCTGCTGCGCGAGCGGGCGTTGTTCGCACACTGCTGCGAGATCAACGAGGGGGACCGGGAGCTGTTCCGGGCGCATGGCGCGTCGATCGCGTTCTGCCCGACGTCGAACTTCTTCCTGGGCAGCGGGACGCACAACCTGTACGAGACGCTCAAATCCAAGGATGGCACCCGCATCCGCGTCGGCCTTGGCACCGATTGCGGGGCAGGCACGAGCTATTCCATCCTGCACACCATGGGCGCCGCCTACCAGGCACAGGCCATGCGAGCCCGCGAATACCTCGGCCACCACCCTCCACTCACGACAGTCGCCCCGATCGAACCGCTGCCGGGCGTCCGCCCAGCCCAAGGCGAACCTCTGCCGTTCGACAAACTCACCGCCTGGCGCGCCTTCTATCTCGCCACGCTGGGCGGGGCCGAGGCACTGCGCCTCGAACACGTCATCGGCTCATTCAACGTGGGCAACGAGGCCGACTTCGTGGTGCTCGACTTCGCCGCGACCCCGGTGCTCAAGCGGCGCGTCGAGGCGGCCGGCAGCTGGCACGAGAAGCTGTTCGCGCTCATGGCGCTGGGCGACGAGCGGGCCACCCACGCCACCTATGTCTTGGCCAAGATGGTGTCGACCACCTGATCCGGCGGCAGGTTGCCATCGACCATGATCACCTGCCGCTCGTCCTCGTGGGGCCGGTCGAGCGCCGCGAACTGGCTGCGGGCAAGGTCCGGCGGGAAGAAGTGCCCGTGCCGGTGCCGCAGGCGCTCCTGGATCACCTCGGGGTCGACGTCGAGGAACACCAGCCGCACCTGCGGGCGGCCCTCGCGCAACAGGTCGCGATAGGCCCGCTTGAGCGCCGAGCACGAGGTCACACCGCTCTCGCCGGCCGCGACGCGCTCGTCGATCCAGGCCGCGATGGCTTCGAGCCACGGCAGCCGGTCGACGTCGGTGAGCGGCATCCCCGCGGCCATCTTGCGCCGGTTGGACTCCGGATGGAACTCGTCGGCGTCGGCATAGGGCACGCCCAGACGCTGGGCAAGCAGCGTGCCGATGGTCGTCTTTCCGCTCCCGGCCACCCCGCACACCACAATCACCACGCCTAGACGTTAGCGGAGACCGTGAGCCTGATGCAGCGCGGAAAGAACGGGATGCCCGTGCGGACGCGCGTGCGCGGCCCGTCCGCGTCGAGCACATCGAACGGGGCGAACCGGAAATCGTAGATGTATGCCTTGCCGCCCGGACGCAGTACGCGGGTCAGCTCCGGTGCGGCCGCCTCCGGGTCGTCCCAGTGGTGCGAGCTGAACGAAGACACGATCACGTCGAAGGACCCGTCGTCGAACGGCAGGTTGGTCACGTCGCCGACTTTGACCGTGACCTGCGGGCCGGCGTTGCGGGCGGCGGCCGCGACCATGTCGGGCGACAGGTCGATGCCGGTCAGCCTGAGGTCGGGCCGGATCCGGACCAGCTCGGCCAGCAGCATGCCCGGCCCGGTGCCGATGTCGAGCACCTCGGCGCCCTGCGGCGCGTTGGCGGCGACGTCCCGCGCGAGCCGACGATACATGCCGCGAAACACGGTGTGTGCGAAGAAGTTGTAGATGCGGCTGCCGCGGCCGGCGAAGACGTGCGGCATGTTGCGCTGATGCCGGTGCTGATGCTTGTGCATGCGATCCCCCAGAGTTGTATCTTACAACTATCCATAGGCTACGCCGTCAGAGTTGTAAAGTGCAACCATGGATTCGGCGGTACGGCTACACGAGCTATTCATGCAGCTCGTGCGCGCCGGTGGCATGCTGCAGCCGGAGAGCGCGATCCCGGGACAGCCCGTGTCCATGTCCCAGGCCTTCGCCCTGCACGAGCTCGACACCGACACCCCGCTTTCGCAACGCGAGCTGGGCGAGCGGCTGCGCCTGGAAAAGAGTTCGGTCAGCCGGATGGCGGCCGAGATGGAGCGCAAGGGCCTGCTCGTGCGCGAGCGCGACCCGGTCAACCGCCGCATCTACCGCCTGCGCCTCACCGATCGCGGCCGGGCCATGCACCGGGAGATGGGCGCCGCCTTCCACGACAGCTACGTTCGCTGGGTCGACGCCATGACCCCCGCCGAGCGCGAGGCCCTCCTGATCGGACTGGCCGCCTTCGTCCGTGTCATGCGCGAGCAGCCCGCCGCGTGGGCCCACCCACCACGGGTCTAGGTATACCTAGGGCGTGCGTGGGCACGGGTCGCGCACAAGATAGGTAAGCGCTCCCGATGGCCGCGAGCGCCGCGCGGCCGAGTATTGGTGCATGTTGAATTACCCGGAAGCAGTGATCGAAATGGCCCACCAGCGGCAGCGCGAACTCATCGACGAGGCCAAGCGCTACCGCCTCGGCAGCAAGATGCGCAAGGAGCGGAAGGCGTCAGCGCGATGATGCCGTCCAAGCGTGCTCCTTGACCAACGACCTCTCCAGCAGAGGAGCCCACCAATCGCGGTTGGACCGGTACCACGAGATGGTGGCTGCGAGCCCGGCATCGAAGTCGATGACCGGGCTCCAACCCGTTTCCGTGCGCAGCTTGGTGGAGTCGAGCAGGTAGCGCCGGTCGTGGCCGGGGCGGTCGGGCACGGTTTCGATCAGCGTGCGCGGCAGGCCCAGGTGGTCGAGGATGCACTCGGCCAATGCGGCGACGCTCACCTCGAAGCCCGAGCCCACGTTGTAGGTCTCGCCGACGCGGCCGTGCAGCAACACCTGCTCGATGGCGGTGCAGTGGTCACTGACGTGCAACCACTCGCGCCGGTTGGCACTGGACTCATAGACCGGAAGCGGGAGCCCGCACAGCACCCGCGTGATGAACAACGGGATCACCTTCTCGGGGAACTGGTAGGGCCCGTAGTTGTTGGCGCAGTTGCTGATCGTCGCCGGCAGGCCGAATGTTTCGTGATAGGCGCGGACGGCGTGGTCGGCCCCGGCTTTGCTCGCGTTGTAGGGCGTGCGCGGCCGATAGGGTGACTCCTCCGTGAAGGCACGGGGATCGTCCAGCGCAAGGTCGCCATACACCTCGCACGTGGACACGTGATGAAAGCGCGCCACCCCAACCCGTCGTGCCGCTTCGAGCAGTTTCTGGGTACCCAGAACATTGGTTTTAAAAAATCTTTCTGGATCCAGCACCGCGAGACTGTTGTGTGATTCGGCGGCGAAGTTCACGATGACGTCGATCCGATGCTCGCGCAGCAGATCCCCGGCGTCCGCGATGTCGGCGTGGGCGAAGGTGACGCGGTCGCGCACGGGGTCCAAATTGGACAAGTTGCCGGCGTAGGTGAGCGCGTCGAGCGCGACGACATGGTCGTCCGGATGGCGGGAGACCCAGTGGTGCACGAAGTTGGTGCCGATGAAACCGGCGGCTCCGGTGACGAGGATGCGCATGGCGTTGCTCCTATTCGGTTTCGGATATGCCGGGTGGGTCGGGGCTCGGCCAGCCGTGGAACTCCACGTCGAGGCGGAAGCGGTGGCCTAGATAGCGGTGCTCGGACAGGGCCAGCGGGCGGTTGCGTGCGATGGCCAGGCGCCGCACGAGCAGCAGCGGCGTGCCCGGCTGGGTCTCCAGCAGCTCAGCGGTCGAGTCGCTCGCGGCGGTGGCCGTGATGCTCTGCCGGACAAGGTCGATGGTGTGGCCGTGCCGGCGCAGCGTCTCCCAGACGCCCGGGTCCTCGGCCTCGGCCCGGCTGACCGGCGCGCCGAACTCCAGCGGGACCCACTCGACGACGGCGTCCAACGGGGACTTTCCGGCGTGCCGCACGCTGCCGACGCGCAACAGCTCGCTTTTGGACGCCGCCTCCAGCAGCCGGGCGATGTCTGCCGGTGCGGGCACGTATTCGTAGGAGTTGACCCGGCGCACGAGCGGGACGGTGACCGCCGATTTGGCGTGGCGGAACGTGCCCAGCGCGAGCGACTGTCCGAACGCGACACCTGAGACCACGAACCACCCCGAGCCCTTGCGCGCGGCGATCAGGCCCTGGTCGCGCAGATCCTCCAGCGCCCGGCGCACGGTGACACGACTCACGCCGTGACGCCGGGCGAGCTCCGCCTCGCTGTCGAGCGCACCGGAACGGGCGTAATCCCCGAGCGCGATGCGTTCGCGCAGCTCGGCCGCGAGCTGCTGAAAGCGCGGACCTGTCATGAATCTGTATCATACAGACCTAGGCTCGATGGAGGAGTCCGGGTCCGGCCAGGAAATGTCGTAGGGCCGGGTTAGTGTTCGCTCATGAACGACAAAGCGCGTGAGTTGCTCCGCCTGCACACCGATCCGTCCCTGCTGGTCCTGGTCAACGTGTGGGACGTGGCGAGTGCCAAGGTCGTGGCCGACCTGCCGGGCTGCGCGGCGATCGCGACCGCAAGCTATGCCATCGCCGCAGCCCACGGTTATCCCGATGGCGAGCAGATCCCGCCCGACCTCATGCTCGACACCGTCGGGCGCATCGCCGCGGCGGTCGACCTGCCCGTGACCGCCGACCTTGAGGCGGGCTACGGCGACGTCGACACCACCATCCGGCGGGCGGTCGACGCGGGCGTGGTCGGGGCCAACCTCGAAGACGCCATGAGGCCGCTGCCAGAAGCCGTCGCCGCGGTGGAGGCGGCGGTCAAGGCGGGCGGGCCCGGGTTCGTGCTCAACGCGCGCACCGACCAGTTCCTCAGCGGGCCGGGCGACGTCGACGACGCGATCGCGCGCGGGCGGGCGTTCCTCGACGCGGGTGCGGCGTGCGTGTTCGTGCCGGGAGCGCGCCACCGCGACACCATCGCGCGGCTGGTCGAGGGGATCGGCGAGCGCAAGGTCAGCCTGATGGGCATGCCCGGCATGCCGTCCAATGCGGAGCTGGAATCCCTCGGTGTCGCCCGGCTCTCCTTCGGCCCATCGCCACACCGCGCCGCCCTCACCGCGCTCGCCGACACCGGCACCGCCCTGCTCGCCGGCGGTCCGTTCCCCGACGGCATCCGCCCGCTCACCTGAGCCGCAGCAACGGAGGCGGAGGCGACTGAAACCAAGGCGCAGCAAGGCAAACCACGTTGATGACCGCCAAACCCGGGTCACCATAACCACTCGAAAGCATGGGCAAGGATGGGCCGAACGGGTCAGCGGTGCGGCGGTGGGAAATCTGTACGCTGTCGCGAGTGAAGATCCGCGTCGGCGCGCTGCTGTTGACCACCGCCGCCCTGATCGCGGCCTGCTCGTCGCGGGGCGCGCCCGCGGCACAGCCGACCCCGGCTCCCGCTTCGCAAAGCGCTACGCCATCGGCGATCCCGTCGCCCGAGCCGGTCGTCGAGTCGCCCTCACCCTCGCCCTCTCCGTCCCCCTCGCCGAGCCGCTCACCGAAGCCGTCGCCCAAGCGTTCGTCTCCCGCGCCGAAGCAGCCCGATGTCCTGCTCGAAGGCGAGGGCACGTTCAGCCAGACCGCACCGGGCGGGACCAGCGTGGCCGGCACCGCGGGCGTGCTGAAGCAATACTGCGTTCAGGTCGAGGACGGTATCACCACGTTCACGCCCGCGAGCTTCGCCTCCGTTGTGGACGTCATTTTGGCCGACGAGCGGAGCTGGATCGCCTCGCAGCGCTGGATGTTCCAGCGGGTGTCCACTTGCGACGCCGCCGACCTGCGGGTGCGCCTGACCACACCCAACACGACCGATCGCCTGTGCGCATCGGCCGGTGTCGACACGCAAAACCAGTATTCGTGCCGCAACGGTGACAACCTGTTCATCAACCTGCGCCGCTGGACCTATGGCGTGCCACACTTCAGCAGCCTCACCGTCTACCGGCACATGGTCATCAACCACGAGGCCGGGCACTATCTGGGCTTCTCGCACGTCAAGTGCCCGGGTTCCGGCCAGCTCGCGCCGGTCATGCAGACGCAGACCATCGCACTCAACGGCTGCCAGGTCAACGCGTTCCCGTACCCCGACAAAAGCAATTATGTTGGATAGACCGCCTCCACCTCGTGCATGGTCTCCACCGCCCGAAACCCGAACCGCTCGTTGATTGCCCGCATCGCATCGTTGACGTGGGCGGTCCAGGTGTGCACATATCGCGCTCCCGGATAGTGCTCCGCGAGCAGGCGCAGGTTGGCCGCCTTGACAAGCGTGCCCAGCCGGTGCCCGCGATGGGCGCGCAGCACGAAGGTGTCGTCCTGGTGGACGTTTTCGCGATCCGCCGTCACATACATCTCGGTGTATGCCGCAGGCCTCCCCGCCGAGTCCAGCGCCAGCGTCGTGAGCAAGCCGTACCCCTGCTCGATCATCCGGGTCTGTGATGCCATCACTCGTTCGGGGGCAAGGGTTATCGGCTCCCGATCGCTGTCCCCCGAAGGCACATCGTGCGTCATGAGGGTCTGCATCTCGGCGAGCGCCCCGAGCCAGCGTGCCGGGACGATGCCGTGCCAGCCGACCACCTGATAACCGTCGGCCTTGGCCTGTGCCGACTGCTCCAGCCCCGCCAGTGTTGGTTCGTCGAGCGGCACCTCCAGCAGCAGCCGCTCCTCGGTGTGCTTGCTGGCGAAGCCGCGCGCCAACGCGAACCTGCCCCCGGGACTGTCCGAAAGCGACAGTCCCGGCGCGACATAGACCTCGTTCCAGACCAGTGTCCGGCCCTGCGCCCGCGCCATCGCCAGCGCCGCATCGTAAAGCGCCGCCCCCACACCGCGCCCCCGGTCTTCCGGCCGCACGTTGATGTCGATCTCGGCGAAATGGGTGTTGTCCGCCCGTGGCAGATCCACCATCGCGGTGCCGAGACATCTGGGCCCCTCCCAGGCGCCGAAGCCGCAGCGGTCATAGCCGGGATTGGTATCGTTGCTGCGCAACGAGGTGAGCAGCGCGGTCTCACTCACGACAAGCGGAGCCACCCGGCCCGCGGCGGCCCCTTCATAGAGCGCCTCATACCACTGCCGTGCTTGGGGCTCATCGTGCGGATCGAGTTGACGGATCTCCATCCCGCCACCTTCGTCACGGCCACCCCGACCCGCAACCAAATTAATCCTGCCAAAAACCGCTGCCTTCCCGGTAGGGAGACGGGAAGGCAGCGGCGGGGGAGGGCGGCGTTTTTAGTGAGCGCCCGCGCCCGTGAGGGCACGCACCTCCATTTCGGCGTACTTCTCCTCATCGGCAGGCTCCTTGGAAAGAACCGTGCCGAGCCAGCCGAAGAAGAAGCCGAGGGGGATGGAGATGATGCCGGGGTTGGAAAGCGGGAACCAGGCCCAGTCGGCGGTCTTGAACACGACCGACGTCGGGCCCGACACCACCGGCGAGAAGAACACCAGCAACACGGCCGAGCCCAGGCCACCGTAGATGGCCCACGTCGCCCCGCGCGTGGTGAACCGCTTCCAGAACAGGCTGTACAGGATCGCGGGCAGGTTGCCCGATGCCGCCACCGCGAAGGCAAGCGCCACAAGGAACGCCACGTTCAGGTCGCGGGCCAGGATGCCGAGCACGATCGAGACCGCGCCGATGCCGATGGCCGAGACCCGTGCCACGACGACCTCCTGCCGCTCGGTGGCGGTGCCCTTCTTCACCACGTTGGCGTAGAAGTCGTGCGCCAGCGAGGACGACGACGCCAGGGTGAGGCCCGCGACCACGGCGAGGATGGTCGCGAACGCCACCGCCGCGATCACCGCGAGGAACATGCTCCCGCCGAACGTACCGCCGAGGAATCGGATGCCCAACGCCTCGGCCAGCTGGGGCGCGGCCGTGTTGCCGCCAGGGTTCTGTGCGCGGATCGCCTGCCCGCCGACGAGCGCGGCCGCGCCGAACCCGAGGGCCAGCGTCATCAGGTAGAAGGCGCCGATAATGCCGATCGCCCAGAGCACGCTGCGCCGTGCGGTCTTGGCCGTGGGCACGGTGTAGAACCGGATCAGGATGTGCGGCAGGCCGGCCGTGCCGAGCACCAGCGCGATACCGAGCGACAGCAGATCGATCTTGTTGTAGAACGTCTGCAACGCGTTGCCCGCAACTTCCTTGCCGTACACCAGACCGGGGTTGAGGAACGCGTCGCCCTTGCCGCTCTTGACCGCCGCATCACCGAGCAGCGCCGACAGGTTGAACTTGTAGGCGGCCAGCACGAGGATGGTCATCAGCGCCGCGCCGATCATCAGCATGAACGCCTTGACGATCTGGACGTACGTGGTGCCCTTCATGCCACCGACCACCACGTAGACGATCATCAGCGCGCCGACCATGATGATCGTCGCGATCTTGGCCGTGGTGTCGTCCATCCCGAGGAACGTCTCGCCCGGCTTGATCCCCAGCAGCAGGGCGACGAGCGCGCCCGCGCCTACCATCTGGGCCAGCAGGTAGAAGATGGACACGGTGACCGTCGAAACCGCTGCCGCCGTCCTGACCGGTACCTGCCGCATTCTGAAGGCCAAAACATCTGCCATCGTGTACCGGCCGGCGTTACGCAGCAGCTCGGCGACGAGCAGCAGCGCGACCAGCCAGGCGACCAGGAACCCGATCGAATACAGGAACCCGTCGTAGCCGTTGAGCGCGATGATGCCCGCGATGCCCAGGAAGCTCGCGGCCGACATGTAGTCGCCGCCGATCGCCATTCCATTTTGGAACCCGGAGAACGAGCGCCCGCCGGCGTAGAAGTCGTTGGCCGTGCGGGTCTGCCGGCTCGCCCAGATCGTGATGGCCAGCGTGGCCGCCACGAACAGCAGGAACAGGATGATGGTCAGGGTGCGCGTGGTCACTTGGCCGCCCCGATCTTTTCGCCGTTCTCGATCCGCTTGCGCAGCTGTTCGGCCAGCGGGTCGAGCTTGCGCGAGGAGTACCGCTCGTACAGCCACGCGATCAGGAACGTGGTGACGAACTGCAGCAACCCGAACACCAACGCCACGTTGATCTCACCGATGAGCTTCGTGCTCATGAAACCACGGGCGTAAGCGGACAAAACGACGTATAGGGCATACCAAAGGAAGAACGCGACGGTCATCGGGAAGACAAACCCGCGCAACGCCTTTCGTAAGCTTGCGAACTCCGGCGACCGCTGTACATCGACGTACGGTTCGGGAGCCATGGATGATCACCGCCTCGGAGAAACAGATACGTTTCGCGCACGTTAGGCAGGCCTAACGGCGTGCGTGAAGGCATGATCTGGATAGCTGCGTGACCCTGCGCCGAACGGTCCCCCGCGTGCGCCCAGTGGCCTACGTCACACCGCTTAACTGAGTTTCCTCGGCAGCGGGTGGGGCCGGATCGCTCCGCGCCCGGTCCCACCCGCGC
The DNA here is from genome assembly GCF_003426775.1 of Allorhizocola rhizosphaerae. Taxonomy (GTDB): domain Bacteria; phylum Actinomycetota; class Actinomycetes; order Mycobacteriales; family Micromonosporaceae; genus Allorhizocola; species Allorhizocola rhizosphaerae. Next base: position 149 of record NZ_QJUG01000019.1, on the reverse strand, counting down.
CACAGACGGACGGCTTCGCCTGAACGGAGCCAACCCGCACAAGCCCACGGGGTCGCCCCGCCCGGTCCCACCCGCGCCACAGACGGACGGCTTCGCCTGAACGGAGCCAACCCGCACAAGCCCACGGGTTCGCCGCGCCCGGTCCCACC
>NZ_QJUG01000189.1 GCF_003426775.1 Allorhizocola rhizosphaerae | reverse complement strand
CAGAGGACTGGCGAATCGAGTACAACACGTACAGACCCCACGGCTCGCTGGACGGCCTCACCCCCGAGGCGTTCCGTCAGCAGTGGATCAACAACCACGAAGAACTCTCATCGGTTGTGGACCAATAATCGGGGTCCAGTCACTAGTCCAGTGGGTCTGACCAATGATCAGCGTGACGGGCTCAACATCGCTTTAAACGAGGCGATCTGGCTCAATCTGGCAATTGATGTAGAAACCTTGCACATGATGGCGACGTTCGAAGTGCTTACGCTTCGCATTGACGGCTCGTCGCATGAGGACACGATCGCAACGCTGATCCTCAACGGCGTGAGCCGTGTTGTGGCGTCTTTGCGCAACGGCTGGTGGAACGACCCCCAGGCTTCCATCGAACCGCTGGAACTGGCCGACTTCGACGCTGCCGTCCGAAGCTTCGGCGGTTGTCCCGTCAATGGCTGGGAGTTCATCGACCTGCCCGGAAGCATTGGGCCGACTGGCGCGACCGCCTCAGCCTCGACTTGCACTTGGCTGGCGGCCCGGCCGAGCATGTCATGTAACTCTTCCAGGAAGGCGGCAGCGTTCCTCGGCACCTCGATGTTCGAGTTTGGTTCAGCCCGCTTCACGTCGCAGACGGCGCCGGTCAGGTAATCCCGTTGCAGGAGTTCATCGAAGATGGCGTTCGCTGGTGGGATGGCCTGTATGCCGGCGAACCACGCACTGGCGGCAAAGGCATCGTCGCTGGCTGACCAGGGGTCGATGCGACGGACCGAGGCAGCCTGGAAGACGCCGCAGATCTGGTCGGTGCCCATCACCGCTCACTCCGTACGTGCGGCAACGTGTCGCACGTCAAATCGGAATAGCTGAACCCTTATCGCCCGCCTCTACGACGGTAAGTCTTGGCGACTTACCGTCGCTCCTTATCTGCACGCTGTGCGTTGAGTTCCCATCCCTTGTCGGCGTCTGCCTGTCCATAAGCCATCGAACACTGTCATCGAATCGGCCGTAATGCCTACCGGCAACATCGTGCACCGATGGCCTCACCACCTCACAGGCCGAGCGGCAACCATGGTCCCCGTCACCCTCCCCGGCGGGACCACCATCCCCGCGGGGTGAACTGGTCGACGTCGCGGTCGGAGTGACCAATGTGGACGCGGTCGCGGTCGGTGCCGACCCGATGGCGATTTGCCCCACCGGCCGCCTGGCCGAAGGCGCCGATCCGGCGGGACTCACGTCCGGGGATGGCCCGCACAAGTGTTCCGGCGCGCCCACATCGCGGTCCAAGAGTCGGGATCTTCCTGGGCAAGCTGTTCGCCCTTGACGGCCTGATCCTCCGCATGCCGCCGCAAGCCACCATGAAACCAGAGATATCGGGGGCACGAACTCCGCGACATGATCGTCACTCTCCCTCCAGACTGAACGGCGTGAGCCTGTCCGTCAGTGACGGTTGTGGCATCCACCCATTGGCCTCTTTCGGCGCAGGTGACGATCGTGGTGGCCGCCGCGGTCCTGGCGATCGTCACCGTTGCCGTCACGATCAGGCGTGGCCTGCGCCGACGGCGACTGCATCGCTTGCTCATCAAGGAATCGGTCATCCAGCTGTGCGCGTATCGGGCCGAAGAACCGACCGGGGTCCGGCGCACGCATCGGGACCTCGTCCGGCTCATCATCAGTCTGGTCGCGCAGGCCCGGGTCCTCAACGATCCGGTGCGCCCACAGGTGCCCGAGCGGCCGGGCAAGCGCAACCCGATCAGCGGGGTGCTCGTTGGCGAGGCGGTCGCCGAGGATCTCCACCGGGCTCTGCTGGCGTTGACGCGGACCGAGCCCACCCTGCCCGCCCTCGATATCCCGGACGTCCCGGATATCAGGGCACGCGGCCCCCTCCACTCGGTCCCCCACCTGGACGAGATCGCGCCGCTGGACGCCGTGCTCACCACGATGCGTACCACCTTGCGTTCACAGGTCCGTCAGGTGCAGATCGTGGTGAGACACGCGGAGCTGCTCGGGTTGATCGAGCAGGAGTGCCGGGATCGGCTGCGGGCAGGGTTGTCGGAGGTGGTCGCCGCGGACCGGCAGAGCGAGAAGTTGTCCGCTGCGGGGGACGCGGTGGCCGCCACGAAGGTGCTGACCGAGATCGTCGTGCCGGTGCCGCAGGACAGCCTTCCCGGTGAGGGCGCGCGGCGGGACCTGGACGAGCAGGCTGTGGTGCTGACCGAGATCGCGACGGCGTACCGGGAAGTTCTGGTCGACTGGTGCCTGGAGGCCCTGGAGCGCTGCGGACCGGCGGTTCCGGCGTCGCGGACGGGCCAGGTGGCCACATGAGCGCGCGGCGGCAGGACGCGGATGGGGACTCGCTGCCGTACGTCCCCGAGGATCGCAGGAGCGATACCAGGCACGGCCGGCAGGACGGACGCAAGCAGATCCCTACCTATACAGACCTGTTCGACCTCACCGATGAGTCGGCCAGGGTCAGCACGCCATACCAGGAGCAGCTTGTCAGCTGCGGGCTGGTGCGGATCAACGAGGAGTACGAGGCCTTCGTACACCGGACCACCGGTCTGCGGCAGCAGCTGGCGCGATCGCGTGAGCAGCTGGAGGGCGCCGAGCAGGCTGTGGCGCGGGCGCGCGACGACCTGGCGGCGGCCGGCGCACAGATCACCGACACGGAGATGTTGCCGCGCAACCATCAGGAGCTGGCGCTCACGGATGAGATTCTGCTGCGCAGCCGGCGGGAGATGATGCGGGAGCGGCGCATCGCCGCCGCGCATGCGGAGCACGAGCGCCGGATACAGGTCGCTGACCGGTGCCGCCAGGAGATCAAGGAGACCTGCGCGCGCATCGATCACGAGTTCGCGGCGGCGCAGGCCGCGGGCAGGCGAATCGGCGATTACTACGTTTTGCGCATCGCCACCTACTGGGATGCCTTGGTGCAGAAGCATCCTGAGGGCCGCCACCTCGCATCGCGGCTGCCGGCGATCCTGTCGTCCTTGCCCCCATGGGTGGACGGCACCTGTGTGGACGGGGTCATCACCCTGCCACCGCCCCTCGAACCGTCCTATCAGGACAACAACCATCCGGAGGCGATGCCGGCATGAGGATAAGGCTGCCTGTCATGACTCCGCTGGTGTTGCGCGGGGTGGTCAAGCGCCTGCGCAAGTTGGAGGCCCAGCGGCCGCCGGTGCTGCGTTTCGAGAGCATGCGTCCTGAGATCCACCGACTGGTGGAGCGGCTGGCTCCATCTCATTCGGACCGTGAGGTGATCGCGGCGGTGGACGCCTTCATCGCCGGCAGGATACAGGAGTTCTGGGCGGACGCGACGCGCGACCACAACCTCACCACCGCGCAGCTCAACGAGCTTGCCACCCAGGTACGCGCCTACGTGCAGGAGGTCGAGCGGCTCAACGAGGACGTGCGCAGCCGGTTCGTCGACATGAACGGCGCGGTGATCCACGCGCTAGACCGCGTCACCAACCCGGACACGCCCTTCTTCGACCCGATCCCGCCGCACACGACGGAGGGCCAGCGATGACCGGGCCGGCAGGACAGATCGCGCAGGGCGGCCGTGCGCGGGGCAACCAGCGCCGCCGGGTCGTGCACGGGGACGTTTCACAGATCGCCGGCGCATCGAAGATCAGCGCCGTGCTGTGGGTGGTCATGCTGGCCGCCGTCGGCGTCGACCTGGTGACCTTCTACCAGGTGCTGGTGCTGGTCCTCGATGTCGAGGAGTGGATGGTCCGGGTCGCGGTCGTCGGGTTCGCCCTCGTGGCCCTGACCCTGTCCTACTACGCCGGTCTTCAGGCCAGGCAGGCGGCCAACCCCCGCAACATCATCGGGTCGGTGACGGCCGGTTGGATCGCCGCCGGGGTCTGGCTGGCGCTGGGCGTCGCCGCCTTTGTCGCGCGGTACGTCATCAGCCTGCCTTCGAGCGCCGGCAAGTCGACCTTCGTCGCCGACGGCGTCACCACCAGCACCCTCGCCGACAGCGCCGACGCCACCTCACAACGCTTGGGAGCACTGCTGTTCCTTGTGCTCTATGTGGCGACCGGTGTGGTCGCGGCACTGCACGGGTTCTTCCGGCCCGAGCCCGCCGTCAAGCAGTACCGGCGGGCGCTTGACCGCAGATCCGAAGTGGCGCGTCTGCGGGCGCGAAGCGACGCCCGGCTGGAGTTCGCGCGCCAGACACTCGAATCCATCGAGCAGGCACGGCAGCGGCACGCCGAGACCCTGCGGCAGGCCGAGAACCAAAGTCGCATGATCGCTGAACAGCTCAGAAACGAGGCGGTCGCGGAGCTGTCGGGCTTCCACCGCCGCATGCCCAGGTCCGAGTCGCCGGGCGTCCTTTACGGCACCCCTCGCTATGCCGCCCCGGGCGGCGCACGGGGTGCCGCGGTCGGCCGCGCCGATGTGCCGGAGCCCAACGCCGCCGACGATCCGACGTTCGACAACAACCTGCTCGGTTTAGAGCCGACCCAGGAAATCCCCCGGTTCACCACGGAAGGACCCCACCGATGACCATCAATCTGGTGCGTCAAGCGCGCCGGCTGCGCGGTTTGGCCGCCGCCGTCATCGTCGCGGCGGCGGCGAACGCGTGCGAAACCCTGCCGCCCAACGGACAGGAACCGGCGTGGAACCTGACCTGCCCGGTGCAGGCCGGTTCGGCCGTGACCCTGGTCGTCGGCGCCCGAGCCAACAGCCCTCGCACCCGGGTGCCGGACGAGGTACAGGTGCTGCTGCGGGCGGCGGCGTTGCAGGGCCAGAAGGTGCAGGTGATCCGGGTCGACGGGGTGCCGACCGTCGCCCTGACCGCGACGTTCCAGACTGAGGGCCGCAACGACCAGATCCGGCGCCGGGACCTGGAGAACTTCCTCACCCAGACCGTGCAGTTCGTCGCCAACCTCCAGCCCAAGCAGCCGGAGGCGGATCTGCTGGGCGCGCTGACGCAGGCGGGCCAGGTCACCCCGGAGAAGGGCACGATCGTCGTGATGGACTCCGGTCTGGTGACCACCGGGCCGCTGAGCTTCCGCAACGCTGGCATGTTCGGCGCTCGGGCCGACGACGTCACCGCGTTTCTCAAGGCGCAGCACCTGATGCCGGATCTGACCGGGCGATCGGTGCTGTTCGTCGGGCTGGGCGAGACCGCCGACCCGCAGCCGGCGCTCAGTGGCGAGACCCACGACCAGGTCGGCGAGTTGTGGCACACGGTGGCCAAGAACGCCGGGGCGGTCTGCGACGGGGATCTGCGCACCGCGCTGACCCGCACCGCCGTGTCGGCCGCCTTCCCGGTCACGGTGGTCACACCGCCACCGGTCCCCGCGTTCGACCGGTGCGGGACCACGGTGCTGCCGGACAACAGCCCGGTCGGGTTCGTCGTGGGCAAGGCCGAGTTCCGCAATCCGGCCGCTGCCACGACATTCCTCGACTCGCTTGCCAAGGTCCTCGAAGGCTACAACCAGCAGATCATGCTGACCGGGACCACCTCTAGCGAAGGGTCCGACGCGGCCAACCAAACCCTGTCCGAGCAGCGGGCGGCGGCGGTCAAGGCGGTTCTGGTCCAGCTCGGCGTGGCGGAGAGCCGCGTCAAGACGCATGGCGCGGGTGAGAAATGGCCGGGCCGCGAGGTCGACATGACCAAGGATGGCGTGCTGATCCCAGCGGCTGCGGCGCGCAACCGCTCGGTCGTGGTCGAGCTGAAGTGTCCCAAGTAGCGTCATGACGACACCAGACAACCAGCCCGCAGACGGCGGTGACCTCACGCGCCTGGACCCGGGGCGGCAACGCCCCGAGCAGGAGAGGGCCGATGACATCACCGAACTGGATCCCGGACGGACCCGGCCGGCGGCGACCGGTGGCCCGACCGTTCCGGAAGGGCTGCCGGCAGGGCTCGATGTACGATTCAAGATCACTCGGGTGATCCGGCGGGGTGCAGCGTCGGCCGTGTACGAGGTACGCGAACGCGCCACCGGCACCGAGCGGGTGCTGAAGATCTACCAGGGCGACCCGCCCAGCGACGAGGTGTGGGCGCTGCTGCGCCGGCGCGACAGCCGCCACCTGGTGGAGGTCTTCGAAACCGGTTTCGAGGATGGGTACCCATACGAGGTCATGGAGTACCTGCCCGGCCGGAGCCTGACGGAGTTGCGGGAGAGCAATCCCTCCGGTTTGGACACCGCCGACCTGGAGGAGATCGTCCGGCAGGTGAGCCAGGCGCTGCGCCGGTTGCACAGCCAGCGAATCGCGCATCGTGACATCAAGCCGGCCAACATCGTGGTGCGTTCGCTGTCGCCGTTCGAGATCGCCCTAGTCGACTTCGACCTGAGCCGGCGCGTGCGCGGCCAGACGGAAATCCTGGCGGACAGCTCTGGCACGACGCGTTATATGCCACCGGAGTTCATGAGCGGCTCGATGCTGTCGCTGACCTACGACTGGTGGTCACTCGGCATGAGCGTGCTGGAGCTGACGACCGGACGCCGCCTGCTGGAGGGCGTCGAGAACGATGCGTCCATCCGCGTCTATGTCACCAGCGGGCCGATCGGGCTGGAGGCGGTCTTGAATCTACGAATCCGGCTGCTGTGCCAGGGTTTGCTGGCGCAGAACTGGCACACCCGCTGGGGTCTGTCGCAGGTCGAGCGGTGGCTCAACCACGAGGAGGTGGCGGCTCCGGTCGAGATCCGCCAGGTCGACGACGAGCTGCGCGAGACCACCGAACCGTTCGAGTACGAAGGCGTGGAGTATCGCCACCGCCGCCCGCTGGCACTGGCTCTGACCGCCACTTGGGCCAACGCCGTACGAGCCTTGTACGGCAACGATTCACAGCTGCTGGAACGGCTCCAGCGGTGGATGGACGGGCTGCCCCAGCTGCCCCCGATGCCGCAGCCGATGCGCCACGACGAGCCAGCCGACGTGCGCCTGCTGCGGCTCGTGCGCCACCTGTCGCCGCAGGAGCCGCCGGTCTACCGCGGGCTGAACATCAGCTGGCGCATGCTGCCCGACCTGGCCCGCGACGCCGCGCGAGGCGAGGGCACCCTGCCGGTCATAGTCCGGCAGCTGTGGTCGTTCAACCTGCTGCGGCTGCTGGAAACCGGTGCGGCGTCAGCGGATCTGGAGGGCGGGGAAGGGCTGGCCGACGTGCGGCGCCGCTGGGCGGCGCAGGTCAGCGTGTGGAACGAGACGGCACAGACCCTGCCGGACGCGCGGGCCAGGGCGATGCTGACCGGCCCCAACCCGATCGCCGGGCAACTGCTGGGCCGCAGGCGTGATCGCACCTGGGAAGACCGCATGCTGGCGCTGTGTCTGTTCGCCGCGACCGCCAACGACGAGCAGCGGGAGGCGATCGCGCAGGAGGTGCGGGCCTTCGCCCGCCGTGCACGGCTGGACTGGTACGACGCCCTGCTGCGCCGTCCCGACGGCCTCTGGCCCGCATACCGCCTGCGCGACTATGCCCAGGAGTGCGCCACCGAACGTGACGAGCAGGAGCGAGCCGCCGCCCGGCAACGGGCGTGGCAGCACCGCCACCGGACTCTTCGCGAGTGGTCGCGGCGGCAGAACCGCCCGCTGGCGCTCTCCTGGGCGGTGGCAAGCATCTTCGCCATGACAGCGATCTGCGCGCTGCTGATCGGCGTGAGCGACCTGGCGGGGGTGGCGCAGGACGCCTCGATCGTCGACGCCTGGCTCGCCGCGATCCTGGCCGCATTGGTCGGTCTCACCGCTGAAGCCTTGCTGGCGTGGGAGATCGGAGGCCGATTCCATCCGGGATACTCAATATTGGGCGCGGGTTTGATAGCCCTGGGCCGGGCGGCTCGCTCCATCGCGGGCCGCGGGATCGCCCTGATCGTCGCTCTGGTTGTGCTGGGTGGTGGTTACGCGTTGACCGCGTATGCCCCCGCCGTCACCCCGCTGGCGGCGGGCGGCGGCGTGCTCGTCTGGACGGTCTGGCGCTACCTGCGGTGGCGCGTGGAATCGCGGCGTGAGGAGGAGGAGATCGATCGGGCCGCCGCCGAGCAGGCCGCTCAGGCCGTGGCGGTGGCACCGTCCGCGTAGGCGCAACCGTACACAGCGTCCGTCAAATCCAGATGAGGAGGATTTCATGAGTGGTGGAGCAGTTCTTTTCCTTCCGGCCGGTGCTGTACTGGCGGCCGGTGCGGCGGTGGTGGTGGGCGCCGCCGCCGCGGCGTTCCTGATCGCCCGTGCGGCCAACGGCGCGGCCGAAGGCGCGGTGCGCGCGATCGGCGATTACGGTGCGGAGCTTGAACGACAGGTCGCAGGGCAGGCCAACGCCGAGCTGAACTCGGCGCTGTGGAGCGCCCTCGCCGCGGACGTCGTCGAGCTCAATGCCCGCATCCGCATGTTCAAGGAGCGGACGGACCGTGCTGGCGCCGCCGTCACCCTGCCCGAGCCGATGAGCATGGCCGGGCGCTCCACCGGCGAGGTGGTCAGCTGGCTTTCCACCGCCGCCGGCATGCTCACCGTGGCGCAGCAGGCGATGTACGAGGTGGCGATGCTCCGCAACACCATGGAGCTTCCGGGCGCGGCGACCACACCGAGCGCCACGGCGAACGCGTTCGCCTGGACGGCCGCGGCGCTCGCCCGCCACCAGGAGACGCTGCGCAACCGCTACACGCGCGGGACCACTGTCGCATCCGTGTCCACAGCGGATAGCAGCGCGATCGAGGCGGCCCTTGCCGGTCTCGACCCGGATGCGAGTGAAAGCGACCACGCCGAGGTGCTGCGCCTGGCGGCCAAGGCCGGCGGCGACGACCCGCGCGAGGCCGCCTCGTTTTTGCTGGAACTCGAACTGAGCATCGAGGCGACCAACGCGAAGCTTGCCCGCAGACGCCTTGCGGCGCAATGGCTCAGCGCTCTCGAGGACCCGATCGTGGCCCGGGTCGACCCGCCGGCTCCCCTGCTGGGCACCGCTGCCCGGCTGCACGCGGTCGTCATCGGCGAGGCCGACCTGACGCCCGCGCTGCGCAGCGAAGGCCTCGAAGCTGTCGAGTGGGCCGCCGAGACGACCCGCCAGCACTTCGTACGCGAGACCGTCCGCCGGTGCCTCACCGAGCAGGGTTACACCGTGGAGGAGGAGTTCGACGTCAGGCACCACGCCGGGCTGCGGATGAGCCGGACCGACTGGCGGGGTGAGAACAGCGCCAAGGTCTGGGTGGACTCGGAGGGTCTCGTGCACGGACGGCTCTATCGCCACGTCGATCAGTTGCAGGGGGATGAGGCGTTGCTGCGCAACCGAAGCCGCTGCGACGAGTTCAACCGGAGCCTGACTGCGCTCGGGCAGACCCTGCAGGCCGAGGTCCGCGTGGACTCCGACCGCCTGCCTCAGTATCTGGCGCCGGCCAACGCCGCCGAGCTCGGGACCACCACCAGCAGCATCACGATCGCCGCGCCGCAGGTGCACCACCGGCAGGTCGGGTCATGACCGCCCCGGAAACGCTGCTGCCTGGGTACCCCTCCTTCGTCAAGGAACTGGTCGGCACGCTCGCGGTGCACTCGCAGTATGTGTTGCACGGCAACGTGCGCGACCAGTTCCTGGTGGAGCCACCCGGCCAGCTCCCGAAGCCGACGACGCTGACCCGGCTGCTGTGGGAAGCCCTTGAAAGCAGCGATTATCAGGCCTTGTTGTGTTACGACCCGGTCGACGGCATCAGCGTGTACCCGCCGCAAGCCGTGGCGGCCGGGCAGCAGCTGCTGGGCAGCCGGGCCATCGGGCGGCGGCCGTCACTGGACCAGCTGCGCGGCCACCTCGGGCGGGTCGCGGGCATGGCGGAGATGCCGCCGCCGGAGAGCGGCGGCACCGACCCCGGACCGCCGCAGGGGCAACAGCAACCCCCGCAGCAGCAACAACAACCCGCGGCGCTGGCCAAGCGCAGGCACGAGAGGCCCACGGTCCGTGCCGCGTTCGTCCTCGACTACGCGGCCCGGATCATCCGCACCCCGGGCCAGCTCGAGCTCAACGAGCGGGACTTCTTCCTGTACTGCCAAAAGCTCGCGCTGACCGCCGACCCAATCGAGGTGGGCGGCCGTCGCGGCGCCCTCTTCAACCCGATCATCTGGATCGTCGAAGGCGAACGGGACCTGCCAGCCTGGTTGACCACCGGGGTCGAGCCGATCCGGACCATCGCACTGGGCATGCCGACCCTCGACGACCGGGAGAAGATGGCCCGCGCGCTCATCCCGTCGCTGCCCGGCTTCGCCGAAGCGGCCGGGGAGATGGCCGGCGACGCGGTTGCCGAGTTCGCCAAGCGGACCGACGGCATGACGTTGCGCTCCATGCAGGAGGTCACCAAGCTCGCCCGCGACCGCGGCCTGGGCATCGACCGCGTCGCCGACGCGGTCCGCATGTACAAGCTCGGCGTCGAGGACAACAAGTGGAAGCACGACAGCGTGCGCCACCAGATCAACCGCGGTCAGGAACTTATCCGCGAGCGGATCATCGGCCAGGATCGCGCGATCGACAAGACCCTCGACATCCTCAAGCGTGCGGCGCTGGGGCTGTCGGGCGCGCAGGCCACCAGTACGGTGTCGCGACCTCGCGGTGTCCTGTTCTTCGCCGGGCCCACCGGCGTCGGCAAGACCGAACTCGCCAAACAGGTCGCCGAGTTGCTGTTCGGCGACGCCAACGCCTACCTGCGCTTCGACATGAGCGAGTTCGCCGCTGACCACGCCGCCGACCGGCTCATCGGTGCGCCACCCGGTTATGTGGGCTTCGAGGCCGGCGGTGAGCTGACCGGTGCGGTGCGGCGCAACCCGTTCCAGGTGGTGCTCTTCGACGAGATCGAGAAGGCGCACAAGTCGGTGCTGGACAAGTTCCTCCAGATCCTGGAGGACGGGCGGCTCACCGACGGGCAGGGAATCACCACGTACTTCTCCGAGTGCGTGTTGATTTTCACCTCGAACCTGGGGGTCTCCGAGACCGACCCGCAGACCGGCGATCGGCGACAGCTCGTCAAGCCCGGCATGCCCTATCCGGAGCTGGAGCAGACCGTCAAGACCGCCGTGCGGGACCACTTCACCGACAAACTCGGCCGGCCGGAGCTGCTCAACCGGCTGGGCGACAACATCGTCGTCTTCAACTTCATCACTGCAGAGGTCGCGCGCCGAGTCTTCGATCTTCAGGTACGCAACATCGTCGCGAAAGTCGCCAGGGAGCTGAGGATCTCGCTGGAGATCACCGATACGGCGCGCCACCAGCTCGCCGCGGCGTGCACCGTCGACTTGCCCAACGGCGGCCGGGGCATCGGCAACCTGCTCGAGAGCAACCTCATCAACCCGTTGGCGCGCTTGCTGTTCGACCGCGACTGCCAGCCGGGCGCGCGGGTGGTCGTCACCGACGCCCGCGCCGGTTCGGTCACGGCCGGGCCGCAACTGGAGGCGTACATCACCGAAGGCGTCCCTGTCCCGGCGGACCGGCGGTAGGCACCGATGAGCCAGGTATGCACGATCTGCGGGCCGCAGCGCCTCTTCCCCGACGACGCGCTGATGTGCGACATACACATCCGCTCGCTCGACAGCTATGAGCCGGAATCGGCACCGGAGTTCGGACCGGACGCGATGCCCGCCGAGCCCTTGGCGCCGGCCGCCCCCGACCCGATGCTGGCGTGCTGGAACTGCGGCGCCCGGCCGCATCCCGGCAACGACGAATGTGTCGAGTGCCACCGGACGCTGACCCCGCCTGCGCTGGTGATCCGGTTCCGCGACGGCAACGTCGAGGTCGAGCTGGGCAGCCAGGTCGAGCTCGGCCGGCATGGGCACCACGGCCGCCTGTTCCGCTCCTTCGGCAACGTCTCGCGCCGCCACGCGGTCGTCGGGGTCGACGCCGACGGCCGGGCCTGGATCGAGCCGAACCCGACGCCGAACGGCACCTTCGTCAACCAGCGAGAGATCGCACCATCGGTGCGCCGGCCGCTGGAGTCCTATCAGGTCGTCCGGTTCGCCCTGCACGCCGAGGGCACAGTCATGGTCTATTCCCACAGCTGAGCGAGGGCATAAACATGTTGCAGCGCATCATCTCCCGCTGGTGGCTGGTCTGGGCGACCTTCTTCGGCGTGGACGCCAGCCGGCTGACACCCCTGCCGGTGCCGGTGGTCAACCCGCGCCGGTCGGCGGCCGAGCTTATCGCCGAGGCGGAGGTGCGCGGGGTCGCCGACGCCCGCGCCGCCAACTTCGACCACTGGTCTTTCGGCAGCCCGCAGGAGCCACCGTCCGATGTGTACGATCCGGCCTACATTCGCAGCCTGCGGCACCAAGGCGAGGCGGCGGTCGCGGCGTTGCACGAGTCGCACCGGCTCACCGGCGAACGCGTCGCGCCGCTGCGCGAGATGCGCGACGAGCAGGCCGCGCGGATGAACGATGCCCGAGCCCGCATGGCCGAGCTGGCCGTGCAGGACCGCGCCCTCGAGGCGCTTCGGCTCGACGACGCCGCGATCGCCAACACCGGCAATGACACCAACAATGGGAATGACACCAACAACAATGACGCCGAAGCGCGGTGGGAAGGCGAGAGCCAGCCGCTCGGGCTGCCCTGGCGCCTGCTCATCCTCGCCGGCCTTGTCGCCGCCGAACTGCCGGTGCAGTTCTTCATCTTCCCGCGCCTGTTCGCGACCCCCGACGGCGATCTGGGCCGGTGGATGGCGGTGCTCAGCTCCGCGGTCGTCGTCGCGGCGCCGTTCATCGCTGGACTGCTGATCCGCAACCGTCAGGCCACCACCGCGGAACGCCGTATCCTCCACGCCATCCTGGTCCTGGCGATCGGGTGGCTCGCGGTCATCGCCCTGCTCGGCGGGGTCCGCGGGCAGGCCCTCCAGACCGAGGCGAGCCAGCGGCTGCACCTGACGCAGGTCACGATCGTGGTGATGTTCGTGGCACTGCTGCTTGTCATCGGCGCCATGGCGTTCATGCTGGGCTTGGCCCGCCGCCACCCGTTCCAGGAAGCCTATGTGCGCCACCGCAACCGGCGCAGCCGCTTCGACACGCTGATGCGCGCCTCGGCGGCCAGGATCAATCCCGCGTACGCCGAAACCGCTGGCGCCGCACAGATCCCGGAGGAATCCGTGCGGGCGGTCCGGGAGGCCTATACCGCGGCGGAGGATGCGTATTTCGACGCTCTGACCCGTACCGTAGGCGATCCGACCTTCACCGAGGCGGTCCAGCAGCGCCGGGGACTGCGGAGCGCACCGTGAACCCGGCGAGGACGCTGCGGGTCAACCGCACCCACTTCCCGGTCAAGGTGCTGGGGCCCGGAACCCGTTGGGGCATATGGGTGCAAGGCTGCCCGCTGGCGTGCCGGGGCTGCATGTCGCTTGACACCTGGGACGAGACGGGCGGCGTCGAGGTCAGCGTGGAAAGCCTTGCGGTGGAATGGGCCGAGGCGGTGGACGCCGGCGCCACCGGCCTGACGCTCAGCGGCGGCGAGCCTTTGGTCCAGCCGGAGGCGGTCGCCGCCCTGCTCGTCGCCGCGGACAGGGTACGCCGCAAAGCCTCGCGGGAGTGCGACATCCTCGTATACACAGGGTTCGAGCTGTCCGAGCTGAAACCCGAACAGCTGCGGGCGATCGAACACGCCGACGTGCTGATGACCGGACGGTACAACGCCGCGGCGCCGACCCGGCTGCTGTGGCGTGGCTCGGCCAACCAGCGGATGGTGATGCGCACACCGTTGGGCCGGCAGCGGTACGCCGGCTATCAGAACCTCGTCCCCGACAAGCCACCGATACAGGTACAGGTGGACGAGAGCGGCGCGTGGATCGTCGGCGTGCCCGCACCGGGAACCCTTCCGCGCCTTGAGCGGCAGCTGCGCGACGGCGGGCTAGGCACGGTCCAGGTTAGCTGGCGGCCCTCGCCTCCGGAAGTGGGCTGACCCCGGCCTCCGAGTGCCGTGCTGTCCGTCAGTTGGCGAGTGACGGTACGAACCCCGCGGGAATCTCGGAGGAATCAATGAACACCATCACCTTTCGCAACGCGCTCACCGACATGAACCAGCAGGTTCCGGTGCAGGCCGGCCAGACCGTCCGGCAGACCGTGGAGTCGAGCGGGTTTATCGCTCCCGGCAACAACTTCAGCGTGCGGGACAAGGATGGCCAGATCGTCGACGAGCAGCCCGCCGACCGGTTCGTCGGCCAGATGCTCTCCGTCGGCCTGCCCGGCGACAATGTCGTCGGTGGCGGTGCCGTCGGCGGTGCTGCCTGATGTCAGCTGCCGACCGGTACTCCCGCCAGCGTGGCCTGGTGGTGCAGGATCTGATCGCCGATGCGCGATTGTCGGTGTACGGCACGGGAAAGGCGCTGCCGTACCTGCTGCAGTGCTTGGCGGCGTTGGGGTTCGCGGCCAGGCACGGCCGGCTCCGGCTCTGCCTGGCCGATCGCGAGGTGCTCCCGGCCGATGTGGCGCACCAGTTCCTGCTCCGACCCGAGGATGTGGGCGGCAGGTTGGGCGCCGCTCTGGTCCACCGGCTCAGCGCGGTAGATCCGGCGATCGCGGTGGACGTTGATCCGCTGCCACTGGACGGCATGCGGATCGCGACCCCCACGGCGGCGGAGGTCGCGGCGATCGCCCGGCAAGGCGATGTCGCGGTGTGGGGGCAGGTCCTCCCCCTGTCAATCCACATCGGACCTTCGCCGGTCGAGGTGCCGGATGACGGGCCTAACGTGCTGACCGCGGCGCTCGCCGCGATCAGCGGTGGCCTGACCGCGCAAGCGGTTCTCGGCCTGCTGGGCGCCCTCGTCCGGGGACCGGCTGTGCTGTCGAGCTGGGTCGAGGAACGGCTGTGGGTGAGCTATCCCGGCATCGGCCGCAGAGCCACCTTGGCGAACACCGATGCCCCAGCGCTGCGCGGGCTCCTCGATCCCGACGACGATGGCTTCGAGATCATCGTCCACGGGCGGGCGGCCGACGCTCGGGTCACCGCGATCGTCGACGGTGACACGGTGGTGGCGAGCGTGCCGCTTGGCCCCGAGGCCGTGGTCGCCGGACCCGGCCGGGCGGCGGTGCGGCCGGTTCATCGCGAGCCGATCGCGGCGCCGACCATCGACTGGTCGCCTTTGGCGACGGGCGATGTCGTGCTGCCCGAACGGCTCCCGCAGATCCGGCTGGTCATGTGCGGGGCCGGTGCACTGGGCAGTTGGGCGTCGGCGACGCTGGCCGCCACCCCGGCCGACGGGACGGTGGAGCTGTGCGTGGTGGACATGGACGACACCATCGAGGCGCACAACCTCAACCGGCAGATCCTCTTCGACCTCGAGGACGTCGGCCTGCCCAAGGCGCGCCTGGCGGCGCAGCGTCTGACCGGGATCAACCCCATGGTAGGAACACGTGCCCTACAAATGGTCATCGCACCCCAGCACCGCGACGCGTTGATCGGCGAGATGGCTGATCAGGACTACATCAGCGATCCCGATATCGCCGCGCAACGCATGCGGCTCAAGGAACTCCGCGAACGCCTGCGCGAGGCCGACGCAGTGCTGTCCTGCCCGGACAACCAGCAGACCCGTTGGGTGCTCAACGTCGTCACCGAGAGTCTGGGCATCCCGCTGGTCAACGGGGCGGTGGACGGGTTCGTCGGGCGTGTGCACGTCTGCGACCCACGCGACGACGGCCGCTGTCTGATCTGCTGGCTGGGCGCCTCCATCGCCCGACAGCCCGAGCGCCGCTCGTGCACCGACATCCTGGGCACCGCACCCGTGCCGGCGATCGTGACGAGCGCGGCCGTCGTCGGCGGCATACAGACCGCCGCCCTCATCGCCCTGCTGACCGGACACGCCAAAAAGGTGGGGCGCTTCCACGCGCTCGACGCCGCCAGGGGCGAGCTGACCGGATATCGCGCCGCGGACCGGGATCCCGTGGAATGCCCAACCCATTTGCTTGATGCCGAGGAGATGATGGCCCGTGCCAGTCACGCGTGAGGAACTCCGTGCGGCCGCCGGAATGTTCACCAGCCTGCAACCATTGTCCAACGACCGCAACGGTCACATCAGCGCGATCTCGGTGACGATCAACGGAATTGAGGGCTCGTCGCAGCGGGCCACCCGTTCCGTACCGTACCGGATTCTGATCTCGGTGCAGAACCTGCAAGCGGAGCTGCCGGCGATCTGGATCGCCTCGCCACCCGACAACCAGATCCGCCATGTCAACATCTTCCGGGCCACGCAGGTCTGCCCGTTCACCGACACCAGGCTGCCCACGCTGTGCTGGGGTCAGACGCCCAGAGCCTCGCAGGGCGCGTCCACCGCCGACCGGCGGCTGGCCAACCAGCTCGAAGCGGTGCGCCAGGTCCTGTCCAACGCGAACACCTCAGCCCAGCACGCTGAGATGGGCATCACCGACGCCGCGGTTACCCGGCTGCGGTCGGCATACCCGGACATCGGCGTGATCGCCCGGCGCGCGGCGCCCGGCCAGCGCACCGGCCTGCTGGGCCGGCTGGACGCGCGGCTCGGCCAGCGGGCGCTGCCCGTTGGCGAGCCGCCCGGCCCG
>NZ_QJUG01000188.1 GCF_003426775.1 Allorhizocola rhizosphaerae | reverse complement strand
AACGCGTCATCGCCCACCTCAAGAACTGGAAGCTACTGGCCACCGGCTACCGCGGCCTGCTCGACCGATTCGGCGTCTTCCTCGACGCCATCACCAAGCTGGAAATTTACCGGATCTCATAACCATCGATTGAATAACGCTCTTAGGTCTATTTTCATGCCTCCCGCCAGTAGTACTAGCTTTCGCCCATTCGTTTCAGACGGAAGACCTTGAAGGCCGCGACGGGCAGCTTGGGGTACTGGCTCCAGTCATCGTTCCAGCCATCGATGTGCACTGCCCTCAGCTTGGGCGCATCGACCAGGCGACGAAGATCTGGCGCGCCGGTGCCGACGAGGAATAGGCGCTGAAGGGCTGTCATCTGTGCCACCAGTTCTAAGTCGGCGGTTACATCGATCATGAGTGCTTCGCATCGAGTGAACGCCGGGAGGCAGCCGAGATCCGCTTGCTGGCACCCCAGTATTGCGATGGTCCGAAGCGTCGATGCCCATGGGCGAATGCCATCGATCGAAGTTAGCACCGGAGAGTTTAACGCCGCGAAGTACTCGGGTGAAATACCGGCCGTGACTAAGTCGCTGAGTGAATGAACATCTTGGACACATACGCCGACAACCTGAGGCTTTGCATCGATGTGCCTCGGGCGATGCAATGGTGGCGTTGCCCACTCCGAACTGGGCCAGCGCCGGAACGCTACTGTTTGACCGGTTCGATTCGCCGAAGTTAGATCTCCAAGAAGCGCGTCCAGGAACGCGCCGATTCGCAGTGGTTCGGTCGCTATTGTCGACCATTCGACGGCCATCGCGGCAACACCGGACAATGTCAGGCTGCAGCTCACCGATGGTCCGGCGAGTGAAGATGTTACGACTTTGATGCCGTCGGCCATGGAGAGCGCCTCTAATACCTCCGGCTGGGCCCAAAGGTAGCTTTCTCCAAGGTCGATAGACTCCACTCCCGGTACTAGCCTGGCTGCGGAGATTACCTGTTCAGGGTGATCCAGCGACAAGTTCCGTATGGTGGCCGGAGGAAGCCTGGTGACTATTCGGCTGGCGTATTCCTCGGTATCAAATGCGGGCCAGGCGTTTAGCAGCGCGGCACGCACGCTCGTCTTCCGCGTGTTGACATAGCGCTCAAGCAGTGTGATTCCTGCCGGGTCACCAATTTCGGAGACCGTGCGGATTATCGCGTTAATTTCCTTCGCCGTTTCGCCAGGCACGCCGGCGAGCAGGTCAAGGACATAAGGGCCTCCAGCGGCGAGTGTCCGAGCCCCAGCGACGCTCGTAGGCGGCAGGAGCTGAGCCGCTGCCGCTTCGATTCGTTGTCGCAGTTCGGGTGCCAGCTCAGGTGCGGTTTCCAGACAAGCGATTGCGAGGAGATGGCTGGCCTCACGCTGTTTCTTAAGGCGATCGCCCTGGTCAAGTAGACCTCTGATCAGCTCGCTGCGCTGGGCCGGATTGGCATGGCCCGCAGCCATAACGATGGTCTCGCGCCATTCGGCGCTGGCCGCGTTCGACAGAAGGATGCCGATGTCGTCCTGCTCCACGGCCGCCTTGCCAGCAAGATACTCCTGAAATGTGCGGTGGACAAAATCTGTGTGCCCATGTATAGGCTCCCGAATGAGTCCGCTTCGTTCTAGCACATGCTGGTAGACCGCGTCGGCGTTCAGAGATATCGATGGTAAGTTGGGAAGCAACGTTGCGATTCGTTCGACAGCGCGAGGAATAGGAGCCTCCGTCCAGCCGTTGCGGATTAACCAGTACGCTATGTCCTGCAACAGCAGGGTCTTTGCCGTGCGGGTTAGGCCTTGGACGGGATCAATTCCACGCTCAGTGTCGCGTCGCTCTAAGAGCATGTGCATTGCAACTTCATAAAGTTCCATCCGGCTCGCAGGTAAGTTCGCACTCCGATCGCGATGCAGCGCACATAGCAGCGCGCAAAGCAAAGGAAAGCGAGCGAGCCTCCGTAAATGATGCTTGCCTTCCAGCTCACGTGACAGATTCTTTTCGTAGTCCTCCAACAGCGTCTGTTCTCCTGCATCACGGGCTTGCTCACGCATTGCAGCGTGCCATCTGGCTACAAACTCTCGTATGTCCGTTGGTGTCATTGGTTCAAGATCTAGGACATGAAACCCGTCTCGCCGAAGCCAGTCAACGGGTGCGGCGGCTGGCCTGGAAGTCAGGATGTACCGCGCACGTGGGAAGCTGGTTACCAGATCTCTCAACCAGCTGCGGACATCTTCCCGACGATCGGCACCAAGCTCGTCAAGTCCGTCAACAAGCAGCACGCCTTTGCCGGAGCGCAGCTTATCGTGGACCCATCCATGTGGCATTTCGGCGGCGATATGCCTGCCAAGTTCGGCAATGAACCGTTCGGGAGGTGGCATTTCACCGTCCGCATGCCGGCGTAAAGCCACAAAGAATGGGACTGTGTCGTTCCAATCCTCCAGCCCCATCTCGAAGCTCGAACGCGCACTCTGGACGGCGACCCACTGCAGCAACACTGATTTGCCGAGTCCGGCCTCTCCCCGAATAAACAGACGTCGGTGCCGGCTAAGCAGCTCAGGCACACGGATCGGTCTGTTGAGCGGCGAAATCTCTATGTCACCGCGCTCCCACCTGTTCTCTATCGACCAATAATCATCATCGTCATCGATATCGTCTGTATCATCACGGTTGGCGACAGCGGAAGCCGTAAGACTTAAGTAGGCAACTGATAGCGGGTATCTGCGACTGGATTCGGACAACGTGGCGCCGAAAAACTCCACTTGGTCGAGGCGGTTCGCGACGAGCTGCCGATAGTCGCGTTCGAAGTCTGCCAGACCCCGCCGTTCGGGCAATCTGTTGAGAGCCTGCTCGACAAGCTTGTGGAGCTCGGTCTCTCTTCGTAGCAGCTCCGCTAGGCCCGCAATTCCGGCCTGAGGCAAAGCGGTGCCGAACTGTATGACGTAGGCACACGACTCGCGAAGCACTAAGTCGTACAAGTTGGCGCTGTCATCAGACAATCCAGCGCGTCGCTTAGCGTCTGGCGCCAGCTGCTGTAGAAGGCGATATAGCCGTCCGGTATCAAGATCGACCGCAAATAGATCTTTATCGGTGAGCGACGCCGTGTTCAATGTATTAGTAACCGCATGTGTCGCCGCAATCCGCTCATTGTCCGGCAAGTGACGGAACTCGTTGGTAATGAGCGGTTCGAGTCGGCTGGCAATTGCATCAGCGCTCTGACCAACCATGCGTTCGAAACGTCGGTGCTCCCGCAGGCTGGTTAGTCGCCCCGTCGTGACGTCGACCGCCGCGCTTACCACGTCAACGGCGATTTTGTTGCTACCCAGCCAGATACTCATCGCACTCTTTACGACAGCACCGCCCAACGCGATGGCAATCACCTCGATAGTCACCCAGCTATAATGGCGATCTGCCAGCAATATCACCATCGGCCATGAGATGTCAATTGCTGCTGACCCTTGGCGGCCGGCAGCTGGGTTCATCTCACACCGTGGGGTTCGAGGGACTGAAACCAGGCGACGACGGGCCTTGGACACCTAATCGTGCGAATGTGGACGGCCGACGGCAGGCGGTGGTCAGCGCCCGCCAAGTTGATCACCCGGCGCCGCCAGCGTACTTGGGCGAAGGCTGGATGCCGTGGTCCATAGCAGATCGCCGCCGCGGTTCGCTCGCAGATCGGCGAAACGCCAGCCACGACCGACCTCCCTCGCGCAGTCAGCGAAGCCGTCGCCAGACGTGACACAGTCAGCCTCACGCCACCGCAGCGTCCAACCTGGACCGGCGATCGTTTGCTCGCGGTCGACCAGCGAATCTACCGCACCTATCGGCTCGATCTCGCAACCGCGTGGCTGCACCTATGGATCATTATCCCGGACGGTGCCCGCCTCGAACTTGCCGCCCAAGAGACCGGCCAAGCGATCACCTCGATAACCCGCAAGGACCACCCGCTTCCCCTGCCACTCAAACCCATGGCGGCGGCTGCGGACAGCGAATAGACGGCGGCCTACGCTCGGAGCTGCAGCGATCCTGGACTGAGCGCATCACGGAGCCGATGGCCCGGCCGGTCGGCGCAACGCAATATGATCGTACGGTAGGTGACGAGCGGGTCCTCCCCCTGGCGCCCCACTGTGACGACCTCCTGTTGGCCCTGCCCACTCCCTGCGGCCGATCACCGTACCTGCAACCGCATTCTCGGTGTTGGCCCACCGGCCTAGCCTCCGGCGGCTCGACAGCGTGGCGCGTGGCGCCCATGCCGACTCGGACACCCGAGATCCGCAGAGCCGCCAGCGCTTCGTCGTTCGACCTCGTGGAGACACAAGCAGCGAGTGGATCAGCGTTGGGGTTCAAGTCGCTACCGTGGCGAACCCCAACGAGACTCGACGAACGCGTTTGACCTCGGTGTTGGAGTTTGGTGTGTGTCCGGGGCAACACAAACCAAAACCCAACCGGGTCCGACGCTGTCGGCGTCGATCCCGTTGGTCTAGCGGCTGATCGTTGGCGGTGTTCCACTCTCGACACCTATGTGGTGGAGGCAGTTCGTGGAGCGCCGCCTTCTCAGCCTCTATGGAGTTCTGATTCCTCTTTCCCTTCTCTTCTTCTCTGCGCATAGCCTACGTCGAGCCGCAGGCGATGTCCATTTGGTCACTCTATAGGAATTACGCCGTAGAACCGTCCTTCAGCAGCCATTCTGCAATGGCGGAATAGTCCGCGTCGGCGAGGCCATGGCGGGGGTCCACGCGGTGCAGGAGCGCAGGAGCACGGTGGTGTGCCGCCACCCAGATCCGGTCGACCTCGGTGATCTCGTCGTCGACCCAGACGAACGAGCGACCTGCGGCCCACTCGACGAGGTGACGTGTCTTCCAGTGCAGCCGACCGGTGTCGTCATCGTCGTCTGGCCAGTCGACGATGGGCAACTGCGGCAGGCCGAGCCGTGGAGCGAGCACCTCGTTCGCTTCGGCCATCCAGGTCGTGGCCCAGACCAGGTCGCACGGCAGCGCGGCCAGGCGGCGACCGTGTTCGGGGTCGAGCCCGGCCAGCAACGGGTTCGCCTCATCGTCCGTCTGCCGGGCGTCCCCAGCGAACGGCAGGAGAGTCCCGTCCACGTCGAGGAACAGCAGCGGGCGCGTACCGATCCCATGTTCGGTCATCATCAACGCATCCGCCAACGCCGCAGCACGCCGCGGTCGACAGTGGCGAGTTCTCCCGCGCCGACATGGTGGTGAGTCGGGACGAAGTCTGGGATAGTGCCCGTACGATGGCCGGTTACGGGATCCCACACCTCCAGCCCTGCCGAGGCGGCGGTGTAAAGGCGGGCTGCGTCCGCGAACAGCTCTCCGGTCGGGCCAGCGAACGAGGTCAGTTCGGTACCGGTGGTGGCGTTGAAGATGCGTACTCCGGCGAGCATGGCTTCGTCGTCCCCGCCGATCCCGCTGACGACTACCCGTTCGTCGTCGAGCCAGCACATGGGCTGGTTCCAGTGGTAGGCGCGTTGGCATAGCCGGTGTCGGCTGGGACCGTCTTCGGATTCCCACACGTTGTCGTCCAGCCAGGCGGACAGGTCCCAGACTGTCGGTATTCCCACCGGGCTCCATACCCATCCGTCGTCGGCGATCCTGCGTCCACCCGGTGATACGTAGAGCCTGCCGTGGAAGTAGTCCAGGTAGTGCTCGGGCCGAGGCTCACCCTTGCCGTACGCCGTCGGCTGCCTCGGCGTTGTCATTCGCCCGGTGGCGGCGTCGGAAACGTCGAGCCGATT
Organism: Allorhizocola rhizosphaerae; assembly: GCF_003426775.1. Classification (GTDB taxonomy): domain Bacteria; phylum Actinomycetota; class Actinomycetes; order Mycobacteriales; family Micromonosporaceae; genus Allorhizocola; species Allorhizocola rhizosphaerae. The sequence goes on along the minus strand of NZ_QJUG01000188.1, from coordinate 10,914 downwards.
CCACTCGGTCCGATGGATCACCATCGTCTGTCCGCCGTGCTCGACGAACGCGACCGAGAACGGCACGGTGTCGGCGTGGTAGCCGCCGCCGTCGAGGGTCAGGGTCACGCTCCCGGTGACAAGGTCGAGCACCTGGCCGTAATGACCGAAGTCGTTGACCACGGCGGCGTACCGCCCGTCGGCGCTGGCGTGCAGTCGCCGCCGCAACCGGTGACCCATCCACGGCTCGCGGTCAGGCTCGTCCGGCACGGTGCTGCGAGCCAGGACCGCCCACGTTCCAAGTTCAGCGTGGAAGCGCCCGATCCGTCCGTCCTCGGCCAGCAGCAGCCATACGGAGTCATGGTCTACGGCGATCGGGGCAATGTCGATGACCGGCACGGGCAGCGACGTTTCGACGATCGTGGCGTCGAGCGGCTCGGGCCGTTCGACGATCCCTGGCGTGCCCCGCCAGCCGACGATGCTCCAGTCCGCGTCCGTGACTCGGGCGACGCATCCCTCGCAGGCGACCACCAGGTCGATCCGCTCGCCATTCTGGGCGGCTTGATCGCATGCCCGGCAGCACAGGTCGCTGTCCAACCCGTGCCCGGTGAGCAGGCGGACGTGCTCGTCGTCCTCAGTACCGATCAGATGGGTGCACATGCGGCTCGACCCGGCATACGCGGCATGCCCGCACGGAAGAAGATCCACCGCCGCATCCTGCCACCAGCCACCCCGAGCCCGCGCCCCGGTTCGCTGACGGGTGGCTCAAACACCCGTCAGCCGTTGGCGGCGACCGGGTACTGGTTCTGGAATTCCAGTCGCGCGTCGGCGCCTTGCGCAAGCCGATCGAGGAGGTCATCGAGGTTCATGAAGACCTCCCAGTGCTTCTCCCCAGTCATGTCGCAGATTCGCTGGATGAGGCGATCTTCGAGGTCCGGGATCCGCTTGGCCTTCCATATCTTGTCGGCGAGGCTGACGAGGAGGTCCTCGGTGCTGATGCCGGGTGCGGTCCAGGTTCCGTGGTTGGCGGCGAAGCGAGCCAGCCGGTGTTCGACGCCCGACTCGACGAGCAGCGCGTAACCTGCCTGCTCGTGACGGGTGCCGGGCTGGGACAGCTCGTTGGGATGGATCGTCTTGCCGATGTCATGTGTCGCCGCGCCGAACAGCACCTCCTCCCTGTCGAACCTCAGCGCTGGACATAGGTTGGCGATCGCCGCAACGAGCTGCCACGCCACGTCATGCACCGCACGTAGGTGCGCCGCCAGCCTCGGCGGTGCGGACACCTCGCGTAGCAGGGCGGCGACATCGTCGGGCAACGGCCGAACCTGAGCGGCGCCGGTGAGCGCTCGATCGAGCAGGGCGCGATTCACCGGGCCAGGGTAGCCGCACATCTCCGTGGTTCCCACCTCGAACAAGATGTGCTCGCAGGTCATCGGCAACCATGCCGAAGTCTGGCGCGGAAAGGCAGGACGTTTCATTGAGGTCGAGGAACGGCGGAGGACCGCATGGTCATTGCCTCGATGCTGCCGGCGCCTACCTCGAGTGATCGACCTACTCCTCGGTAGTGGCGATGTCCTCGGCGAGCGCCGCGAGCGCCGAGTCGTACTGGTCGCGGTCGAACAGGAACGGTCCGAACGTCGTGTAGTCGCGGGTCGGGCGATGGGGCTGTGCGAAGTCGTTCCATACCACAAGGTTCCCGGTCGGCGTGATCCGGGTCATGAGCGGCCAGCAGCCAACTTCGCCGCATTCGCAGGCGAGCACCGCTGTTTTCGGCCCAAGTCCCGGGTTCTCCTTGCCCAGGAAGTGTTCGTCGAGCGGGCCGTACCGGTAGAAGGCGGGGATCAGACCGCCGTAGGCACCGCCTGCGGGATGCATGCCAGCGTCGAGCTCGAACTGGTCGATCAGGTCGAGTAACGGCTGGTCGTCGATGGTGGGCACGATGTCGTGCACGCGCCGGTCGGCAAGCCATCGGACAGTGAACGCGATAACGCGCTGGCCCGTGCTCACAGCTGTTCCGAGTTCGGGAGGTGCTCGGTGACCGCAGTCGGATCGAGGCGGATGTCATGCCAGCTGACCCAGCAGTCGGATTGCTCCGTGGCGACCTCGGCCTCGCAGCCCGCACAGACCAGATTAGGGCCGCCACATCCATCCGGACGGCAGCAGCCGTTCAACCGCCGCCGGTCAGGATGCAGGCGCAGCCCGCGCACATCGTCGGGGTGGACGAGGATCGTCAAGGCAGGGCCGGCCGACACCAGTAGCTTCGGATTGGTGGCGGTCGGCTCGAAAGGCGGCCCGAATCGGTCGGGGTCAGGGGCGAAGGCACCCGGCGTCATCCGGGATGGTGCCGGGGTGCGGTCGTCGTGGACGGCGGGCTCATCCGGGAACGGAATCTCGCTCACGTCGCCGGTTACCACCGCTCCGCAGGTGCCGCAGAAAAACACAGTCATGGTGTGAAGGATGCCGGGCGGGGATCGGACGGCTGATCCTCGTGGAGGTGACTTCGGTATACAGGCATGCGGCTCAGACCAGGTCTCGCCAGAATTCGACAGTCGCCTGCGGCTGCCACGACCCCTCGCCGAGACCCCGGCGGCCGAACTCACGATCGATGTAATCGGCCAGGTTCAAGCCGTAGTAGATGATGTCGGTCTGCCACATCGACAGCGCAGGGTGACCGGACAGGCCCCGCCCTGCGGGCAGGTAGCGGTGCCCGTAGACCGGCACCATCGGCGACACCTGCACGAGCATTCGCGTCGCGGTCACCACGGCCTCGACCATGTCCTGAGGGCGGGAGCCCCAGCTTTCATACCAGAACCTGTTGTGCTCGACATCGAACAGGACACCCTCGATGGGCCAGTTCAGCGCCGCGCGCAGCTGGTCGCGGTCGGCGCGACGCCAGTCCGGCCAAGGCTCAGCATGCGCGTAGAAGACTCCGGGCTCTCGCGGCTCGGGCCGGGTGTTCACCGGAAGCCCGGCGGCCAGGAAGGATCTGTGGTCGTCGGCGAACCGGAACCCGAACTCCTGTTCGATCTCGTCGAACTCCGCATCGGTCAGACCTGGGTCGATCGCGCACACGGACCGCAGTCGCAGACGACGCATGGCCTCACGACCGAGCCGCTCGCTGTTGTCTTCGACCTGGTCAACCGTCGCTGTCACGAGGCGGGACTCTACCTCGCTCCTCGTCATGGCTCGATCCGGTTTCGCGTGCGGCGGCTCGCGATTGTTCGCATCGACGGCGAAAACGTGTGATCTGGGCGTCCTGCCACCCCGATAATCGGCCCCGTGAGCTTCGGAACCTACGCCCGCCGTGTCCGCGACACGGCCCGTCCCTACGGCGAGCGGTACACCGCGCTCAGGTGCGCGGTGAGCATGTACTGCCCTGTCGGGTTCACCGCGACCTGGTCCTGGCTGAGCATCACAGGCGACCTCAGGCGCGACGATGCGGCGTTGATGGCGGCACTGGACCGGGTGGAACTCAGCCGCGACGTGTGGCTCGCCGAGATGAGCGCTTTCGCCAGCCGGCGCCGTGCGGAAAAGAATGAGCACCGACGAACGCCCACCCAAGAGGAGCGGCGATACCTGTACCGGTGGCGCTGGCCGGGACCAGACGGACATGCGGTGACGCTTCACACCGTCGAGAACGCCTGGACCGAACACCGCACCGCCCCCTTCCCGCCCGTACCACCAGCGCAAAAGGGCGACCTCGTCCTGCTGGATGCCACCGTGGCTGGCCACATTTCGACGTACCTGCGCAACGGCCAGCTGGATCCGCCGTCAGCCCACGCGCTTCTACGCTGCCTGACCGGCTTGCACGAGGCGCTCCGCCTCCTCGGCTACCCCAGCGGCTACGACGGTGCCTTCCAATACTTCCGTCGGCTGCTGAAGATGTCGGAGATGGTAGTCAACGACGTCCTGCCGCTCGACGTCGCCGCACCCCGGCCGGTCAGCACGGTTTCGTCATGACCGCTGAGCGGGTACGTGCACGCTGGCCTGTCCTGGCCGCCCAGATCGAGAGCGCACTCCACGCGGCCGGCGAGCTGGCACTGGCGGCGACTCTGGAAGATTTGAGCGTCGTCGACATGTGCTCCTGCCAGGACAACTTCTGCCAGAGCTTCCGCACCGCGCCACCACCAGATGGCGCGTACGGACAAGGCCATCGATGCATCCCCCTCGACGCGCCCTGGCCGGGCTACCTGGTCTTGGACGTCGTCCACGAAAAGATCATGTATGTCGAGGTGCTCTACCGAGCCCCACTTGACTGAACGCCAAGATGAGGCCCGAGCTGAAGTCGACGCCGACACGCGGCAGAAGAAAGCGCTCGGAGCGCCACCGACCCGTCCCGGAGCAGGCGGCTCCGGGACTGTGGGTGCGGATGAGATTAAGCAGGTGCGGACCTATATCGACAGTGGTACGGTCTTTGCTTCGTGGTCGTCGATATCGTCAATGGTCCCGCGCGGTTGCCCGCCGGTGATGAGTGGTCGCTGCTGAGGTTGCCTTACGTGTTCTCCCAAGACGGGCTGCTGAGCACCGAGGATTTCATCAAGCAGGCCAAGGAACGCGGCATCACCGTGTCGCTGGAGCAGCTGGCGCAACTACACGAAGTGGGTCTGCTGAATCCGCTGTACCTGGTTGTAGACGAGATTGATGAGGCACGGCGGATAGATGGCGCAGGGCTCTATGCCGCAGCGACCAACCCGAGGGGCCGCACCTTCGCCGCCGCCCGCGAGGGCCGCCTGCGAATACCGGCGGAGGATGGCTACGACGATCGGTGGCCTTTCAAGCGGCCGGCTGATCTCGACCTTGAAGAGGGCCACTTCTGGTGGAACGGTTACATCTACTCGCCGTGGCAGCTGCTCGACCTGGCACATGAGCTCAACGAATATGAGTTCATCAAAGCGGGGTGGGCAAAGGCGCCGCATCCGGAACGACAGCAACGGCGTCGCCAGCTGACTTGCGTACTAGCTGCCCTCGCAACGCGTTATCTGCCGGGGATTCTCGGCCAGATGAACCTTCCCGACCTGGACGAGCGGGAGGAGCTACACCGCTACCGCGCGTCCATCGACGTCCAGCAGTTGGTGCAGGCGGCAGGGTTCGACGCCACACTCCTGGCCGGTGAAGCCGACACGCTACTGCTTCACGCGCACAACGAGCCCTTGGCCAAATGGTTGCCGTTGATCCGTCACGCGGGCTACCGCGGCTGGTCGCAGCTAGGCGGTGAACCGTTGCACGCGATCTGGCAGCGCATCGCTGCGGAGATTTTGCTCCGGGCGCACGAGGATCTGGTCGCCACAGGCGTGCTTGAACCGCTGCCGGATCTGACCGGCTCGAACTGGCACAGCGCGCAGCACGACCGGCTGACGCCTCGGTACGCCGAGGCGCAAACCCTGGACCGAGCTCTTGCCGAGCTGGGATTGTCGCCTCATCCGAAAGTGATCCTGCTGGTAGAGGGCGAGACCGAGCTGGAACATGTGCCAAAACTGCTGGCCGAGTTTGGTTTGGGCAAGCCGCAGGACGTACGAGTGCAGCGGACCAAGGGCTCTAAGAAGATCAACGCACACCTGATCGCCCGCTACGGCGTCACACCCAGAGTTGGCCGCCCGCTCGGCGTCAAGCAGGGCTGGTTTCTTGACGCATCACTCACCTCCCTAGTGATCGCCATGGACCCTGAGCATGAGTTCACCACCCAGGAGAGCCGCGACGAGGTCCGCCGCAAGCTGCAAGTCGCGATCCGCGAGGAGGTGGAGTACCAGGACGCCACCATCAGCCAGGAGGAACTGAATGCGCTTGTGCAGGTGCGCGTCTGGGGTGATCACAGCTACGAGCTCGCCAACTTCACCGACGACGAACTCGTGCCAGCACTGACGCTACTGGCCCACCAGCGTCACAACCGTGCGGTGGAAGAACCGGATTGGGAACTGCGCGTGCGCGCCGAGCTTCAGGCGGCCCGTGAAGCGCACCAGGACATCAAGGTCGCGATGGGGAAAATCCGCCTCGGTGACGACAAGACTGGGCTGGCGCAGATTCTGTGGCCGGTGCTGCGCGCGAAATGCGAACTCGAACTTGCGGTCGGCACCCGGGCAACGCCCGTCCTCGACCTCATCCTGGAGGTACAGCGGCTTGTTGCCAAGCTCAGCGGCGTCTTCGCGCTCGCAGGAGAACCTTAACCCGAGACCACATAATCCAGTAAGGCGGACGCGGCCACGCGCAAGGCGCGCCCTCGACCGCACCATAGCCGTCGAGGTTTAGCGAGATCAACCCGATGTCTCATTGTGCCGCGCCCTCGTCCGGTTCGCGGGTCAGGCCCTCGACGAACGTTCGGAAGTCGGCCGCCAGGTGCTGTTCCTGGTCGAGTTCGGTGTCGAACCAGGTGACCGACGGCTCGCCGTCCGGCCCGCATCCGCGGTAGTCCAGTGCGATCCACCAATGCCCGTCACCGGTCAGCAGCACCAGCGGTGACGGCAGGCCCCACTCTTGCACGAGGTACGGCGTGTCGAGCAGCGAAAGGGTGCCCTCAGCCGTGCCGATCCCCACCAGGGTGTCGAACGGCACATGGCTGTCACTCCATGACGTCTGCTGCGTGGTCGGGAATGAGTTCCATGCATCCGCCACGCACCCGCCGTTCTGCATCCGCAGCAGCTCAAGCAGCGCGGACGGCAGACGTACTCCGAGAATGCCCTCCGCGTCAACGACCATCTGGTCGGTCAGTGACGGCTGAACACCGACGGTGGAGTCGCTCCAGAACGTCTCCTTCACGTGCTGGAATCGCGCCACCACGGCATCGTACGGTGCTCCACATCCGGTGCGGCAGACCATCACCGCCTCGGGCGGCACCGCCAAAGCCGGTTCGCGACCACCCCCGCCCGCAGCCGCGTTAGCCTCCCCAGATGCGATACCTCAGCGAGTCCTTCGCGGTCGGCGCCCTGCGCCGGTCGGCGTCGATCGAGCAGTTCCTCGGCCCGGCTTTCCACGGCGACCGTCGAGGCATCCGCTGGGTTGCCATCGAGCCTCGCCGCAACGGCCACTATGCGATCGTGCTCTACCTCAGCTGGGACGTCGGCGGTGAACACCTCCGGGACCTGCTGGAGTTTCCGCCGCTGGATCCGGATGCCGAGAACGATGGCGACGTCCTCGCCGAGGTCGACGACGCTGCCGAAGCCATCCACCTCGCCGAACAGCTCACTGACGCCGCCCGGGAACGGTGGGCGAACTTCGGCGTCGCTGCCGAGGACTATCTCGACTATGTGACGTCGGGGCGGCTGCCTGACCCGCTCACCAAACAGGCCGCAATCGAGGTGGTGCGCACGCTGGTGGCCTCCGGTGGCGGCGACGAACGAACGGCCTCCTGGCTGCTGGACGGCCTTGCGCGCCGAACAGGATGCCTGCATATCACCGACATGATCTACTGGCCCTCCGGCCGCTCCCGGACCGCCGAGGAGATCATCGATCACGCCTGGTCCTGCACGCCGATAGCCCTGTAGCCAGCGGCGGCCTCGGACCACGAACCGCCAGAGCGGTCACCGGCCGCGTGATGCCTTCCATCCACAGCAGGACTGGCAGCCCGCTCAGGTGACATCCGAGCCATCCACGTCATGCGCGGCCGACCTCGCTGTCTTCGTCCATGAGGCAGCGACCAAGGTGGAGGTGACGGCGATGAACACGGTGCTCGACCACTCTGACGTCGACGTGCTCGGCTCATGGGCGGCCACGAAGACGCAGCGGGTCCGCCTCTACGGCCGCGTGTTCGAGGTCGGATTGCGGTTCGCGTTCTACGGCCGCGTATCCACGGAGGATTATCAGGATCCGGTGACGTCGCGACGCTGGCAGTTCGACTCCGCCGCCGAGTGTGTCGCAGGACGGGGCCGGATCACGGCCGAGTTCTTCGACATCGGCTACTCCCGCGAGATCGCCTGGAGCGACCGGCCGGAAGCCGCCCGGCTCCTCGCTGCGATCACCGACCCGGATCGCGGCTTCGACGCGATCGTCGTCGGCGAGTACGCGCGGGCGTTCTACGGCACTCAAGCCTTCCGTCTCGCGCCGCTGCTGCGCGAACACGGCGTGCAGCTGTGGCTGCCGGAGGTCGACGGGCCGGTCGACCTGGCCAGCCCGACGCATCAGGCGCTGCTTCTCATGCTGGGCGCCCAGTCCAGGCAAGAGGTGCAACGAGCCCGGTTCCGCACCACCGCGGCAATGCAGGCACAGGCCCGCGAGCAGGGCCGCCACCTCGGCGGCCGGCCACCGTACGGATATCGCGTTGCCGACGCCGGACCACACCCCAACCGAGCGGATGCGGCGTATGGTCGGCGGCTGCACCGCCTGGAGCCCGACCCGGCCACCGCGCCATGGGTGAAGTGGATCTTCGCCCGGCGGCTCGACGGCCGCAGCATCGCCGGGATCGCCAGAATGCTCAACGAGATGGGCGTGCCGTGCCCGTCGGCGGTCGACCGCGAGCGCAACCGCCACCGACCGGGAACCGCGTGGCACCTGCGCACTGTCGCCCAGATCCTGGCCAACCCGCGCTACACCGGCCGCCAGGTGTGGAACCGGCAACAGACCAACCGCCAGTCCACCGACGACATCGTCCCCGGCATCGCGGGAGTACGGAAACTGACTCCCTCGGATGGGTGGGTGATCTCGGACAAGCCGGCCCACGAGTGCATCGTGACGGAGGCCGACTTCGTCGCCGCACAGATCGTCAGCGCGCAGAACCGGCCAGCGGATGGCCGCAACCGGACCTACCTGCTGGTCGGGCTGCTGCGGTGCGGGATCTGCGGGCGCAGCATGCAATCGCACCTGAGCCACGGCAACCCGGCCTACCGCTGCCGCCACGGTCACACCAGCGCTCACACCGCCGCGATGCGCCAGGCCGGAACCTCTACCTGCGCGAGGACGTCATCCTCGGCCGAATCTTTGCCCAGATGGGGAGCATCACGAGCCCGGACGCCGGGATCCGTCAAGAGGTCGCGAAGCTGCAGGACCGCCGAGTCGCGGCCGACCTGATCACGTTCCTGCACACCCAGAACATCGTGATCGAATGCCGCGCGACTAGCGTCTCGCTCGAGGCCGATCACGAGAAGCTGATCATCGTCAGCCCTCCGGCCAACACTCAGAATCAGGAGGCCAGGATCCCACGGCAGCGCAGCCAGCAGCAGAAACAGAAGCGAGGCATCGCCGAACGCTGATGCCTCGCGGGACTTTGCGTGTCCGAGCAACACAAACCAAAACCCAACCGGGTCCTACGTTGTCGGCGTCGATCCCGTTGGTCTAGCGGCTGATCGTTGGCGGTGTTCCACTCTCGACACCTATGCGGTGGAGGCAGTTTGTGGAACGCCGCCTTCTTAGCCTCTATGGACTTCTGGTTTCTGCCTTCCCCTCTCTTCGTCTCTGCGCATAGCCTACGTCGAGCCGCAGGCGATGTCCATTTGGTCACTCTATAGGGGTTACGCCGTAGAACCGTCCTTTAGCAGCCATTCCGCGATGGCATTGTAGTCCGTTTTAGTGAGGCCACGACGTGGGTCCACGCGGTGCAGGAGCGCGGGAGCACTGTGGTGTGCCGCCACCCAGGTCCGGTCGATGTCCGTGATCTCGTCGTCAACCCAGACGAACCGACGTCCCGCGGCCCACTCGACGAGGTGCCGTGTCTTCCAGTGCAGCCGACCGTCATCGTCATCTTCGTCTGGCCAGTCGACGACATGCAGCTGAGGTAGTCCGAGCCGCGGGGCGAGGACCCCGTTCGCTTCGGCCATCCAGGTCGTGGCCCAAACCAGCTCGCACGGCAACGCGGCAAGGAGGCGGCCATGTTCGAGGTCCAGCCCGGCCAGCAACGGGTTGGCTTCATCGTCCACCTGCCGCGCGGCCGCAACGAACGGCAGGAGCGTCCCGTCCACGTCCAGGAACAGCAGCGGACGCTCGGTCACCACGATCTCCATTTCCATGTTCGGCGAGGCAATTGTGGCGTTACCAGCGACGGTTTCCAGTGGCCAGCTCGCTGCACATCGACAACAACGGTAGGAGCAACCGAGTCCGGGTTACCTTCAACCTGCCAAGCTCCAGCAAGCCGCCGACCCACATCGGGCAGCCACCGCGGAGAACAACGCCGCCTAACACAGCGCGCCGAACGCCAATGGCGACAGCCTTACACACGCAAACGCCGCGCACTGGGTGAACGGCGTTCGTAGGGACTTACGGGTCCAAGCAACACGAACGAAAACGCAATCGGGTCCCACGCTAACGAGCGATCCCGTTATCTAGGGATACGGAAGCAGGCTGATTCAGCGGCACCCGACAGCGGCGCGACTCCTTCGAGTCGCGCCGTCGTCGGGTACGACTCGGAAGAACCGTACTGACTGGATCCCCATGATCAGGTCCATGGTTTGTGAGAGTCCGATGCTCCAGAATGGGGCGGGGAGGACTGATCACGAATGGGAACACGACGTCGGCACACGCCTGAGCAGGTCATCCGTAAGCTGCGGGAGGGCGAGAAGCTGATCGGTCAGGGCATGGGTCTGGCTGAGGTGTGCAAGCAGTTGGAGATCTCCGAGCCGACGTGGCATCGGTGGGTGGCGCAGTACGGCGGAATGAAGGCCGATGATGCCAAGCGGCTCAAGGAGTTGGAGCGCGAGAACGCCCGGCTCAAGAAGATTGTCGCTGATCAGCTGCTCGACATCGACATGCTTAAGGAGTTGGGGAAGGGAAATTGGTGAGCCCGGACCGGCGTCGCAGAGCGGTTGTCGTTTTGCAGCAACGGTTCCGGGTATCCGAACGCCGCGCCTGTCGAGTGGTCGGGCAGCACCGCTCGGCGCAGCGACGCCCACCACGCCCAGCGCCTGACGCCGAGCAGGTGCTACGCGCCAGGCTACGGGAGATCTCTCAGCGGCATCCGCGGTGGGGCTGGCGTAAAGCCCACGCGATCGCCGTCCGGGAAGGCTTGGTGCGCAACGC
>NZ_QJUG01000187.1 GCF_003426775.1 Allorhizocola rhizosphaerae | reverse complement strand
CGCCGTGCCCGCGAAAGCGCCCGCCGGGCAAGGCTTTCCGCCTCGGCCGCGCTGCGCCCGAGGCCCAGCCCCACGCGCACCGTCTCGTGCCGGTCGGCCAGCCGCCGCAGCATGGGCAGCGCGGTGAAGCCGGCGGTCGCGTCGCCGAGCGGGCCGCGCGTGGTCACCAGCAAGTGCGTGCCCCCGGTGAACCGGGCCAGGCTCCCGCCCAGCGCGGCGGCCTCCTTCAGCAGGCCCTCGTCGTCGCCCGACACCTCGATCAGGCCGAGCGCGATCTGCGCGTCCTCCTGGGCCTGATTGTCGGCGCTGAGCAGCAGCTGGCGCAGCGCGATGCGTACCGAATGGGTGGAGGGCGCCAGCCGCAGCACGGGCATTTCCCCACGCAGGGCTTCATAGACCGAACGCAGGCACGTGACCGCCGCGGCGCTGCCGCCCCGGGCGCACTTGCGATGGAACGCCACGAAGTCGTCCGACGTCAGGCCCGCGCGGTAGGGCAGGACCCTGATCCGCTCGACCGGGACATCCGCCTCGGCGAGCGTCGCGGTCACGTCGGCGCTGGGCAGCGTGTCGACCGAGATCCGGCTCGGGTCGTGCCCGTCGCGCAACAGCCGCACGGTGCCCTGCAGCAGGGTGGCGCCCGTGTAGTCGACGAAGGTCGCCGGGCGGGTCATCGCCTCCTGCGCCAGCGTGTAGGGCACGATGCCGGTGAACAGCCACGCGCCCACGTGGGCGTCGTGCGCGGCGACGAGACCGGGCGCCTGCGACTCGTGGTCGTAGTCGAGCCGCCGCGCGGTCACGCCCGGCTGCTCCTCGCACACGGCCGCGACGTCGTCCACCAGGTCGTGCGGGCCGACCACTCCGATCTCGATGGTCACCGATCCTCCTTTACGATGGCCTCCCTCCGCTTCGCTCCGCGGGGCATGCCCATCGATTCGCTCGGGCAAGCCCTCGCTTATGCCAATGTGTACCAGATTACGGTCAGGTCCGGTATCCCGGTTCCGCAGGAGGTGCGCAATGTTTCCTAGCATGGCCGACTCGGGCGGGCGCACGCTCGGCGATGAGGAGATCGCCGCCGCCACCCGCGTGCTTCGCTCCGGCATGCTCAGCTCAGTGTGGGGCACCGAGGTCCGCGCGCTCGAAGCGGAGATGGCCACGCTGCATGGAGTCTCCCACGCCGTGGCCGCGAGCTCGGGCACGGCGGCGCTGCACCTGGCCGTCGCCGCGGCCGCACCCGACCCGGGCGACGAGATCATCACGACCCCGATCAGCGACTTCGGCACGGTTGCCCCGATTCTCGCGCAGAACGCGGTGCCGGTGTTCGCCGACGTCGACCCGCACACCGGCAACCTGGACCCGGACGCCGTGGCCAAGGCGATCGGGCCGCGCACCCGGGCCATCCTCGCCGTGCACCTCTTCGGCGCGCCGGCTCCGGTGGCACAGCTGCGCGAGCTGGCCGACCGGCACGGGCTCATGCTCATCGAGGACTGTGCTCAGGCATGGCTGACCCGCTGTGCCGACGGGCGCCTGGCCGGTACCACAGGATCGATCGGTTGTTTCAGCCTCCAACAGTGGAAGCACATCACGTGCGGCGATGGCGGGCTGACCATCACCGACGATCCGGAGCTGGCCCGCCGCATGCGGTTGTTCGCCGACAAGGGCTGGCCGCGCGACGTTGGCCGCAGCCACCTGAGCCTCGGGCTCAACTATCGCATGACCGAGCTGTCCGGCGCGGTGGCGCGAGCCCAGCTGGCCAAGCTGCCCGGCGTGCTCGCCGCGCGGCGCCGGACCGCCACACGTCTCCTCGACGCGATCGCGGGACTGCCCGGACTGCGGGCCCCCGACAATCCCGACTCACACGCCTGGTGGCTGTTCCCGCTCGTGCTCGAGGCCGGGGGCAATCGCGAGTTCGCCGAGTCCTTGCGGGCGGACGGAATCCCTGCCCGCGCCGGATACCTTCAAGAGCCGTTGCATTGCGCTCCCGCTCTGGTCGACGCACCCATCTATGGCACCTCCCGCTTTCCGCTCACCGTGCCCCCGGCCGATCGCCTGCCCGAGTACGGCCCCGGTACCTGCCCGGTCGCGGAGCGGCTCGTGCGGGATACCCTCGTCGTGATCGACTGGAACGAGCGGTACACCGACGAGCACGTCGACACCATCGCCACTGCTTTGAGGAGGGCTAGATGATGGACCCCGCAGCGGCAGCCCTCCGCGACCGCCTGCGCTGGAAGCTCATAGCCGCGGCCGCCACACCGCTCGAATTCGACGAGGGGATCGTCGACGCATATCTACGCGGCCTGGTCGCCGACGGCGTGGACGCGCTGGCCGTGCTGGCGCACACCGGCCGCGGACCCTACCTGCCGCCCGTGATCCGCGACAGCGTCATCCGCATCGCGGTCGGCATCGGCGTGCCTGTCATCGTGGGCGTGGCCGAGCTCGCGGAGGCTTCGCGTGCGGCGGAATTGGGCGCCGACGGCCTGCTGGTCTTCCCGCCCACAATGGGCGTGGTCGAATTCCACGATGCGCTGTGGCAAGCGGCGGGCCTGCCGATGCTCGCGTTCGACCTCTACACCCGCCCGCTTTCCGAGGCGGTCCTGCCCGAGCTGCTTGCGCATCCCGGCGTCGCGGGGCTCAAGGTGGCCCGGCTCCACGACGCAGTGGCGTGCCAGGCGGTCATCGATGCGACCAACGCGGCCGATCGCCTCGCCATCACGGGCGAGGATCGCATGTTCGGCCCGTCGCTGATGTGGGGCGCGCAATCGGCGCTCGTCGGGCTTGCCGCGGCCGCCGTTCCGGTCACCGCGCGGGTGCTGCGTGCCTTCGCCGACAAGGATTACGCCCGCTTCGTCGCCGACTCGGCGCTGCTCGACCGGTTCGCCGCGGTCGCGTTCGGCGAGCCGGTCGAGGGTTATGTCCAGCGCATGCTGTGGGTTGCCGCCGCCGAGGGGCGCATCCCGCACACGCACTCGCACGACCCGTACGGCCCTGGTCTGCCCGACGTGGAGCGTGAGCGCATACTGGCGGCGGCCCGCGATGCCGTTTGAAGCTCCCGACCTGTCCATAACGCTGGACATCGACGTGCTCATCGGCGCCTACCCCGATCGCGACGGTGCGCCCGTCTCCATGCAGGCGGCGATGCATGCGGCCGGTGTGGCAACGGCTGCCGTGGCAAGCCTGCGCGCCGCGCTGTTCGATGTCCAAAGCGGAAACGACGAGGCGCTCGCCGCCGCCGGTCCGGACGTCTTGCCGATCGGGGCCGTGGATCTGCGCGATCCCATCGGTGCGGAGCGCGAGCTGGATCGGCTTGTTTCCCATGGTGTACGGGCCGTGCGCCTGTTTCCCGAGGAGCAGCACATCGAGCCCGACTTCCCGTCCGTGCGCGCGATCGCCAAACGCGCCACCGCGCTCGGGCTGCCCGTGCTCACCGGTGGCGATGTGCGCCGCTTCTGGCGCCCGTTCAGCGGGCTGGACGCCGTTGTCGTGTTCCTCGACACGCACTTCTACCATCTGGGCGACTTCCTCATCGTGGCCCGCGACGAGCCCGGGTTTCACACCTCGACCCGCCTGCTCAATTCGCCCGACGCACTGGAAACCGTTGCGGCGCAGGCAGGTGCGGGTCGGCTGGTGTTCGGCTCCCGCATCCCGTACGCCGAGCCGATGGTGCCCCGGCTCCGGCTCGCGCGCAGCGGCCTCGTCCCGCAAGACATCGCCGCCGTCGCGGGTGGAAACGCCCGCCGCCTGCTGGGACTGGCAACATGATCATCGACGTGCACGGGCATTGGGGCCCATGGTTTTTCACCATGGAGGTCGCCGACCTGTCGGCCAACCTCGCGGTGATGGACCGATACGGCATCGATCTGGCCATCGTGTCGGGCACGGAGGCGATCTGCTACGACGCGCCCGCCGGAAACCGGGCTCTCGCGGCGGCACTGGAGCAGACCGACCGCCTGTACGGCTACGTGTCGGTGAACCCACGCAGCCTGGCCGACGCCGAGCGGGACCTGCGCGAGCTGCTGGCCACGCCGCGCTTCGTCGGCGCCAAACTGCACACCGACTACAGCGGTTCGCCCATCGCCTCACCGCAGACGCATGACGCGCTCGCCATGCTGGCCGATCTGGATTGCCCTGTTCTGGTACACACCTGGGGCACGACGGTCCTGGACCTCGCGCAGGCATGCGCCGATCTGCCGCGCCTGCGGGCGATCGCGGGCCACGCGGCGGCCGACGGCTGGCGCCACGCGGTCGAGGCGGCCCGCTCATGCGACCGCCTTTATCTCGAACCATCGTGGTCGCACGCGCCCGCGGGCCGGTTCGCGGGCATCGTGTCCGGTGTGGACGATCGCCAGCTGCTGTTCGGCACCGACGCCACACTCATCGACCCCGCCTCCGCAATGGGCGCGGTGCTCGGCGCCGGTGTCACGGGCGAAACCGCGCAGCGGCTCGCATGGCGCAACGCGACCGACCTATTTGGACTCCCGGATCACGACGCGGGTAATCGACCTCACCGGGGCTACAACACCTAGATGCCGTTGAACGAGGCGGATGATGCCCGGTCGAGGACGGTCAGGATTCGAGAAGCGTTGGGTCCACCGGTTGGCATAGCGTGACGAGGCCGCATGTCACCGAAGGACAAGGAGGTAACCGTGCCACCGAAGGCGAGCGTCATCATGCTCGGTGTCAAGGACGTGGACCGTGCCAAGAGATTCTATGTCGAAGGCCTCGGTTGTGAGGTCGACCAGGACTTCCCCGGTTTTGTCAGGTGCAGGCTCGGCGAGGGCTCCTCGATGCTGGCGCTTTATGAGTGGGAGGCAGCGGCGCAGGACGCCGGTGTCTCGGCGGAGGGATCCGGGTTCCGTGGCGTCTCGTTCCACCACATCACCGATTCGAGGAATGCGGTGGATGAGGTCATGCGGGCCGCGGAGGCGGCCGGCGGCGCCGTGGTCAAGGCGGCTGCCGCCGCCGAGTGGGGTGGGTACTTCGGCTACTTCAGCGACCCGGACGGCTATCTATGGAAGATCACGACAGCTGCCTGACCGTATAACTCGCCGCGCACATTCCAGGGGCGGACCTCGCCCGGACGGTCCGCCCCTGGGAAATGGTGCGGTCTTCGCGCTAGGGGTGCGACGGCACGGGCTTGGCCGGGTAGGCCTGCGTGCAGGCGCAGTACAGGCACTGCCACGTGGCATCGCCGCTGTCGGGCTGCCTCAAGGGCTCGTGATCGGCCTTCGCGTGGCCGCAGATGCAGTCCCTGCCGTCGGTGTTGTCGTTGGGCGGTGGCACCTGCACGACGAAGTCCAGCTGGTTTTTCGTATCCAGGTTAGGCTGAGGGATAGTCATGAACGCTCCTTGGATCCGCGTGTGTTGCGTCAATCAGTTGCTGGGCATGTGCGAGCCACCGCTCGTCGCCCGTTCGCCTGGCCAGACTCGCCGCCTCGCGTAGCCGGCGCAGGCCCGCGTCGGTGTCGCCCCGCCCGAGATATGCGGCTCCGAGGCCGCAGAGCGTCTCGGCCTGGGTGAAGTTTTCCCCGATCGCGCGTTGTAGCTCCAATGCCGTGTGCAGTGTCGTGATCGCTGTGTCGTATTCGGACCGCCTGATATGAACGTTGCCAAGCGCTGTCAAGGCGATCGCCTCGTCGCGCTGGTCGCCGAGCTCGCGGGCGATGGCGAGCGCCTCGCGCACGCACTTGTCACCGTCGGCGTCGTGGCCGAGGATGAGGTGCAGCTCGCCCAGGTTGTTGTAGGCGACACCGAGGCCGCGCCGGTCACCCGCCCGGGTGAGCACGTCGATGGCCGTGCGATAGGTGGCCAGCGCCTCGATGTAGCGCCCCAGATCGGTGTAGGCGATGCCCAGCTGGCTGAGCGTGAAGCCGACCGCCCGCTGGTCGCCGACCCGCTGCTCGGCCTCCAGCGCGACGGTGAAGTGGCCGATGGCCGCCTGCGGGTTGCGTGCCCGGCGGTACGCGACACCGAGGTTCTTGCTGGCCACGCTGATCGCGACCGGATTGCTCGTCTCGTGTGCCGCGCGCAGCGCCACCTGGTGCACTGGAATCGATTCCGCGGCGTGTCCCCGGTACAGGAAATAGGAATTCATCAGATAGCCGAAGTGCCACGCGGCCGTCACGTCGCCCTGCGCCTCGGCATGCTGGACGAACGGGACGAAGTTGGGTTGCTCGGTGTCCAGGAACGCCAGCAGCCCGCCGGGCGGGTCGAAGTCCAGCGGTGCGGCCTGCACCCGGGTGCGCTGCGGGGTCAGGGTCTGGTTGGCCAGTGCCGCCAGGCCCAGGTACCACTGGCGGAGCCGGTGCAGCGCACTGTCCAAATCGGACATCGGCCTGGCCCGGTCGGCCGCGTAGATGCGCACCAGATCGTGAAACGCGTACCGCCCCGCGGCCACCTCGTTGAGCAGATGCGCCTCGGCGATCTCGTCGAGGATCTCGCCGCTGTGCGCGGGGCTCGTCCCGGTCAGGCTCGCCGCCAGGTGGATGCAGAAGGACGGGCCCGGGTGCAGCCCCAAGAGGCGGAACGCCCGCGCCGCGGGCTCGCTGAGGGCGTGATAGCTGGCGTCGAAGACGCTGCGCAGCCCGAAAGACCCTGAATCCTGGGAAACCATATCGATCCGTGTGTCCTGCTCGCGTAGTTGTTCGGCGATGGTGGCCAGTGGCAGGCGGGTCCGGCTGGACAGGCGCGCCGCGATCAGCCGCACCGCCAGCGGCAGACCCCCGCAGTGGGTCACCAGCTCGCGCGCGGCCTCCGGCTCGGCGTCCAGGCGTGGGCCGACGACCCGGCGCATCAGGTCGAGGGAGTCCTCCCGGTCGAGCACGTCGAGCGTCACCCGGCAGACCGCGTGTCTGAGCGTGAGCGGGCCCAACCGGTGGCGGCTGGTGAGAATGAGGAAACTGGACACGTCCGACGGGACCAGAGGCAGGATCTGCTCGACCGAGTGCGCGTTGTCGCCGATGATCAGCAGGCGCTTGCCGGTCGTCAGACTGCGGTACATGTTGATCTGACCGTCCAGATCGGACGGCAGCGCCGAGCCCGTGACGCTCAGGCTGCGCAGCACGTGCAGCAGCGCGTCGCTGGCGGTCAACGCGCGCTGCGGATCGTGCCCTCGCAGATCCAGGAAGATCTGCCCGTCCGGGAAGCGGTCCTTCACCTGGTGTGCGATGTGGACGGCCAGGGCGGTTTTGCCGATGCCGCCCTGCCCCGCGATCAGGGCGATCTGCGACTCGTCGACCTGGCCGAGACTCTCGTGCAGCTGCGCGACCTCGGCGCGCCGGTCGGTGAAGTAGCCGGCGGGCGGGGGCAGCTGCATGGGCACGGGCGCCTGCTCGGACAGGTCGAGCTTGCGATCGCGCCGCAGGATCTGCTGCTGCAGATCGTCGAGGCGAGGGCCGGGGGCGATGCCCAGCTCCTCGTCGAGCCGGCGGCGCGCGTCCTGATAGGCGGCGAGCGCGGCGTCGGGCTGGCCGCTGCGGTACAGCGCGAGCATCAGCTGATACCAGAACCCTTCGCGGAAGGGGAACCGGTCGACCAGGGTGGTGAGCTCCGCCGCCATCTCGGCATGGCGGCCCAGCTCGAGCTCGGCCTCAAGACATCTCTCCAAGCAGGCCAGATACTTGTTGTCCCAGTACCTCGCACCAGCCCGGATCGACCGGCTGTCTATCCCCTCCAGGGCAGGCCCGCGCCACAGCGCGAGCGCCCGGCGCAGCAGGCTCACCTGCTCGGCACGGTCGGACGCGGCGTCCGCCTCCGCGACGAGCCGGTCGAACCGGAGCGCGTCCAGTTCGTCGGGCTCGACGCGCAGGCGGTAGCCGGTCCCCGCGGTCTCCAGCCTGCCCCCGATGAGCTGGCGCAACCCGGATGCGGTGTTGCGCACCTGCCGCACGGCGGTGTCGGGAGGGTTGTCCTCCCAGATCGCCTCGATCACCGAGTCGGTCGAGACGACGGCGTTGGGACTCAACAACAGACAGGAGAGCATGCGCTGCTTCTTCAACCCCGTGACGGAAACAAGTTCGCCATTGACCGTGACCGCGAGTTGACCGAGGATTCCGAACACCCGCACATTGTGCGCGGATGCCCCGATCTGCGCGCGGCGATGTTGGGTGGCCAGGCCCCCCAGACCCCCCGATCTGACTGGCCACCCATGAACTGCGGCATGGGAATTCGTGGACTTTCTGCTGACGAGGCCAAGCTACGCCGGCCCGTTCATCACCCCGTTCATCGCCGGGGGTTTCCGCACCACTTTGAGGCTCGCGGTGGGGCGATGATGCCACGGGCCGATCGGCGCGAGTTCGAGGAACTCCCGCTCGACCGCGCGCATGAACTCCTCGCCTCGCGCGTTGGCGAACGCCCGCGCCGGCCCGCTCTCAGCCATGGCCCGCCAGACCGCGGCCGCGTCGGCGTGGCTCATGGGAAACGAGACCGGCTCGGTGTCGCCGAGTCGGTCCGCCCACGAATCGTCGCCGGGCGGGCGATGGCGGTTGAGCACCCTCCTCATCAACGCGAACGGCCCGTCCTGCTCGACCTCGGGCGGCCAGAACATGACCGACAGCAGGCCGCCCGGCCGCAGCGCGCCCACCCAATTGTCAAGCGCCGCAGCGGGATCGGGTAGCTGCTGGAGGCCGAACACGGACACCACGCCCGCGCACGCGCCGTGCCATCGGGGGTCGAGTGTTGCCGCGTCGCCGACGACGGCTCGCACGTTGGGCCACTGCGCGGCCCGTTCGCGGGCCAGCGCGATCATGCCGGGGGACAGGTCGATGCCCACGATTTCGCGCTCCGGATAGGCGCCGACGAGCGCGGGCAGCTCGGGGAACGTGCCGCAGCACGGTACCAGGATCGGCCCTTCCGGCAGCCGCGCGCGCGTCAGCACGCCCACCGCCGCGTCCACCCACGGCGCGAAGCGCGGCACGAAGTACCGCTCGTAGCCGTCGGCCGCGTCGTCCCAGGCGCGCGCGAGCTCGCCGCCGGTCATGGCCCGACCACCGGGTTCCACGACCGTTGCGAAACGACGGTCACGCCCGGGGTGGTGTAGTACGGGTCTTCGGCCATGATGCGGGTCAGCGTCTCCTCGTCGGTCGTGAAGACCAGCAGCGCGCCCGAGTCGTCGGCCAGCGGGCCGGCAGCGAGCAGCCGACCCTGCTTGTGCAGGGCCGCGAGCCGTTCGCGGTGCGCGGGCCGCGCGGCCAAACGCCTGTCGTCCGGGGTGAAGGCCAGCTCAACCACGATCATGCAATAGAAGATACCGGCCGGCGGGTGGGAAACACCGCGTTCCGTGGGGAGGCGGCGGTGCCTGGCCGCTCCCCACGGAACGCTTACCTACGGCAGGGCCAGGGCGGCTGCGTAGGCGTCGATGAGGCCCGTGCCCTTGTCGACCGAGGTCGTGTAGGGGCCCACGGGCTCATATGCCGCGCCGTTGGCGAACTTGTACGCCGTCGACTTGATGGCGTGCTCGATCTGCGCGGGTGTCGCGTTTGGACTGTCCTGGAACAGCTGCGCGATGATGCCCACCACGTGCGGGGTGGCCATCGACGTGCCGCTGATGGTGTTGAACGTGCCGATGTCGAGCGGGCCCGGCCCGTTGCGCGGGTCGAGTCCGGTCGAGCACACCACAAGGTACAGCCTGCATGCCGAGGTTATGTCCGAGCCGGGGGCGGAAATATCCGGATATGTGGACTGATTTCCCGCCGCGCCGCGGCTGGAGAAGTCCGAAACCAGACCGTTGCGCGTGCCCGTGCCCTGGTCGTCGTACGACGCGACCATGATGACACCCGGCGTCGGGTCCTGACCGGGCGGGTTGGTCGCGCTGTTGTCCGGGCCGTCGTTGCCCGCCGCCCACACCGTGAGCACGCCCTCGGCAGCGAGCGCCCGCTGCAGCTTGACGGTCGCGGAGTTGGGGTCGAACGGGCCGCCGCCCGCCGGGCCGTACGAGTTGTTGCTCACCTTGATCGGCGGGCAGCCCGCGCACGGGTTGCGGTGGTGCTCCAGCACCCAGTTCAGCGCGCTGTCCGCGCCGAAGATGGACAGCCCCGCGCCGACCGACAGGCTGATGACGGTCGCGCCCGGCGCGGCGCCGTGCAACCGCGTGCCGTCGGACAGTTGCACATCGCGCCCGGCGACGATCCCGGCCACGTGGGTGCCGTGCCCGCCCGCCGACAGCGTGTCGGTGTCGTTGACCGCCGTCAGGTCGAGGAAGCACGAGTCGTTCGGGACCGGCAGCGTGAGCCCGACGTCGGTGAGCGGCCCGCAGATGTTCTTCAGGTTCAGCTTCACGGCGCTCGACCCGTCCGCGTTGCGGAAGTACGGGTGGGTGCCGTCCACGCCGGTGTCGATGACCGCCGCCGACACGCTGCGACCGTCCAGGCCCAGATCGGCTCGGGCGCGCGCGCCGTTCGTGGCCACGTTGGAGGTCGACTGGTAGAGCCGCAGCGCCTGGTCACCCTCCACATAGGTCACTCCGGGCCGGGACCGGACCGCCGCGATTTGCCCGGCCGTGCCGCGCGCCACCGCGACACCGATCCTGTCCCAGGTCGTAATCAAGGTGAGGCCGCTGCCGGCCACCGCGTTTCTGGCCGCCGTGATATCCCTGCCATGGACGAACACCGGGAGGGTACCGGTCAAGCCGGCCAACTGGTTCGACAGTGTCGTGGAAATCGGCGCCGCCGTGGCTCCCGCCGGTGCGGCGACCGCCGCGACGGCCCCCGCGAGCAACACGCTGAGCGCAATAGGGGTGAGTCTGCGCATGGAGATGTCTCCCTTCGTCAGAAGGGAAATCGCGCGCAGATGTGAAACCGTTACGCATCGCAGCTCAGGGCCTGCGCCGAAGCGGTTTGACAGGATGATCGGTTCGAAATTCCCCATGCGGGCAGGTAAGCCGGATCCTGTCCACGCACGGTTCGTCCGGCGGGCACGTAGCCTTCTGAGAGTGCCGACGGATCTCAGCCCCACCGCGCGGGCGCTGCGCGCCCTCGAAATCCTGCACGCCCGTCCTGGCATGACCGCCGACGAACTCGGCAGGAGGCTCGGCGTCACCGAGCGGGCCGCGCGGCGGTACGTCGAGATCCTGCGGGAGGCCGGCATCCCCGTGGAGTCGGCCCGTGGTCCCCACGGCGGATACCGGCTCGGGCGCGGGGCGCGGCTGCCCCCGGTCGTGTTCACCGAGGCCGAGGCGCTCGGTCTGGTCATGGCGGTGCTCGACGGCCAGCCCGAGGCGATCAGCACCGACGACGTCATCGGTGCGGCGCTCACCAAGGTGATCCAGGCGCTGCCCGCCGGCATCGGGCGGCAGGCGGCTGCGCTGCGCGCGCACGCGTCGGCCGCGCTCGACCGGCATTCGGCCCGCCCGGATCCCGCCGTCACCAGCGCACTGGTGGCCGCGAGCGCGGTGCGGCGCAGGGTGCTGATCACGTATTGCAGCGATTCGGGCAACGAGTGGCAGGCGGAGGTCGATCCGTGGGCGGTCGTGGTCCGTTACGGCCGTTGGTATCTGCTGTGCCACTCGCACCGCGCGAACGCGATCCGCACCTACCGGGTCGACCGGGTGCGCGCGGTCGAGCAGACCGCGTATGAGTTCGCGCCACCGGACGACCTCGACCCGGTCGCCGCGCTGGAGGAAAACCTCGGCGCCGGATGGCCGTACGCTACGCACGTCGAGTTCGAGGCTCCCCTGGCCGAGGTGACCCCGTGGATCCGGCCGCCCATGGGACGCCTCGAAAAGTCGGGAAACGGGTGCGTGCTGATCGGCACCACGAGCAACCCCACGATGTACGCCCAAGAATGGTTGGCGCGGTTGCCCTTCGCCTTCCGCGTGCACGGCGGGCCCGAGCTGCGCGCGGCTGTCGCGACGGCCGCGTCCCGTTTCACCGCAGCCGTAGAAGGTCTCACGTAACTGCCTGCCCGCACCACGTGGGCCTCGTCGTGCCAGCCGGGACCCACCGAGGGCGGGTCCGAGCTGTCGTCGCGGACCACGGCCACCCGGCGGCCGTCGGGGCGAGACGGTCGCGGGCGCGAACGGCGGCCTTGTCTACCCCCGGCGGGACCAGGTTTCGAACATCGTGGCGTATCGCCCTTGCGCGGCAACGAGTTCGGCGTGCGAGCCGGACTCGGCTATCCCGCCCCCGTCGACCACCACGATGCGATCGGCGCGCATCGCGGTCGACAGCCGGTGCGCGATAAGCAGGGCCGTGCGCCCTTCGAGCAGCCGGTCCAGGGCGCGCTCGACCTGCAACTCCGACTGAAGGTCGAGGTTGGACGTGGCCTCGTCGAGCACGACGACGCGCGGCTGGGCCAGAAACGCGCGCGCCAGCGCGAGCAGCTGCCGCTGCCCACTCGACACCGACTGGCCTCGTTCGTGCAGGGGCGCGTCGAGCCCGAGCGGCGTGCGCTCGACGAGCTCGCGCAGGCCCACGGCGTCGACGGCCGCCCAGATCTCGTCGTCGGTCGCGTCGGGCCGGGCGAACGCGATGTTGTCGCGCAGCGTGCCGACGAACATGAACGGCTCCTGCGGCACCACGCCGATCTGCCGGCGCAGGCTGCCCAGTGTCACGTCGCGCAGGTCGTGCCCGTCGATCAGGATGTGTCCGGTGTCGGGGTCATGCAGCCGGATCACGAGTTTGGCGAGGGTCGACTTGCCCGCGCCGGTGGGCCCGACCAGCGCGATGGACTCGCCCGGCGCGACGGTCAGGTCAACGTCCTTGAGCACCGGACGGCCGGCGCGGTACCCGAACGAGACGCCCACAAACCGAACGGCCCCGATGACGGGTGGAAGCTCGGCGGCGTCGGGCGCTTCCCGGACCGTGGGCCGCCGTGAGAGCAGGTCGCGCAGCTTGACCACGGCGGCCCGGCCCTGCTGATAATTGGTGTAGAGCTGGACGAGCTGCTGCACGGGGGCGAAGAAAGCGTTGAGATACAAGACAAATGCGGTGAGCACGCCCAGCGACAGGTCGCCGTCGAGCACCCGCCGCCCGCCGATGAACAGCAGCGCACCCATCGCCGCCATGCCGATGACCGAGGTGCCAGGTCCGTAGATCGCCGCGATGTGCCCGGTGAAGTCTGAGGCGTCGCGGTACCGCCCGGTGAACCCGCGATGGTTGGCGATGTTGCGCTCCTGCCGGTTATGCGCGGTGACGACCCGTACCCCCTGAAGGCTCTCGGAAAGGTCGCCGAACATCGCGGCGATGGTGTCGCGCTGCCGCACGTAACCCACATCGGACTGTTTGCGGAACCACAGCGAGATCGCCAGCAGCGGCGGCAGCACGAGCAGCAGCGTGATCGTCGCGAGCGACGGGTCGTAACTGAACAGGACCGCCGCCACGATGATCATCGTGAGGCCCTGCACCGCGAACTGGGCCAGACCCTCCTGCAAAAGCTGTTGCAGCGCCTCGATGTCGGACGTCATGCGGGTCAGGATCACGCCCGCCTTCTCGTCGGTGTAATAGTCCATGGACAGGCGTTGCAGCTGAGCGAAGACGCGTACGCGCAGGTCACGCATGCTGCGCGCGGCGAACCGGCCGCTCTGCCGGATCCGCGCCGACGACACGAGCCAGCCCGCGAACACGCTTGCGACGAACGCGAGCGCGGCGGTGAGCAGGACGGCCCGGTCGCCGGGCGCGATCCCGTGGTCGATGCCGACCTGTACCAGGAGCGGGCCTGACTGCAGGAGCAGCGTCTCGGCGATGACGAGCACCACGAGGGCGGGCGACCACCAGCGCACGATCCGCCGGGTCTCGCCGGCGGTGTGCGTGAAGGTGACGCGCGGGTCGCCGTGGTCGGGCTCCAGCCGTTCGAGGCGCTCGACGCTTTCGGCGAGCTCTGGCGGGATACCGGCGAAGGGCAATCCTTCATTCGCCTTGACAACATGCGGGCCGCGCCCGCCGCGTGGACCGGCGCCCTGCATGCCGATATTGCCGAAGCCTCCGCCAAACATGCTCATGCCGAAACCTCCGCAAGCTCCGGTTTCACTCGGCTTCGCCTCGCTTCGGCATGAGCGAATCCCGATCTCGTGATGCCCTCGGGCAAGCCCTCGGTCATGACGCCGGCTCCATTTCGGCCAGGACCGCGGCGTAGCGGGGCTCGGTGGTGAGCAGGTCTTCGTGCGTGCCGTCGGCGACGATGCGGCCGTCTTCGACGAGTAGCACCCGTTCGGCGAGCGCGATCGTGGACAGCCGGTGCGCTACGATGAGGGTCGTCCGTCCACTCAGGAGGGTCTTGAGGGCGTCGTGGATGCGCTGCTCGACGGCCACGTCCA
This sequence comes from Allorhizocola rhizosphaerae, assembly GCF_003426775.1. Lineage (GTDB taxonomy): Bacteria > Actinomycetota > Actinomycetes > Mycobacteriales > Micromonosporaceae > Allorhizocola > Allorhizocola rhizosphaerae. The sequence continues at coordinate 2,463 of NZ_QJUG01000187.1, read as the reverse complement.
CGGCGCTCGTGGCGTCGTCGAGGATCAGGATGGGCGGGTTGACCAGCAGCGCGCGGGCAATCGCGAGGCGCTGCCGCTGCCCACCCGACAGGGTGTAGCCGCGCTCGCCCACGACGGTGTCGTAGCCGTCGGGCAGCCCCTCGATGAACTCGTGCGCGCCAGCTGCCTCGGCGGCCCGCCTGATGTCCTCGAGCTCGGCGGAGGGCCGACCGTAGGCGATATTGTCGCGGATGGATATCGAGAACAGGAACGGCTCGTCCGGTACGACGCCGATCTGCTCGCGCAGGCCGGCCAGCCGATAGGAGCGCACGTCGTGCCCATCGACGCGGATCGCGCCGCCCGTCACGTCGTAGAAGCGGGGCAGCAGCCGCGCGATCGTCGACTTGCCCGACGCCGTGCGCCCGACGAGGGCCACCGTCTGCCCGCGCGGCACGGTGAAGCTCGCCCCCTTGAGCGCGGCCGTCCCGAGTGGATAGACGAACTCCACGTCGTCGAACTCGATGTCGCCGTTCAGCTTTTTTGTCATGGCGCCGTCGACGATGTCGGACTTCGTGTCGAGCACCTCGTAGATCCGCTGCGCCGACGCCTTGGCCCGCTGCCCGAGCATGATGAGCATGCCGAGCAGCCGGAAGGGCGGCTGGAGCATCAAGACATAAGAATTAAAGGCCACTATGGTACCGATTGAGGCCCGCCCGTCGATCGCCATCAGTCCGCCGAGCAGGAGCACCAGCGCGAGCCCAAGGCGGGGAAGGTTTTCCAAGGTTGGCGACCACCAGGAGCGCACCCACGCCTCCCGGCTGTAGGCCCAGCGCACCCGGTCGGCCTCGTGAGCGAGCGTTTCCAGCTGGCGCTGCTCTGCCGCGAACGCCTTGACGATCCGCACGCCGTTGACGCTCTCGTCGACGACGGTGGCCACGCGGGCGAGCCGGCTCTGGATGAGCCACGAGACCGGGAAGATGGCCTTGCGCGCATACCAGCCGAGGATCCCGACGGCGGGCATGGCCGCCATCGCGACGAGAGCGAGCGGCACGTTGATCGAAAGCATGAGCGCGAACGCGAACCCGGCGATCGTGCACTGCACGATGATGGACGGGCCGAAGGTCAGATACATCTGCACGGCCCGGATGTCCGAACTGGAGCGTGACATGAGCTCGCCGGTCTGGACGCGATCGTAGAAGCCGAACGGCATCCGGACCAAGTGGGAGTACATGATGTTGCGCAGGTCGTACTCCACCTCGTAGGCGGTCTTGAGCAGGTAGCGCCGGGCCAGGTAGTTGATGACGCCCTGGGCGAGCGCGAACCCGGCGACGAGCCAGGCGTATTTGGCCAGGCTCGCTGTGCGGGCGACCAGGGCATCATCGATCCCGATGCGTACCAGATCGGGGATCTGCACCTGCACCAGCAGGCCGATCAGGGAGAGCGCGAGCGAGGTCAGCAGCAGCCACCTGTGCGCCAGCACCACCGGCAGCGCGCGACGAAGCCAGGACTTGGAAACATCGGGATCGATCACGTGTCTCCGCTTCTTTTATGGGGGACCGGCGGCGCAGGGCCGGCTCGTACAGCTCGCGCGGACGCCGACCCGCGTCGAACGGGTTGAGGTTCGTGCCCGGTGGGACGATCTCGTCGACGCGGTCCAGCACGTCCGTGCTGAGTCTCACCTTATCCGCTCCCAGCTGGGACTCGAGGTGCTCCATCGTGCGCGGGCCCATGATCGCCGAGGGGGACGGCCGGATGGTTGAGCACGAACGCGATCGCGATGGATGATGCGGATGCTGTCATCATGATCCGGGTTGGCGCGAGCACCGAAGTTCATGGCGCCCAGAGTCAGCGCGCTGATCTGTTCACCGGTGCGGCCGAACGGCCGTAGTTCTGCCATGGGACCGGTGTCCCGCGCATGGATTGGGCGCCGCGCGGGCATTAGCAGGCTATGACGACCGTCGAACTGATCCTTGTCCTCCTCGGCCTCGCCGCACTCCTCCTCGCGGGCTTCTTCGCCTGGATACACCTGCGGCGGCAGGCACTCCGGCGCCGGTTCGGCCCCGAATATGATCGCATCGCGTCCGAAATGGACAACCTCGGCCAAGCCGAGCACGAACTCCGCGACCGCGAAGCACGGCACGCAAAATTGGAACTGAGGGAGTTGTCCGACGACACCCGGGAAGACTATGTTCAACAGTGGACCTCATTGCAGGCTCGTTTCATCGATTCCCCCGAAACCTCTGTCGGCGAGGCCGACGCCCTCGTGACCCGACTGATCGCCGACCGCGGCTATCCCACCGGCGATTTCGATGAGGCGGCGGCGATGCTGTCTGTCGAACACGCCCAAACGCTGGCCGACTACCGGACAGCGCACGAGATCGCCACGCGGCACGAGGCCGGCCGAGCCGATACCGAAGAGCTGCGCCAGGCAATTGTCCACTACCGCACACTCGTGGCCGACCTCCTAGGCGGAGACCCGGTCGC
>NZ_QJUG01000186.1 GCF_003426775.1 Allorhizocola rhizosphaerae | reverse complement strand
CGGGATGTCCGTTTTGAGGACTAAAAACGCTCTTCCCTCGTCCTCAAAACGGACATCCCGCCGCCGCCCCGCGCCCAGCCGACGGTTTTGACCCCCGCCAACCCGCGCTACACCCGCCAGCCCGCGCTACCCCCGCGCTGCAGACTCCCGGAACCGGTTGGTAATTGGCAGCCGCCGGTCACGCCCGAACGCTTTGAACGAGATCTTTGTGCCGGGCGCCGACTGGCGGCGCTTGTATTCGGCCGAGTCGATCAGCCGGAGCACCCGGTCGACGAGGGCCGGGTCGTGGCCCGCGGCGACCAGGTCGTCACGGCCGAGGTCGCCGTCGACGTAGCCGGCGATGATCGGGTCGAGCACCTCGTAGGGCGGGAGGGAGTCCGTGTCAAGCTGGCCCGGCCGCAACTCTGCGCTGGGCGGCTTGACGATCGAGCTGTCGGGGATGACCGGCGAGACCGTGTTGCGCCACCGGGCGAGCCGCCAGACCAGGAGCTTGGGCACGTCTTTGAGCGGGTTGAACGCGCCGACGGAGTCGCCGTAGAGCGTGGAGTAACCCACGGCGAGCTCGCTCTTGTTGCCCGTGGTCAGCACGAGGTGACCCTCCTGATTGGAGATTGCCATGAGGATCACTGCGCGCACCCGGGCCTGCAGGTTCTCGACGGCGAGCCCGGACAGGTTGAGGTTGGCCAGGAACGCGTCGACCATGTGCTGGATGGGCTCCACGCGGTAGTCGATGCCGAGGTTTTTGGCCAGCTGGGCCGCGTCGTCGCGGGAGTGCTGAGACGAATGGGCGCTGGGCATTGACACGCCGACGACGTTTTCGACGCCGACCGCGTCGGCTGCGATGGTCGCGACGACTGCGGAGTCGATGCCGCCGGACACCGCGACGACGGCCGACTTGGCGCCGTTTTTGCGGATGTAGTCGCGCAGCCCGAGCACCAGCGCGGCCCACACCTCGGCCTCGTCGATGAGCCGGTCGGCGATCCCCGCGTCGGCGTGGCCGGGCGCGGGTGTCCACGCCGTCTGCACCGGCACGTAGCGCACCGACATCGGGCCGTCGGCGACCACCTCACCCACCGATCCGCCACCGCCGCCTGCCGAATCCCTGCCCGTGCCTGTCGGAGAATCCGAGCCGCCGGTTGCCGGAGAAGACGAGCCCGACCTGCCCAGCAGGCCGCCGCCCGACTCGCCCGCGCCGTCTGGTTCTGCCGCGCCGTCTGGTTCTGTCGCGCCGTCTGGTGCCCCCGTGCCGGCCCGACGATGTGCGCCCGCGAGCGGGACGTCGATGTCGTGGATGAGCAGGGCCTCGGCGAACTGCGGCCCGCGCGCCAGGACCTCGCCGCCCGCGGTCACGATCATCGAGTCGCCGTCGAAGGTGAGCTCGTCCTGCCCGCCGACCATGTTGACGTAAGCGATGGTCGCGCCGGCCTCGGCCGCGCGCCGCTGGACCAACGGCAGGCGCACATCGTCCTTGTTGAGCTCGTAGGGCGAGCCGTTGATGTTGAGCACCAGCCCGACCCCCGCCGCGCCCGCCGCCGCGAACGGCCCGCCCGCCTGCCACAGGTCTTCGCAGATGGTGAGGGCGATGTCGACCTCGGCCCCGTCGGCGAACCCGGCCCGCAGGATGGTCAGCGTGTCGCCGGGCACGAAATAGCGGTCCTCGTCGAACACGCCGTAGTTGGGCAGGTGGTGCTTGTAGTAGCGGGCGACGATCTCGCCCCGGTGCAGGATGGCCATGGCGTTGCGCGGCCCGACCGTGGCCGTGGTGACGGCGCCGAGCTTGCCCGGCCCGTCGGCATCGAGGAACCCGACCGCGACCACAAGCTCGCCGAACCCGTCGGCAACCAGCTCACCGGCCAGCCGCTGCACGGCCGTCTGGGACGCACGCACGAAAGACTCGCGGAACACCAGGTCTTCCGGCGGGTACCCAGTGATCATCAGCTCCGGGAAGGCGATGAGGTGCGCGGAAGCGGCGGCCGCGCGGGCGACTCCCTCCCGGACGAGCAGGGCGTTGCCGGTGAGGTCACCGACCGTCGGGTTGACCTGAGCGAGAGCGACACGCAACCGAGCCATGCCCCCAGTCTCCCACTCCCCACCGGCAGTCTGTCGCGCCCCACTTTGACCATGAGGTTGATGTCACGACACGCCGTCGAGCATGGACGTAAGTTCATGATCGACGCGAAATCCATCTAATCGCGGGGGAGTTCCAGGTCGGTGAGTTTTGGTTGTCCAAGGTGGACGCGGATGTCGTCGACGAGGTGGGCGCATTTGCGGTCGGCGATGTGCACCTTGTACTGGTTCAGGGTGACCGAGATCAAGTATCGATTCCGGTCCGCCGTCACCATGTGGTAGTAGATCGCGCCCCGTTCGACGTCGAGCACCAGCCGGATCAGGTCGCCCGAGCCCAGCGTGCGGAACTCCTCGTTGAGGCGGCGCAGGATGCCCTCGATCGTCTCGCCATGCCGCCTGTATTCGTCGCGCCGCTGGTAGGGTTCGACGACGTCGTGGAACCGGGACAGCTGCGGATGGTCCAGCAGGTCGAGCGTCATCACGCACCGGCCGTCGACGTGGTACGCAACATAGTGAAGATCGTCAACGCTCATGGCCTTGACGATCATATCGATCACCGGGTTGTGCGTTCCCGCGCGAAATGGCGGGTGCCGTTCGATCTTCACCTGGTTGGGATCGGCCGGCTGATGCGGCGCCGGAAGCTCCTGCGGCACGTCATAGCGGGCCCGCCCGACATAGAGCGCGCCGACCGACGCCACCCCGAGTCCGATCACGACGGTCGGGATGCCGAACCCCTCCGGCACCGGCCACACCGTCATCGCGAAGCCCAGGGCCGCGACGGCCAGCCCGCCCGCGGTCAGGCCCAGCGACATGATGAGCCGCGCCGTCATGCGCACCGGCCTGGCGTAGTACAGCAGCAGCGCGATCGGCCCGACGATCAGGATCAGGCTGAGCGCCAATCTGAAGTCGTAGTTTTCGCCCGTGATCCGGGACACCACGAACTCGCTCGTGATCGGCAACAGCAGCGATGCGCCAAGGAAAATGGCGAGCCTGCGGCTCCAGGTGGTGGCCATGGCCGTGACCGTCCTCTTTGTATGAAGGGTGAGGACAGCGACCGTACCCGATGCCTAGGGACGTTTGGTGAGCCTGCTCAAAGTCATGTCCACCAGCTTGAGTGGATCGGACACCTCGCCCGTGCCGAGCTCGCGCAGCACGGACAGCACCTGTCCCGCGCGGCGCAGCGTGACCACACCCGACGTGGTCTGCCCGCCGCCGGTGAGGGTGAGCTTGAGCGCATACGTGTCGGCGTCGACGTGATGCTCCTCGACCTGGACGCGCACCGGGGTGCCGTCGTCGAGCCGGCCCTGGAAGTCGTGGCACTGCCCGCCGAGCTGGCGCAGCTGCCGCATCGTCGCGTCCGCCCCGTCGCCCGCGAACGACGCGAGCACCTGGCTCAGGTCGGTCGGGCCGCGCAGATTGGAGCTCGCCTGGCCGGTCGCCTCGCCGGCCCGGACCTGGCGCAGCAGAGTGTCCGGGTCGAGCAGCGCTGAGCACTTCTCCGGGGCCGGAAGCCGGCGGACGGTGGCTTTCGGCGCCTCTATATGGGTACCCCCTAAATCAACGGGTTTTAGAACGGCCTGTTCCAGCTCGGGCTGGCTGGCAGACAGCGTCCCGGGCTCGTGCCGGATTTCAGGGGGTGCCATGCGCGGAGTCGATCGGCTGCTCAACGAGCCGGCGAGGGTCAGTGCCGTCAACAGAAGCACGCCCAGCGCGGAGCCGCCGGCGACGGCACGCCGGCTCATCGCGGGCCGCTTGCGGTGCCGACTCCTGGACATGCCCAATCAACGTTCGCGCCTATGCAGGGGTTGCGCCAATCGGGAACTCACTCGCGCGTTAATCTGCGCGTAATAGCGCCGTGGAAGGGTGAAATCGTGGACCGTCAGCAGGAGTTTGTGCTTCGCACGCTCGAGGAGCGTGACATCCGGTTTGTCCGGCTGTGGTTCACCGATGTGCTCGGGACCCTCAAGTCGGTCAGCGTGGCGCCGGCCGAGCTCGAAGCCGCCTTCGACGAGGGCATCGGGTTCGACGGGTCGGCGATCGAGGGGTTTGCCCGGGTCTATGAGTCCGACATGATCGCTATGCCGGATCCGACGACGTTCCAGGTGTTCCCCTTCGAGGGCGGGTCGTCGGGGGAGAGCGCGCGCATGTTCTGCGACATCCTGATGCCCGACGGCACGGCCAGCTGGGCCGATCCGCGCTATGTGCTGCGCCGCGCGCTGTCCAAGGCCGCGGACAAGGGCTTCACCTTCTACACCCATCCCGAGATCGAGTTCTTCCTGCTCGAAAACGGCCCGATCGACGGGTCCGTGCCCAAGCCGGTCGACAGCGGCGGCTACTTCGACCACACGACGCACGCCGTGGCCCGCGATTTCCGCCGCCAGGCCGTGCTGGCGCTGGAGCGGATCGGCATCTCGGTCGAGTTCAGCCATCACGAGGTCGCGCCCGGCCAGCAGGAGATCGACCTGCGGTATGCGGACGCGCTCACCACCGCCGACAACATCATGACGTTCCGGCACGTGATGCGCGAGGTGGCGCTGACGCACGGGGTCCGGGCCACGTTCATGCCCAAGCCGTTCACCGATCAGCCCGGCAACGGCATGCACACCCACCTGTCGCTGTTCGAGGGCGAGCGCAACGCCTTCCACGATCCGGCCGACCCGCACAAGCTGTCCAAGACGGCCAAGGCGTTCATCGCCGGGGTGCTCGCGCACGCGCGCGAGTTCACGGCCGTGACCAACCAGTGGGTCAACTCCTACAAGCGGCTGTTCCCGGCGACCATCCCGGATCGGATCGCCGAGGCGCCCGCCTATGTGTGCTGGGGCCACCTCAACCGGTCGGCGTTGGTGCGCGTGCCCGCCTACGGCAAGCCCAACTCGGCCCGCGTCGAGGTCCGCTCGCTGGACTCGGCCTGCAATCCGTACCTCGCTTTTGCGGTTCTGCTCGGTGCTGGTTTAAAAGGCATTGAGGAGGGGTACGAGTTGCCGCCCGGCGCTGAGGACGACGTGTGGTCACTGTCCAATGCGGAACGCCGGGCCATGGGTTATTCGACACTGCCGGATAACCTGTCCGAGGCGATCGACGTGATGGCCGGCTCGGAGCTGGTCGCCGATGTGCTCGGGGAGCACGTGTTCGACTTCTTCCTGCGCAACAAGCGCGCGGAGTGGGAGGAATACCGGCGCGAGGTCACGCCTTACGAGCGCATCAAATATCTCGGAGCGCTGTAGCACATATTTCGATGAGCCGTTGCCGCAGCGGGGCCGCCCGCCGGGCGTTGGCTCGTTGCGCGGCGGCGTATTCAGCCCGCCCCTCGGGCGTTTCGATGCGCACCGGCGCATAGCCCAGATCGGCCAGATCGTAGGGGCTGGCCCGCATGTCCAGCGCGCGGATGTCCAGGGCCAGCTCGAAGCAGTCGGCGATCAGCTCGCTGGGCGCCACAGTGTACAACTTGTATGACCATTTATAAAGGTCCATATTTGCGTGGAGGCAGCCCGGCTGGTCGAGCTCGATCTGGCTTTCCCGCGTGGGCGTCAGCACATTGAGCGGGCGGGCCGCCGGGGTGAAGAACCGGAACGCGTCGAAGTGGCTGCAGTGCACGCCGCGCTCCTCGACCACCGCCGCCGTCCGCTCCGGGGACAGGCGCAGCGGCCAGGCGTTGTGGCGCAACTCCTGCTGGCTCTGCCGGTAGACCATGGCCCACTCGTGCATCCCGAAGCAGCCGAAGTGGCCGGGGCGATTCGCGGTCGCGACAAGCAGGTCGTGGATCCAGCGGACGGAATCGCGCCGGACTTTCACGGGCTCGCCGCCGCTCTCGCCGAGGCCCGGATGCCAGCGGCGCAACTGCGCCGGGCGAAACGAGTAGTAGGTGAACAGGAAGTCGAGCACCGGATGCTTGATCCCGCTGCGCCGGCGGGCAAGGTGGTCGCCGATCAGCGCGTCGACCCGCCGCTCGTGCGCGCGCCGGCGCTCCTCCCAGTCGGGCTCCAGCGATTCCACCGGTCAAGGTTAACGGCGGGCTTGTCGCGGGTACTCCATCGAGCTCACTGTGCGGGGAGGGGGCCATGACACCTCTAGCCATGATCTCGGTGCTTTTCGTGATGCTCCTCACCGGAGCCACCCAGCCATCACCTTCGCTGGACACGAACACCAAGCAGGTGTGCGAGCAGAGCCGCAGGACGGTCGACGAGGGCATGAAATCGCTCACCGCGGAGCTCGACCGGGCCGGGACGGCCGCGACCGGCGGGGACCGCGCGACAGCCGACAGGCACGTCAAGCAATCCGGCACGGTCCTGACAGAGCTGGCTGGCAAGCTGCGCGAGCACGGTGAGCAGGCGCGCAACCAGGAGCTCAGGTCCGCGATCGACGACATGGCCAAGGAGCTGGACGCCCTGGGCACCGGCCTGACCGGGCTGACCGCGCTGCAAGACCTCGACACCGACCATCTGGAGGGGCTCGCCGAACGGGTGGCGGAGATCTGCGGTACCAACTGATCTCTTAGATTGGTCGGGTGCGGATAGCTCGATTTGTACATCCCGGTGGCATGTCCTTCGGCCTCGTCGAGGGCGAAAGCGCGGCCGGCGAGACCATCGTGGCCATTGAGGGCCACCCGTTCGCCGAGATCAAACGGACGGAGCAGCGCTGGGCGCTGGCCGACGTGCGGCTGCTTTCGCCGATCCTGCCCAGCAAGGTGGTGTGCGTCGGGCGAAACTACGCCGAGCACGCCGCTGAGCACGGCTCAGACGTCCCCAAGGAGCCGCTGCTGTTCCTGAAGCCCAGCACGTCGGTTATCGGGCCACACGATGCGATCAGGCTGCCGCCGCAGTCCCAGCAGGTCGAGCACGAGGCGGAGCTGGCGGTCGTGATCGGGGCCAGCGGTGCGCGGCGGGTGGACCGTTCTCAGGCGGCGCGGGCGATATTCGGATATACCTGCGCAAATGACGTGACGGCGCGCGACCTGCAGCGGTCGGACGGGCAGTGGACCAGGGCCAAGGGGTTCGACTCGTTCTGCCCGCTCGGCCCGTGGATCACCACGGATGCGGACGTCAGCGATGCCGAGGTCAGGTGCGAGGTCAATGAGGAGGTACGCCAGCTGGGCCGGACCAAGGACATGGTCTTCGACGTGCCCACGCTCATCTCGTATGTGTCGCACATCATGACCCTGCTGCCGGGTGACGTGATCCTCACCGGCACCCCCGCCGGGGTATCGCCGCTGAACAACGGCGATGTCGTCAGCGTCCGGGTCGCCGGGCTGGGGGAGCTGCGTAACCCGGTGCTGACACTCTGAGCGGTTTTGGATTTGGTCCGGGCGCGGCTGGTCGGGTAAAGTTCACTCCCGGCGCGGCCGCGGCCGGGCCTTTGGGGTATGGGGTAATTGGCAGCCCAACTGATTCTGGTTCAGTTAGTCTAGGTTCGAGTCCTGGTACCCCAGCGGGCAACGCCTGCTGGATCTGCTAAGCTTCAGCAGCTTTGACCAAGCAAGCACGTGCAACAGCAGCAAGTCAGTCCTGGCCCCGTCGTCTAGCGGCCTAGGACGCCGCCCTCTCAAGGCGGTAGCGAGGGTTCGAATCCCTTCGGGGCTACAGCGGCGGCTCACGCTATTCGCTGACCTAGCGGTCAGCTCGCGTGGGCCGCTTTCGCATTTTGTCGCGGGGGCCGAGCCCCCGCGCTCCCCCACGTTGCCGTAGCCGGGCGCGCGGGTCGGGAGGAGTTCAGCGGGGGGCGCACTGTCCAGTGTGGAGCGCGAGACCCGGGGCGGGTGGTCGCGCGGTGGTCGGTTCGTGTGCCGTCAGCTGCGCTGCGAGGTTTCAAGGGTGGCCGTGTGGGGCTCGGGTTTCGCCGCGCCGCTCAGGTAGTCACCGGGTTTCCGCGGCGCCTGCGGGGTCGCCGCCCGGTTTGCGCCACAGCCCGCCCAGAGCCGTTCGGCTAGCCCACACCCGAAGCTCGGCGGCCCAGCCGTGCCGCAACGGTGATCCGGCCAGCCTGTGGACAAAGCCGTTTGCCGCAGCCGTCCCGTATGGCCTGCCGGGGTTCACTACTGGCTGTGCCGCTAGCGCGGCCGCTGTCATCCGGTGTCCAGTCGTACACAACAGTGATCCGGCCTGCTCCCGCCCGAACCCTTTGCCGCGGCCGTCGGATGGCCCGCCCAGATCTCGCCGTAGACCGTTCGGTTAGCCCGCACCCGACCCGCATGAGCCGCCCGAATTCGCGCACGCCTTCACCGCAGACTGCGCCGCTAGCCAGGCGGGCCCTGCCGTGCCGAAACGGTGATCCGGCGGGCCGGCGTGGGAAGCCGTTTGCCAGAGCCGTCCTGGATTTACCACGGGCCGTGGGCGGCCCGGAGCCCGTGCCGCAACAGTGATCCGGTCGGCGCCTCCGCGAAACCGCTTGCCCGGCCGTGCTTGCCGATGGCGCGCCGGCCACGCCTTTGAGCCCGTTGCTTCGCAGCCTAAGCCGGGGCGGCGGCTACGGCGAAGTTCGTGTGGCGGCCGGGATTGCGATCTCCATCGAGCCATCCGAATGCGCAAAGGTTTCGCTCTGCCTTCCGGACCGCTTGCCACACCGGTGATCGGCGGCTCACAGCCCCGACAGTCGTTGCCCCGCCCTGACCACGGCCATGGCATGCCTGTCGCCGGGGCGTCGGCCGAGTCGCTCGATCGGGCCGGACACGCTGATCGCCGCGATGACCCGGCCCGTCCGGTCGCGGATCGGCGCGCTCACTGAAGCGACGCCAGGCTCCCGCTCGGCAACGGATTGAGCCCAGCCACGCCGCCGGACTTCCGCAAGAGTGCGGCCGGTGAATCGGCAGCGGGGCAGTAGAGGCATCACCGCTTCCGGCGGCTCCCACGCGAGCAGGATTTGCGCTGCTGAACCGGCCGTCATTGGCAGGATCGCACCCACTGGGACGGTGTCGCGAAGACCACTGGCCCGCTCGGCGGCGGCGACGCAGATGCGTTCGTCGGCGCGCCGCAAGTAAAGCTGGGCGCTCTCGCCGGTCGCGTCGCGCAGCGCTGCGAGCAGCGGTTCGGCGGCCGACAAAAGGACATCGGGCGCGGCATTGGCCAATTCTCCAAGCCGTGGCCCGGGTCGCCATCGCCCCTGCGCGTCGCGCACGAGAATCCGGTGTATTTCCAGCGCCTGTGCAAGCCGGTGCGCCGTTGCCCGCGGCAGTTTGGTGCGTTCGACGAGTTCGGCAAGGCTCGCGCCATCGACGCAGGCGGCAAGGATCACGACCGCCTTGTCAAGCACGCCAACGCCAGACATACTGTGTCCCACGAACCGAAATATACTTCCCAAGTTGTGGGATGTCCAGATGGTGGGAGACACCAGTGAGCAGGACCCTTGCCCAGAAGGTCTGGGACTCGCACGTAGTCAGAAAAGCCGACGGGGAGCCCGATCTCCTCTACATCGACCTGCATCTGCTGCATGAGGTGACCAGCCCGCAGGCCTTCGATGGACTGCGGATCGCCGGTCGCAAGGTGAGACGACCGGACCTCACGATCGCGACCGAGGACCACAACACCCCGACCGACAATCTCCTCACGATCAGCGATCCCGTGTCGCGTACCCAAATTGAAACTCTCCGGAGAAACTGCGAAGAGTTCGGGATCAGGCTCCACCCGCTCGGCGACCCGGAGCAGGGTGTCGTTCACGTCATGGGGCCGCAGCGGGGCCTGACCCAGCCCGGCATGACGATCGTGTGCGGCGACTCGCACACCTCGACCCACGGCGCCTTTGGCGCGCTTGCCTTCGGCATCGGCACGTCCGAGGTCGAGCACGTGCTCGCGACCCAGACCCTGCCGCAAAACACGCCCAAGCAGATGGCGGTGACCGTCACCGGCGAGCTCCCGCCCGGCATCACCGCCAAGGATCTGATCCTCGCGCTCATCACGCAGGTCGGCACGGGCGGCGGCCGCGGCCACGTCGTGGAATACCGCGGCCCGGCGATCGAGAAGCTGTCCATGGAAGGCCGGATGACCGTCTCCAACATGTCCATCGAGTGGGGCGCCAAGGCCGGTCTGATCGCGCCGGACGACACGACCTATGCCTGGCTTGAGGGCCGGACGTTCGCGCCCAAGGGACGCGATTGGGAGGCCGCGCTGGACGCCTGGCGCGCGCTACCGTCCGATCCGGACGCTGTGTTCGACTCGGAGGTCACGCTCGACGCGGGCACGCTCAGCCCGTTCGTCACGTGGGGCACCAACCCCGGCCAGGGCGCGCCGCTGTCGGCCTCCGTGCCCGACCCGGAGTCGTTCCAGTCAGAGGCCGAGCGGGCCGCCGCCCGGCGCGCGCTGGAATACATGGACCTTCGCCCGGGTGTCCCGCTGCGTGAGGTCGCGGTCGACGTCGTGTTCGTCGGCTCGTGCACCAACGGGCGCCTGGAGGATCTGCGCCTGGCGGCCGACGTCCTGCGCGGCCGCAAGGTCGCCGACGGCGTGCGCATGATGATTGTCCCCGGCTCGGCCGCGGTCCGCGCTCAAGCCGAATCCGAGGGCCTGCACGAGGTGTTCACGGCGGCCGGGGCGGAGTGGCGCTTCGCCGGGTGCTCGATGTGCCTTGGCATGAACCCCGACACGCTCAAGCCCGGCCAGCGGTCCGCCTCCACGTCCAACCGCAACTTCGAAGGGCGGCAGGGCAAGGGCGGCCGCACTCACCTCGTGTCCCCTGCCGTCGCAGCAGCCACCGCCGTCGTGGGTCGCCTCGCCGCCCCGGCAGACTTGTGAGGTAGCAAGAATGGAAAAGTTCACCGCCCATGTTGGAACAGCTGTTCCATTGCGACGCTCCAACGTGGACACAGACCAAATCATCCCGGCGGTGTATCTCAAGCGCGTGACCCGCACGGGTTTCGAGGACGGGCTGTTCGCCGCGTGGCGCGAGGATCCTGATTTCGTACTGAACAACCCGGCCTACGCCGGGGCGACGATTCTGGTTGCCGGGCCGGAGTTCGGCACCGGCTCGTCCCGCGAGCACGCTGTGTGGGCACTGTGCGACTACGGTTTCCGGGTCGTCATCTCGCCCCGTTACGGAGATATCTTTCGGGGTAACTCGTTGAAGCAGGGTCTGCTGACCGTTGAGTTGCCGGTCGAGGCGGTCGAGGAACTCTGGGATCTGGTCGAGAGCCGTCCGACCACGACGGTCGAGGTCGACCTGGAAGCCTTGGAAGTCAGGGCCGATGGCCGTGTCTGGGGTTTCACCTTGGACAGTTTCAGCAGGTGGCGCCTGCTCGAAGGGCTGGACGACATCGGCCTGACGCTGCGCCACGAGGATCGCATCTCCGCCTTCGAAACCCAGCGTCCCGCCTGGGGTGTGGTTGTCTCCTGACGGCTTCGGTTAGACGAACGGTCGCGTCCCCAGGGGCGCGGCCGTTCGTTATTTGTGCGACACAACGGATTATTTTTGACCGTCCTATTGGCATGTTGGCGTACAAGCGTTTACTGTGCGCCATAAGTGGCACTAAGCACAACACCTGTCCGCAGGGACATAACCGGAGGAAGAAATGAACAAGAGCGAACTCATCGACGCGATCGCCGCGCACCCGGGCGTGACCGACAAGAAGACGGCATCGGCCGTTCTCGAGGCAACGCTCAGCGAGATCCAGGGCGCCGTCACGAAGGGGGAGAAGGTTTCCCTCACCGGCTTTGGTGTTTTCGAGCGCCGTGCCCGCGCCGCCCGCATGGCCCGCAACCCGCGCACGGGTGAGGCCGTCAAGGTGAAGAAGACGACGGTTCCGGCGTTCCGGCCGGGCGCCGGCTTCAAGGAGACTGTCGCGTCTGGCAAGGCGCCGGCCGCCCCGGCGAAGAAGGCCGCTGCCAAGAAGACCGCGACCGCCGCCACGAAGAAGGCTGCTGCCCCGGCGAAGAAGGCCGCCACCAAGGCGACCGCGACCAAGGCCACGGCGAAGAAGACCGCCGCCAAGGCGCCTGCGAAGAAGGCCGCCAAGAAGACGGTTGCCGCGACCGTGAAGAAGACCGCGACCAAGGCTACGGCGAAGAAGACCGCCGCCAAGGCGCCCGCCAAGAGGGCTGCTAAGCGCTAAGCTCGCGGGTTTCCCCAGTCCCGCCGGCCCCTCGCCGGCGGGACTATTTATTTGCGCAGCGGATTATTTGCGCAGCGGACGGCGTTCCACGCTGCGCGCCGAAAAACCTGGTTGTGAGGAACTCGGCCCGGACACGGCGGATCGCCGCCCGCTCCCGCTCATGCAGCCGGCCCGCCGTCACCGCAAGCCCTGGCTCGTCGCCGAACGACAGCCAAATCTCCGCCGCCACAGCGGCGTCCTGATGCTCGCCGAGCAGATCCTGCATGGCCGCCAGGGATCGTGCGAGCTTGCCCCGCCGGTTGACCGCCTCGGCCGCATAACGCGCGCGTTTGGTCAGGATGCGCACCTCGTGCCACTGCTCATCCGGCGATTCCATCGTCAGCGTGGAAGCCTTGTCCGTCAAGCCGCTCACGCTCGGCGCGACCAGCGGCCGACGCGCCCGCTTGGTCAACGGCACCGAGCGCGCAGCCTCGCCGAGCGCCTCGACCAGCGCCAAGTATCGCCTCGTGCGCATCCCGCGCCGCAACGACTCCAGCGCCCGGGCCTGCCGATCCTCCAGCGCGGCGGCAATCGCCGCAACGGCTTCCCGATCCATCGGCGCCAGTGGATCCTGCTCGGCCGTGCGAACCAGCCTGGCCCGCAACACCTCCGCGTCCCTCGCCGCCCCGAGCAGCTCGGCGAGCCAGCGCAGCTCGGCGCGCAGCCGCCCGGTCCAGTCGCGGTCCAGCAGCGCGGCAAAGGTCTTGAGATCCGAGCGCAGCCGTCGGCAGCCGACCCGCATCTGGTGCACCGCCGTGTCACCGTCGGGCAGCGGCTCGCCCAGCCGCACCAACGGGTCGTGTTCGAGGATTCGCCGCACTCCCCGCCGGACCGCCTCCGTGACCACCGCGCCAGCCCCTTTTTTATCCGGTACCGCTTCGGTCTCCGGCTGCGCCGCAGGCCCGAGCACCCGCACGAGCTTGGACGGGAAGGCGCCGGGCCGCGCACCCGCGCCGATCAGCGCACTCTCCACAATGGAGCGCTCGTCCCCGGTACCCCCCTCGATCTCAATCTCGCGGAAGGAAACCTCGCCGGAGGTCACCCGATCGTCGGCGAGCTCGCCCCACACGCGGCCCTGGCGGTCGGTGAGGTCATAGACGCGCCGGTCGCTTTGGATGACCGCGACCTTGCGCAGGGCCGCGCCGCGGGTCAGCGAGCACACCAGCCACACCAGGTCGGCCGGCGGCCGCCCCTGCGGCGCGGCAAGCGAGATCTCGTGCCGCACGCCGGGTGTGCCGGTGGGCAGCTTGACCGTCCACGGCTCCTCGTCGCCCACCCGGTAGCGCAGGGTGGCGCCGGCACGGGCCAGCCGCAGGTCGCTCGTGTCAAAGTAGGTGGCTGTCAGCGCCTTGCTCTTGCGCGGCACGAGACCTTTTATCTTCGGGAGGACAAAGGACTCGGCGACATCGAACTTGAGCTCGTCTTCCAGCATCGAATAAGCCTAGCCCGGCCAGGGATTCCCCGGGCTGGGCCAGGCGCAGCCGGGGCGGCGCTGTCAGAACCCTCGTTGATGACACTGATGGTGGTGTTCGGCCCGTCGGCCGGGCTCGAGTTGCGCGAGTCGTCTCCGGCGCCACAGGTCCACCAGCGGGTGCTCTTGTTCTGCACGCAGAGCGTGAGCGCGGTGTGCGCGTTGTCGTGGTCTTCAATCTGCCATGTCATCCAGCTCTGGTCGTCGGCGCCTTCGAACCTGGTCCAGTTGCCGCCGTTGTTCGAATAGACAAACGCCTTGTACCCCGCGACGTGGCTGCGGAACCTGCCGCGGTAGGTGCCGTTGCCGTTGCCGTTGCACCAACCGGACGACGCCTCCTCGGATGCGTACACCGTGCCGTTGATCACCAGTTCCAGGAGGACCGGGTTGTCCTCTCCGGCGCAATAGGCGTGTGCCGTGCCGGGAAGTGCGAGCTGCGCTGCGAACATCGACGCGGCCATTGCGGCCAGCGCCACGAGTGCGCGGAAGCGCCTGGATGTCTTGAGCATTGATCACTCCTTGTCTCCACCGGCGATCGTTCGCCGGTGTCCCGGGAGCGTCGAGCGGGGCTGTTGTGTGGCAGCTGTCCCGCTGTTGTGCGCCGGTTGCCGTCGCGCACCGATGACCCGATGTGCTGGTCAGGCCGGAATTACAACAGGGACACAACAGCCATGCCCTACACCTGTTCCCGCAGGCTCAAACGATGCGCGGTGAGCGCGATGGGAGTACCAGTGGAAGTCAATATCTCGAATCGCGGTGGCCGTCTTTTTGATGTCGGCCATGACCGTCTTGGTGGCAGCGTCCCCGGCGGCGGCGGTGCCGACAGCAGGCTGCGCGATCCAGGTCTCCGACGAGTCCGTGAAAGAAGGTGATGACGGCACGACGACACTGCGTTTCGTGGTGTCGGCATACGGTTGCGGTGCCTGGTCCGTCGAGTATCGGACGGGCGGGCCGTATGGCACCCCACCCGCGTCATCTTCTTCCGACTATATGGCGGTGGCGGGCCGGACCCTGAACTGGAGTCTCGCCGACGTCTCCAAAGACCGTGTGGTCGAGGTGTCCATCGTCGGCGATCTGACCCCCGAGCCCGATGAGCTGATCTGGCTGGAGTTGCTCAACCCGAGCGGTGTCACCGTGGCCGACCCCGTCGGGTCGTCAATGACGATGCCGATACCGGTGACGCCTACACGGAGGAGCTCACCGAGGTGGACGGAGTGAGGCCGGCGGGCGAGCTGTACGTGGAATTGTCCAGGCGCGCGCCCGAGCCCGTGATCGTGCACTATGCGACCGTTGACGGCACAGCGCTCGCAGGCGAGGACTACATTGGCGTGACACGTGGGACGATCACCATCGCGGCCGGTGAGACAGTGGCCGCGATCAGGATCGCGGTCCGCCGGGACCGTCTCGCGGGTGCGCCCGAGCATTTCTACGTGAGGATTTTCGAGCCGTCACTCGGCAGGATCGTGGTCAGCCAGGCGCGGGTGACGATCCCGTTGCCCTGAGCCGATCGCTGAGCCGATCCGCCTCCGCGGACGCGTGCGCCTTGTGGAAGAGGCCGATGGCACACTCCCAATGGTGCGCCGCGTCCGCGGCCCGCCCGCTGGCGTGCGCCAGATCGCCGAGGCCGCGCTGCAGCCGCGCCTCCTCGTAAATGTCGGGGATGCCCTCGCGCAACTTCGCGCTCGCGTCCAGATGCCCCGCCGCCGCCTCGTAATCGCCTTGCAGCAGGCACGCCTCCGCGAGGTGGGTGAGGGTGCGGGCCTCGGCGTGGCGGTGGCCGAGGCGCCGGCTCAAGACCAGCGCCCGGTCGAAATCTTCGATGGCGGTCCTGGGTAAGCCCAGTGCGAGGTGGGTCTGGCCGAGATTGCCCAGCGCGTCCATCTCGTATCTGAGGTCGCCGATGTCCCGGCTGACCGCGAGCGCGTGGTGCAGGTGCTCGATGGAACGGTCGTGCTGTCCCAGGAGCCGGTGGACCGTGCCGAGACTGGCCAGCGAGCCCGCTTCCAGCCGCCGGAACCCGATCACCCGGGCGGAGGAGAGCGCCTGATTCAAGTGCGCCAGACTCTGCTCCAGCTCCCCCGTTCTCATGTGGACATACCCGAGGTTGCGCTGGACGGTGACCGCTCCGAAGGCGTTGCCGGTGCTCGTGTGCAGCCGCAATGACATCTCGAACGCCTCGGCGGCCTCCGCGAAGTGGCGCAGCTCGGCGTTGGCTCCGCCGATGCTGTTGTAGAGCTGGGCAAGCCCGCGTTCGTCGCCAAGCTCCCGCAGCAGCGGCAGCGCACGCAGGTGGCATTCGAGCGCCTCGCTCAGCCGGAATGCCGCCCGGTAGGCGGTGCCCAGCGCGCGATGCATCTCAGCCTCGACTCGCGGATCGCCAAGCTCCTGCGCCGCCCGCACC
This sequence comes from Allorhizocola rhizosphaerae, assembly GCF_003426775.1. Classification (GTDB taxonomy): domain Bacteria; phylum Actinomycetota; class Actinomycetes; order Mycobacteriales; family Micromonosporaceae; genus Allorhizocola; species Allorhizocola rhizosphaerae. Next base: position 728 of record NZ_QJUG01000186.1, on the reverse strand, counting down.
GCGTGCCGGCACATCTCGATCCGTTCGGGCCAATGCCCGCGTGCGGTGAAGAAGCTCTCCAGTAGGTAGGCCAGCTGGCACGCGGCCCCCGGCTGGCCGTGCTCGCCGACGTATCGGACGATCGGCACGAGGTTGTCCCGCTCCGACTCCAGGAACGCGAGGATCGGCTCATGCGCGGGCGGGAACGGCATTTCGGGCTCCGGATGCCGCAGCGTGGCGGACATCCGATTAAGACTCTTATCCAGTACGCGGCTCGCCTCCCGCGCCACGGTCAGATACCAGTCCAGCATGCGCTCATCGGCCTCCCCGCAGCGCGTGCACGGGATCGTCGTCCAGCGCGCACCGCTGGGCGAACAGCCGGATCAGATCGTGGAACCGATACCGTCCCGGCTCCAGCTCACCGAGCAGGTGCGCCGCGACGACCTCCGCGAAGTCCACAGTGGACACCCCGCACATCGCGGCGGCGAGCGGCGCCGACACGTGCGGCCCCGGGTGCCGACCCAAGCGCCGCAACAGCACACGCGCCGGCTCGGACAGCGCCTGGTACGCAGTGGCGAAGACCGCCTCAACGGTCCGCGCCCCGCCCTCCACGCCCAGGTGGGCCAGCCGGTCGTCGCCGGAGACCTCGTCGGCGAGCGCGCCGATCGCCCGGGACGGCTGGGCGACGAGCTTCGCCGCCGCGATCCGCAGCGCCAGCGGCATGCGCCCGCACAGCGCGGCCAGCCGGG
>NZ_QJUG01000185.1 GCF_003426775.1 Allorhizocola rhizosphaerae | reverse complement strand
CGGGTGGGGTGGGCCGGGGGCGCTGGGTGGTGGGGTGGCGGATTGGTCGCACGTGGCGGAGCGGTGCCGGCGTTGGGGTGCGTGGCGGAGCGGTGCCGGTGTGCGGGCGGGTGCCGGTGTGGAGCGCGCAATATCCGGGATAACGCGGCCGCGGGGGTGGAGGTGCGCTGCAATATCCGGGATAGTGTTGCCGCGCAGGCGATAACCGGTGCAATATCCGGGATCCTGCACTCAAACAACCAAGCGCGACGGTGGTAGACGGTGGTATCCGGGAGACCGCGTGCGCGGCGGTGGTGCCTGGCCGCGTGGTGGTGCGGCGGTGCTGCCTGGTTGTGCGTGTCGCAGCGGCGGTGACTGATCGCGTGTGGTGGGGTGGTGCCTGGTCGTGCGTGGCGTGGCGGTGCCCGATAGCCGGAGGACGCTGTCGCGCGTTGCAAGCGCGGCCCTGCTAGGCGAGCGGACGGAGGTGGCGGCGGGCGCGCACGGGGTGGTTGCCGGACTCTTCGAACACGGGCGTGGACTATTCGGTGTCCGCGATAAGGCCGGGAGCAGCTACAGCAGGGGGTGGCCGGAATCGGCGCGAAGATAGCAGATGACCGGGGTGTCGCGATGCGGGCCCTTGCCCAGGATCGCGCCATCTGTGCCATCCGCGGCGGCAACCGCACGCGGTGAATCCCAGCCGTACAACGACTTTGGCGTAGATCGACGCCCTGCACGAACGCTGTCTGCGCGCCTGTCGGTATGGGCGGCACGAGCCGTGCGCCGGCACGGCTTCTGAGAAGCGGGCAAGACCTCGTGGGCCGCGCACGGCGTGTCGGGCTGTGAGGAAGGCCGGTGCGCTCCGCGGCCGGGAGGCGGAGCCCGACCTCGGGGTTGCCCTATGTGGTGCCCTCGGCCGATTGGCGGCGGGCGGTGGAGCTCGACCCTGGAGTTGCGTATGTGGTGCCCTCGGCCGATTGGCGGCGGGCGGTGGACCTCGGCCCCGGGGTTGCGTATGTGGTGCCCTCGGTCGATTGGCGGCGGAGCTCGACCCCGAGGTTTGCCTATGTGGTGCCCTCGGCCGATTGGCGGCGGGCGGCGCGGAGGGTGACGGTGTCGGTGATGGCGATGAGGGGGATGGCCAGCAGGACGAAGAGGACGCCGGCGATGACGTAGGGCGTGTAGTTGAAGGTGGTCGCGGTCTGGATTTGCGCGGCGCGGATGGCGTCGATCGGGCCGGCGAGGGAGATGAGGCCGACGTCTTTTTGCATCGCGACGAGGTCGTTGAGCAGTGGTGGGGCGACCCGGCGGACGGCTTGCGGGAGCACGACATGGCGCATGGTCTGCCGGTAGGTGAGGCCGAGCGAGCGCGCCGCGGCGCGTTGTGAGGGGTGCACGGACTCGATCCCGGCCCGGAAAACCTCGGCGATGTAGGCGCCGTAGGTGATGACCAGCGCCACGCCGCCGAGCACCAGCACGGACGGTGTGCCCTGCAGGCGCAGGCCGGGCACACCGAACGTCAGCACATAGAGCACGATGATCAGCGGTGCGCCGCGGAACACGTAGGCGTATGAAGCCGCCAGCGCACGCAACGGGAAGAACACCGCCGGGCGCAGCGTGCGCAGCACGGCGATGCCCAGGCCGAGGGCGAGCGCACCGAGGGCGCAGAACACCAGCAGCCGCACGTTGAGCCACAGCCCATCGAGCACGGCCGGCAACGACTCCCGCGCGATGCGCAGGTTGAAGAACGAGGCCTTTACCCGCGCCCAGCCGGGCGCACCCGTGACCGCGAACGCCAGCAGCCCGCCGACCACGGCCGTCGAGAGCGCTGCCACGACCACCGACACGATGGTCTGTCTTCGCCTGTGCGCCATGCGTTGCCGCTGGCGCTCGCTTGGCACGTGCATGAGCGTCAGCCGAGCACCGTCGCGCCCGAAACCCCGGCGAGCCAAGCACTTTGGAGCTTTGCCAGGGTGCCGTCGGCGCGCAGGCCGGCCACGGCCTTGCTGACGCACGGCGTGATCGGCGAACCCTTGTCGAGCACGATGCCGAACTGCTCCGGCTGCGCCCCGGCGGGTTGCGGCACCTGCCCGACGATGACGCCGTTGTCGAGCTCGGCGGACGTCATGTAGAACGCGGTCGGCAGGTCGACCACGATGCCGTCGACGGTGCCGCTTTGCAGAGCCTGCTTGGCATCGTCATTGTTGTTGAACACGGCCGGCTGCGAGGCGGGCTTGATGACCTCGCTGATCGCGCGGAAGCTGGTCGAGCCGACCTGCGCGCCGAGCTTGGCGGCCCGCAGATCCGCGAGCGACTTGGCCCCGGCGATCTTAGAACCCTTGACGGTGATGACCGTCTGCGCCACGTCGTAGTAGGGCTCCGAGAAGTCGACCGCGTTTTTGCGCTCCTCGGTGATCGAGAACTGGTTGATGTCGATGTCGAACGGTTTGCGGCCCGGCGCGATGGCGTTGTTGAACGTCACCCGTGTCCAGATCACCTGATCCTTGGCGTAGCCCAGCTTTTCGGCCACGGCATAGGCCACGGCCGACTCGAAGCCCTGCCCATTGTCGGGTTTGTTGTCCACAAACCACGGTGGATAGGCCGGCTCGTCGGTGCCTATCGTGAGCTTGCCCGCGGCCAGGGTCGGCATGGTCGCGGGTGTGCAGATGGCGGAGGGCATGGCCTGCGGCAACTCCTGCGGGGCGCACGCCGCAAGGACGAAGGCCAGCAGCGCGAGGGGTGACAATCGCATGCCGCCAACAATATGCCTGCCCTATGACATCCAGCCCGGCCGAACCAGGCCCGCCTCGTAGGCGAATACGACCAGTTGTGCCCGGTCACGGGCGCCTAGCTTGATCATCGCCCGCGAGACGTGCGTCTTGGCTGTGGCGGGACTCACCACCAACCTCGCGGCGATCTCGTCATTGGACAGTCCCGCCCCGGCGAGCGCGACCACCTCACGCTCCCGCTCGGTGAGGTCGGCCAGTCCCAGTGGCGGCGCCGGCTGCACGGTCCGGGCGAACTGCTCGATCACCCGCCGGGTCACGCTCGGCGACAGCAGGCCGTCGCCCGCGGCCACGACGCGTACCCCACGGATCAACTCGTCCGGCTCGGTGTTCTTCACCAGGAAACCGGCCGCCCCGCCGCGCAACGCCTCCGCCACGTATTCATCGAGCTCGAACGTTGTCAGCACCACGACGTGAACCCCGGCCAGGGCAGCGTCCTTGGCGATCTCCCTGGTCGCTGCCAGGCCGTCCATCCCGGGCATTCTTATATCCATCAGTACCACGTCAGGCCGCGTCTGCCGGGCCAAGCGCACCGCCTGGGCGCCGTCGCCCGCCTCGCCCACGACCTCGATGTCGGGCTCGGAGTCCAGCAGCGCCCGGAATCCCGCCCGCACCAGGGCCTGATCGTCGGCGATCACCACCCGGATCACCGCGCACTGTCCAATCCAGACAGCGGGAGCGCGGCGGACACCCGCCAGCCGCTCTCGTGCGGGCCGGCCGACAACGTGCCGCCCAGCGCCGCCGCGCGCTCCCGCATCCCGGTGATCCCGTTGCCTTCCTCCGCAGCCTGCGAGTCGGCCCGCTGCCCGTCGTCCTCAATCCGTACCAGAAGAGAATCGGTTTGAAATTCAATGGTTATCGCCACATTGGCGGACGGGTCCGCGTGGCGGCGCACATTGGTCAACGCCTCCTGCACGATCCGATAGGCGGCGCGATCGATGTCGGCCGGCAACGGCCGGGCCTCGCCCACGATCGTGACCTCGACCGGAATCCCGGCGTCGGCCGTGAGCTCGCCGAGCCGGTCCAGCCCGGGTGCGGGAGCCAGCGGCGCGGCCTCATCGGCCGGGCGCAGCGCGTTGAGCACGGCCTGTACCTCCTGCAGCGCCTCGGCGCTGGCCTGCTTGATGGTGTCGAGCGCGGCCCGCGCCTGCTCCGGCTCGCGGTCCATCAGGTGCCGCCCGACGCCGGCCCGCACGTTGATCAGCGACAGGTGGTGGCCGACCACGTCGTGCAGCTCCCGTGCGATCCGCAACCGCTCCTCGCTGGCCTGCCTGCGTTGCCGCTCGACACGCAACCGGCGTTGCTCCTGACCCATGCGCCCGAACATCTTGCCCAGCTCGCCTGCCATCCCGCACAGGACGAACAGCCCGATGAGCCACGCCGCGAGGATCAGCGCCTGGATGCCCGAAGGCCGCATGACCAACAGCCACACGCCATACGACAGCAGTGCGAACCCGAACACGACCCCGTGGCGGTCGGCCTTCATCAGGGTCACCGCGCATATGATCCCGGCGACGAAGACCTGCGGCCCGGACGGGAAGTCCAGCGCGTGATAAGCCACCGTCGTCGCCGCGATCAGAAACGCGGCCCCGCGCGGGTTGCTGTGCCGTGCGCCGACCGCGAGCCCGGCCACTGCGAGCAGCACATAGCCGAGCACGCCCGGCTGATGCGGCTCGCCGCGGGCCGCGACCGCAGTGCCCACAGTTTGCATCAGCGCGGCGAGCAGAGCGAGGCCGGCACCGCCATTCAACGGCGTCCCTCCGCTTCGCTCCGCGACGCATGCCTGTCGATTCGCTCGGGCAAGCCCTCACTCATGCCAGCACCCTACGCGTACTCCGCCAGGGGTAGGTGGCGTGATTTCTACACCAGCGGGCGTAGGCACGGTGTCGCCGTGCGCCCGACGCGACAGCCCGCATATGACGCGACCCTGGTCGGCATGAAGGCAATCGTCTATCGCCGCTATGGCACGCCCGAAGTCCTTGAAGCGCAAGAGGTCCCGACGCCGCACGCAGGTGAAGGCCAGGTGTTGGTCAGGATACGCGCGGCCGGGGTCAACCCGTACGACTGGCATCACCTGACCGGCACGCCCTACTTCATGCGCCTCATGGCCGGGCCGCGCACGCCGAAACGGCCCATCCTCGGGGTCGATTTCGCCGGTGAAGTGGAGGCGGTCGGCCCCGGCGTGACCCGGCTGCACGTCGGTGACGAGGTGTATGGCATGCGCATGGGCGCATTCGCCGAATATATGGCCGTCGACGAGGACCTGGTGGAGACCAAACCGGCCAACATCTCGTTCGAGCAAGCTTCTGCGGTACCCCTGGCGGCGCTCAGCGCGCTGCAGGCACTGCGGGACAAGGGTCGCGTCCAGGCCGGGCAGCGGGTGCTCATCAACGGCGCTTCGGGTGGGATCGGCACGTTCGCGGTGCAGTTGGCCCGCTGGTTCGGCGCCGAGGTGACGGGCGTGTGCAGCGGGCGGAACGCGGAGCTGGTGTGGTCGCTCGGCGCCGATCGGGTCATCGACTACACGCGCTCCGACTTTGTGCACAGTGGACAGACGTACGACCTGATCGTCGACGTGGTGGGCAACCGCTCGATCGCCGACCGCAGACGGGTGCTCGCCCCATCGGGAACGCTTGTCGTGCTGAGCGGGCCCAAGACCGGCCGTTGGCTCGGGCCGCTGCCGGCCACGGTGCGGCTCGCCGTCGCCGCCCGCTTTTGCGGACGGCAGCGGCTGACGGGCATGCTGACCCGGGCCAGCCGCGCCGACCTCGCGCTGCTGCGCGAGCTGATTGAGGCGGGCAAAGTGGTTCCGGTCGTCGAGAAGGTCTACCCGATGCACGAGATAAACGAGGCCATGCGGCACGGAGGCCAGGGCCACGCCAAGGCGAAGATCGTCGTCGCGGTGAAGTAGCTTTAGCCTGTGCGGCTTCACGTGGGATGCGCGATGTGGAATCACCGGCCGTGGCTCGGGCATGCCCTGCCACCGTCGGTTGCGCCAAGCGAGCGGCTGCGAGCCTATGCGCAGTGGTGCAATGCGGTCGAGGGCAACACAACGTTTTATGCCACACCCGCGATCGGCACGGTGCAGACTTGGGCCCGCCAGACGTCGCCCGACTTCCGGTTCCTGGTCAAGCTGCCCAAGACCATCACGCACGAGGGCCGCCTGGGCGACGTCGACCGGGAGTTGCGCGCGTTTTTGACGGCCATCGAGCCACTCGGGCCGCGCGCACACGCGTTGTGGGTGCAGCTGCCCGGATCTTTCGCGCCCGCCGATCTGGACGCGCTCGCGGGTTTCCTCGGCCGGCTGCCGAGCACCTATCGGATCGCGGTCGAGGTCCGCCATCGCGCGTTCTTCGACGATTCGAGGAATGCCGCGCTCCTGGAGCGGGTGCTCGCGGGTGTGCACGCCGAGTGGGTCACGTTCGACACGACTGTGCTCTACCAAAGCCCACCGACCACCCCCGCCGAACGCGAGTCGTGGGAGCGCAAACCCCGCATGCCGCGCCGTGCCGTCGCTCTCACCGAGCATCCGGTCGTCCGCTACATCGGCCGCGACGACGTCACGCAAACCATCCGCGGCTGGCAGTATTGGCTCGACACGGTCGCCGAATGGCTGCGCGAGGGCCGCTCACCGACGGTCTTCATCCACACACCCGACAACGCCGACGCCCTCACCCTCGCCCGCCGCTTCCACGAGGCCATGCGCGACCGCCTGCCCGAAATCGAGCCCCTCGCCGAGCCCACGCACCACGAGCCGCTGACCCTCTTTTGATCAAGAGCCGGTTGTTTCCTCTGTGCCGCAGCGGTTTGGGGTGAAGCCGGCGTATCTTCGCCCGCCGGGCTCCAGGTTGGCCTTGGCGAGGACGGCCCATGCCTGCTACGCGACCATGTCTCCGAGCCGGCGCGGCCGAGGTCTGATCACCGCGACCGGTGCTCGGCCGCGCCGGCGGCGGTCAGAGGGAGCAGCGGACGTCGGGGGCGCTGTCGTTGCGCTTGTGGTCGACCGGTGCCGGGCGGACCGCTTGCAGGCCGCTGACCGTGAGCGCGGTGCGGTAGGCGTGCTCGTATCCGCGGGCGAGCCGGTCGGTGTTGAAGTGCAGCGTGACCCGCCGCCGACACGCGGCCGGGCTCAGCAGTGTCACGTCTTTCAAGGCCTGCGGCAGCTCGTCTGGCTCGGTGCAGATGATGCCGGTCTCCCCGTCGGTCACGATCTCGGGCACCGCCCCGCGGTTGAGCGCAACGACCGGCGTGCCGCAGGCGAGTGCCTCGATCATCACCATGCCGAACGGCTCCTCCCACTGGATGGGCAGCAACAGGCAGCGCGCCTTGGCCAGCAGCGCGCGCTTCTGCCCCGCATCGGCCATGCCGAAGAAGTGGTCGGACTCCGTGAGCCTTGGCCGGATCTCGGCCTCGAAATATGCCTTCTCCACCGGCTCGGCGCACTTGCCCGCCAGCACGAGCCGCAGCCCGGCCGCGTGGGCCGCGTCGAGCGCGAGGTGCGCGCCCTTGTCGGGATGGAAGCGGCCCAGGAACAACGCGTAATCGTCCTTCTGCGCCGCGAACGGCCAGTCCTGAATGCGCAGTGCATTGTGGACGGTGCTCACCCACGGCAGATCGGGCGCGAGCCGCCGCTGCCGGTGGCTGATCGCCACGAGCTGGATGTGGTCGCTCAGCGTCCGGTAGAGCTTGCCCAGATCGCCGGTGACCGGCCCGTGCGCGGTCACCACCGTGGGCAGGCCGATGCTGGTGTAGAACGGCGCGTTGAGCGGCCCGGCGCCGGTGTGGTCGTGCACCACGTCAAGGCCCTCGCGGTGCAGCAGCCGCTCCACCGCGTTGCGGGCCAGCGAGGCGTGTGCGATCTCGGGAAAGGCCTCACCGAGCCGCTCGGGGATCGCTGCCTCCCAAACGGGCAGGAACCGCGCCTTGGTGCCGTGACGTCCGGCACCGATCAGGGTCACCCGGTGACCCGCCTCGACCAGGGCGTCGGCGAGGTCGGCGACGACCGCTTCGACGCCTCCGTAGGCCCGGGGCGGGAGGTCGAAATAAGGGGGCACCACCATCGCGATCCTCAGTTGCCGCGATTCTGCCAAGCCTGGGCCCGCTGAAGGACTGACGGCCCCCATAACCATGCTGTCCATCGACTGTCTTCTCCTTGAAGGCGCGGCGTTCGCCGCGCACCCATTAGCACTCTACTACCATGAGTGCCAGTGCGGGTCAACTGTAGTCGATTGACTACACACTGGAATCGTTGGGCCGCAAGGTCTGCGCGGCAGCCTTGGCCAGCTCATTGAGCCCGTGCCGGGCTGGCGAGGAAGGGTCTGCGCGGCAGCTTTGGCCGGGTCATTGAGCCGTGCCGGGCCGGCGGGGAGTCCCCGCGATCGTCATGAGCAGGATGCCAACGTGCGGGATCGGCTCGTCCGCATTTTCCGCGGACTGTCCTATGAGGTGGGTCCTATAGGGCGGTGCTTCTCCACGTGTGGCGGGGCTCATAACCGAGCAGGCGGCGGGCCTTGTCGATGCTGAGCATGGTCTCGGTGCCGGACAGCTCGCGTGTCACCGGCACGCCCGGGAACACCTGCGCGGCCAGCTCGGCCGACGGCGTGGTCATCACCGTGTCGGCGTTGGCGATGATGCAGACCTCCAACCCGGTGCCCTTGTATTCCAAGGCTTTGCGGACGGCCTGGGCGCCGTCACGGGCGTCGATGTAGCCCCACAGGTTCCACTTGCGCAGCATCGGGTCGTGGTTGAACGACGGGAAGGCCGCGTAATCGGCGATCTCCATGACGTTGGAGAAGCGCAGCCCGATCAGCTTGAGCTCCGGATCCCACCGGCAGAACTGGGCCGCCATGGTCTCGTCCATGAGCTTGCCGAGGGCATAGGCGCTCTCGGGGCGTACCGGATGATCCTCATCGATAGGAATATATGCGGGTGGGGTGTCGAGCGGGAGCCCGAGCAGGGTCTCGCTGGACGCCCACACCACGTTTTTGACGCCGGCGGCGCGGGCGGCCGCGAACACGTGATAACTCGCGGACACGTTGTGGCTGAAGGTAACGGCGTTGGGGCGTGCGCCAGGCCCGGGGATCGCGGCCAGATGCACTACCGCGTCAACCCGCGAATAGCGGGAGTCGATGGCCGTGAACGCCTCGACCACCTGCCCGTAGTCGGTCAGGTCGGTCTCGGTGAAGCTCGCCCGCCCATCGGAAGGCCGCACCCGGTCGAGCACGACCACCTCGTAGTCGTGCTCCAGCAGGTCACTCACCACAGCCCGGCCCAGTTTGCCGCTCCCACCGGTCACCACCACACGCGTCACCTGGGTAGGATACGTCCCTCCTGCTGGAGACGATCCCGACGCCGACTTCATGGTCAACGCAAACGGCCGCGACGTCGCGGCGTGCGTGGCCCCGTCCCCGTGTGGTTGGGCCGCCCGTGCTGCTGGGCGCCCGGCGGGGCCCGCACGGTCCTGCTCACGCCGCCGTGAGCAAGCGTGCGACGGCTTGGCGGAAACCCCATTGGGTCCTCGACCCACGGGTGATGACCCGCGCCCACAAGGGTGACGCGCTGAGCGGTGGGCAGGGCCTGCTCCAGCGAGTGGACGGCCCGGCGGGGTCTAGGGTCGCCGTCGCCGATGAGCGTCGGAGTGGACAGGCCTCGGCATTGCGCCGCGCCGTCGCGCCGTCCCGCAAGTACTGCCCGATCTCCGCTTTGATGCTATCGGCGCACTCGTGCGCTGTCCACAGGCGACAGTCGTCGTCGGCACGTATTCCTGTGTCTGCGGACTCATGCGGACAGTATGGCCGTCGCCGCTTAGACTGTGCCGATGTTGGGGATCCGCGCGGCATGGCTGTTTGACGGGCATTCCGAGACGTTGGTCGAGCGGCCGCTGGTGCTGGTGGACGGCAGCACGATCGTGGACGTGCGGGGCGCGGGTGAGGCGCCTGACGGTGTGCGGATTGCCGATCTGGGCGAGGCTTTCCTGGTACCAGGAATGATTGATGCCCATGTGCATTTATGCTTCGATTCCAGTACCGACGTGGTCGGCGCGCTGGCCGCCCGAGACGACGCCGCCGCACTAAAACAGATGCGCGCGGCCGCGCACTCGGCGCTGCGCGCGGGCATCACGACGGTGCGCGATCTGGGCGACCGCGGCTATCTGGCGATGCGGCTGCGCGAGGAGGGCGGGGCGCTGCCCGACATCCTCGCCGCCGGTCCTCCGATCACGAGTGTCAAGGGGCACTGCTGGTTCCTGGGCGGCGAAGTCCAAGGGGTGGAGGGGATTCGCGCCGCGGTGCGGGAGCGGGCCGAGCGTGGCGCGGACGTCATCAAGGTGATGGCGACGGGCGGCGAGCTCACCCAGGGGACACATCCGCACCTGCCGCAGTTCACCGTGGACGAGTTGCGTGCGGCGGTGGTCGAGGCGCATGCGCTCGGGCTGCCCATCACCGCGCACGCCCACGGCATCACCGGCATCCGCAACGCGCTCGACGCGGGAGTCGACACCATCGAGCACTGCTCGTTCATGACCGCCGACACGGCCGAGGCCGACCCCGAACTCGTTGCGGCCCTTGCCAACTCCGACACGGTGGTGTCCGCGACGCTCGGGCACATCCCGGTGCCGGGGCTCGTGCTGCCGCCACGGATCGCGGCCCTGCTGGAAAAGCTCACGGAAATCTTCCAGCAGGTGACCGCGGCCGGGGTGAAGCTCATCTGCACCAGCGATGCGGGGATCGGCCCGGCGAAGCCGCACAACGCGCTCGCCTACAGCGCTTTGCAGTTCACCGAGATCGGCGGGGACAACATCGCGGCGCTGCGCGCGATCACATCGGCTGCCGCATCGGCCTGCCGGGTGGGCGGGAGCAAGGGCCGCATCGCCGCCGGGTTCGACGCCGACATCGTGGCGGTGCAAGGCAATCCACTGACCGATATCACCGCGCTGCGCCGGGTTGTTGCGGTGTATAAGGCGGGCCGGCCTGTAGCCGATCCGGCAGGCCCTCAATGAACGGGCGCTTGCCGGCCCGATAGGCGGGGCTCAGCTGACCACGCCGCCACCCACCGGTTGGCGACCCGGCGTTAAACCTGCGGAACTGCTCATAGCGCTGTCGCATGGACACCTCCGCACCTACCACGGGCGGTGCCTCCCGCCCTGTTGCATGAGCGGTGCACACGAAAAACGCCGCACTCCCGTGGTCGGGGAAGTGCGGCGGTTGCGCGTGCTGCTATTCGGACTTGGCCGGCTGCCCGGACTGTCCGGAGGGGAGGAACATGGTGCCGACGACGGCAGCGGCGGCCAGGGCCACCTGGAGCGCGATCTCTTTGATCCCGTATCCGGGGGCGCTGACGACGGTCGCGATGGCCGAGGCGATAACGGCTCCGACGGCACCGGCCACCGGGCCGATCCAGATCGCGGACGGCCGCTTCGCAGGCACGAGGAACCAGGCCGCGAGCCCGATGACGGCGCCGATAAGGACTGCCACGACGAAGTTCATAGACACCACCTTGATTCGGCAGATGTGACGTGGAACACATTCGTCTCTCGTGCGCCACCTGTCAAGCGCGCCGGTTGGCCATGAGGTTGGCGTCACGGCATGCCGTGGAGCATGGACGTCAGTTCGTGATCAACGAAAGAAGGGGAGGCGTTCGACCGCCAGCTCGCGCGCCGGGCGCCAACCGGCTGGGAGCTGGTCGGTCGGCGGCGGACCAGGGTCGAAGCGCGGATCACCGGTCGTGACGATGATCGCGCGTGCCTCCGGCACGATGGTCACGTGCTGCCCGGCCCAGCCGCCGGCGAACGGGCCGTGCTCGTCGATCCACATGAGATAGCCGTACTGCCGGTCCTCCGGCCAGCCGCCCACGCTTTGCGGCGCGACCATCTCGTTGGCGAAAGCCGGGTCCATCAGCCGGCGCCCGCGCCATGCGCCCCCGTCAAGCCACAGCGTGCCGAGCTTGGCCAGGTCGTGCGCTGACAACCGGAGGTGCGCGAAGCCGTAGTCGAGCCCGTCGGGGTCGCGTGGCCAGTGCCACCGCGCGATGCCCAGCGGGGCGAACAACTCGCGCGCCGCATAGTCCGCCAGCGGCATGCCGACCAGGCGGGCGAGCGCGGCACCGAACAGGTGGGCGGCCCCGTCGTCGTAGCGGAAGGTCGTGCCGGGTGGCGCGATCGTTGGCGCATCAGCGATCCGGGCCAGCCAGCCGGCCGGCAGCGCCATCACCTCATCGATATCGTCCGGCTCGCTGCCGCGCGTCATGGTCAGCAGGTGCCGCAGGGTCTGGCCCGCGCACGGCCTGCCGGCGAGCTCGTCCAGCACGCGCTCCACCGGAGTGTCCAGATCGGACAGCAGCCCGTCCCGCACGGCGATCCCGGCCAGCGTGGCCACCACCGACTTCGCGATCGAGAAGACGTCGGCCACCTCGGGCCCGTGATAGTGCGCGTCGTGCACCACCTGCCCACCGACCATGACCAGCAGGTGGGAGGTGTGTGCGAACTCGGGCCGGTGGCGCAGCTCGCCATCGAGCTCTGCGCATGCGTCCATCAGCATGCCCAGAGCCTTCCGGCCGCAACGCGCGCCGCGCAAGCGAGTTACCGCGGTATGGCAGTCTTTGTCCGTGGGGTTGGAGGTTCGTCTGCTCGGTCCGCTTGAGGTCCTCGTCGATGGCGCGCCCGTCTGGATCACGGGCCGGCCCAGCGTGCTGCTCGCGGTGCTGGCGATGTCCGCTGGGCACATCGTGTCGCCCGACCGGCTCGCCGCCGCGGTCTGGGGGCACGATCCGCCGGACAACCCGCGCGGCAGCGTGCAGACCAACGTCACGCGGCTGCGCCGGCTGATCGGGGCCGATCTGGTCGAGACGGGCAGCGCCGGATACGTGCTGCGCGCCGCGCCCGCCGAGATCGACGCGCTGCGCTTCCTCGGACTGCTCGACGAAGCATCGTCCACATCGGACCGTGTGGCCGAGCACCGGGCGCTGAGCGAGGCGCTGGCCCTGTGGCGGGGCACGCCGTTTGAGGGCGTGCGGTCCGCGTGGCTCGCCGAGTCGGAGGCCCCCCACCTCGTGGAGCGATATCTCGCGGCGGTCGAGCGGCACACCGACCTGGACCTGGCCGCCGGGCGGCACGACGGCGTTGCCGCGCGGCTGCGCGAGCTGACCGCGCAATATCCGCTGCGCGAACCGCTGTGGGTGCGCCTGCTTTCGGTCCTCGACCTGACCGGGCGCCGGGCGGAGGGACTCGAACTCTACGAGACGGTCCGTCGGCAGCTCGCCGACGAGCTGGGCGCCGACCCCGGGCCGCAGCTGCAGGCCATGCACGCCAAGCTGCTTTCAGATCAACCCCTTTCTCATGTGGTACCGCGGCAACTGCCCGCGGATGTGGCCGGGTTTGTGGGGCGGGACAAGGTGCTGGCCACAATGGACAGTCGGCTCGGCGACGCCGGCGCACCGCTGGTGATCACGGCGATCGGCGGCGCGGGCGGAATCGGCAAGACGGCGCTCGCCGTGCACTGGGCCCACCGGGTGGCCGGCTGGTTTCCCGATGGGCAGCTCTACGCCAACCTGCGCGGGTTCGACCCGTCCGGCTCGCCGCGGGCGCCCGAGGAGGTCATGCGCGGGTTTCTCGACGCGCTTGCTGTGCCGCCGCAGCAGGTACCGTCCGGATTCGAAGCTCAGGCAGGTCTCTACCGGAGCCTTCTCACCGGCCGGCGGATGCTCGTGGTGCTTGACAACGCTCGCGACGCCGAGCAGGTGCGCCCGCTGCTGCCGGGCTCGCCCGGCAGCCAGGTGGTCGTCACCAGCCGCGACGGGTTGACCGGGCTGATCGCGGCTGAGGGGGCGCGGCCGGTCGTGCTCGACGTGCTGTCCGCTGAGGAGGCCTGGCAGCTGCTCGAACGACGGCTCGGCGGGCAGCGGACCGGGTCCGATCCGCAGGCCACGGAGGAGGTCATCGCCCGGTGCGCGGGCCTGCCGCTGGCGCTGTCGGTGGTGGCGGCGCGTGCGGCGCAGCGGCCGGACACGGCGATGAGCGCCTTCGCCGCCGAGCTTGAAGGCACCCGGGCTGACCTCGACGCGTTCGCCCACAACGATCCGATGACCGATGTGCGTGCCGTGTTCTCGTGGAGCTATCGCACCCTCAGCGCCCCGGCGGCACGGCTGTTCCGGCTGCTCAGCGTGCACCCCGGGCCGGACGTGTCCGCAGCAGCCGCGGCCTCCATCGCCGGGCTTTCGCCGGCGCGCACGCGGCCGCTCCTGATGGAGCTCACCGCGGCGCACATGTTCAACGAGACCACCGCCGACCGGTTCACGTCACACGACCTGCTGCGTGCGTACAGCGTCGAGCTCGCCGAGCGGGTCGACCCGGCCGAGGAACGGCGCGCCGCCCTGCTCCGGATGCTCGACCACTACCTGCACACGGGGTACGCCGCCGCACGGGCGCTGGACCCGGCCCGGGTGCCGATCCCCATGCCGGCCCCACTGGCGGGCGTCACGCCGGAGCCCATACCCGAACGAGGGCAAGCCGTCAGATGGTTCACGGCCGAGCGCCCGGTGCTGGTGGCCGCCGTCCATCGCGCGGTCGCCGCCGAGGCCGACCAGCACACCTGGCGGCTGGCGTGGACGGTGGTCGGATTCCTTGACATGGTGGGCCATTGGCACGAGCGGGTTGCGCTCCTGCATGCCACGGTGGGCATCACACCGCGCGATTCCGAATGGCCGTGGCAGGCGTTCGTGCACCGCAATCTCGGCCACGCGTATGTGCGCACGCGCCGGCTCGACGACGCTCACGCGCACCTGCGGCAGGCCCTGGAGCTGTTCGCCCGCGCGGGCGACCGGTCGGGCCAGGCCCGGACCCACCTCATCATCGGGATGGTGCACGACCGGCAGCGCCGGCACGCCGAGGGGCTGGTCCACGCGCTGGCGGCGTTTGACCTGTTCGGCGCGGCCGGCAACACCGCCGGCCAGGCCGACGCGCTCAACGCGGTCGGCTGGGACCACGCCCAGCTGGGCAACCTTGAGGAGGCCTTGAAATACTGCCAGCAGTCGCTCGAACTGCACCGCGGGCTCGACCACAAGCTCGGCCGGGCGGACGCGTGGGACAGCCTGGGATACGTCCACTACCGACTGTCCAATCACGATGAGGCGGTGGCGAGTTATGAGCAGGCGCTGCACATCTTCCGGGATGTGGACGACCGCTTCGACGAGGCGACCACGCTGACCAATCTCGGCGACACGCATCTGGCGATGGGCGACCGGGCGCGGGCCGAAGAGGTCTGGCGGCAGGCGCTGGCCATCTTCAATGAGCTGCATCAGGCCGGGGCGGCGGCCTCCGTTCAGGAGAAGTTAAACGCGCTCGGGTAGCCACGGGTGATCACAAACGGGCAAAAGCGGTTTAAGATGGCCGGTCGTGTGGTCACATCCTTCGCGAGCGCTGGTGGCCGGCTTCCTGGCGGCTATAGCCGTGGGCGCCGGGTTGCTGTGGCTGCCCATCGCGACCGAGGCCGGATACCAGGCGCACCTGGTCGACGCCCTGTTCGCGTCCGCGTCGGCGGTGTGCGTCACCGGGCTGATCACCACGGACACCGGGGCGCACTGGTCGACGTTCGGCGAGGTGGTCATCATGCTGCTGATGCAGGCCGGTGGGCTGGGCATCATGTCGCTGGCGACCGTGGTCGCCCTGCTGGTTTCCGGGCGGCTGGGGCTGCAGGCCCGGGTGTTCGCGCAGGCTGAGACCAAGACGATGCGCCCCGCGGACGTGCGGCGGGTGCTGCGCAAGGTGGTCGTGTTCTCGCTCAGCGCCGAAGCGGTGGTGGCGGTGGTCCTCACCACGCGGTGGTGGCTGGCCTACGACCTGCCGTTCGGGCAGGCTGCCTATCGTGGGGTGTTCCACGCCGTGTCGGCGTTCAACAACGGCGGATTTGTGTTGTGGCCCGACAGCATGACCGGGTTCCGTGGTGACGCGTGGATTCTCGTGACGATCGCGCTTGCGGTTGTCGTTGGGGGCCTTGGCTTTCCGGTCGTGTTCGAGCTCGCGCGCAACTGGCGGCGGCCCAGCCGGTGGTCGGTCCTGACCCGCATCACCGTGCTGGTCTCGGTGACCCTGCTGGCCGCGGGCTTCCTGGTCATCACGGCCGCGGAGTGGTACAACCCGAAGACGCTCGGAGCTCTCGACCCGCAGGCCCGGTTGCTCAACGGCGCGTTCGCGGCCGTCATGCCGCGCTCCGGCGGCTTCAACACGTTCGACCTCGCCGGGCTCACGCCGGAGAGCGTGCTGATGCACAACATACTCATGTTCATCGGTGGTGGCAGTGCCGGGACGGCCGGCGGGATCAAGGTGACCACCTTTGGTCTGCTTGGGTACGTGATCTGGGCCGAGCTGCGCGGGGAGCCGCGCGTCGGGGTCGGGCGGCGCTCGATCCCCGCCGACCTGCAACGCCAGGCGCTGACCATCGCCCTGATCGGCGTCGGCGTGGTCGCGATAGCCTCGCTCGTGCTGACATCCATGACCGACCACGCCGGCGACCGCGTGGTGTTCGAGGCGATCTCCGCGTTCGGTACGGTCGGCCTGTCCACCGGGATCACCGCCGACCTGCCCCGGGCGGCACACGTGCTGCTCGTCTTGTTGATGTTCGTCGGCCGGGTCGGCCCGCTCACCCTGGGCACGGCTCTCGCGCTGCGGGAGCGGGCCCGCCGGTTCCAGCTACCAGAGGAGCGAACCATCGTTGGCTAAGCGAGACGAATCCGTGGTGGTCATCGGGCTGGGCCGGTTCGGCGGCTCCCTGGCCCTGGAACTGATGCGCCGGGGCACGCAAATTTTGGCCATCGATGGCAGCGCCAAGGTCGTGCAGGCGCTTTCGGCCCGCATCCCGCATGTGGTCGTGGCCGACGCCACCGACCCCGAGGCCCTGGCCCAGCTGGGCGTGGCCGAATTCCGCCGGGCCGTGGTCGCGATCGGCACCGACCAGGAAGCCTCGATCCTGGCCACCGCCAACCTGGCCGACCTGGAGATCGGCGACATCTGGGCCAAGGCGATCAGCCGGCAGCACGGGCGGATCCTGCAACGAGTCGGCGCGCATCATGTGGTCCTGCCCGAGCACGACATGGGCGAGCGCGTCGCGCACCTGCTGTCGGGCGAGATGCTCGATTACATCGAGCTCGACGAGGACTACGTGATGGCCAAGACCCGGCCACCACATGAACTCGTCGGCATCCCACTGGGCCAGACAGGACTACGCGCCCGCTACGGCGTGACCATCGTGGCGGTCAAACCGCAGAATGGCACGTTCACCTACGCCGACCGGGAAACCATCCTCC
>NZ_QJUG01000184.1 GCF_003426775.1 Allorhizocola rhizosphaerae | reverse complement strand
CGCCCGCCGCGCTCGACGGTGCGCCGCGCCGGGTCGAGCGTCACATCGGCCGCGCGCAGGATGGGCGGCCGGGCCGGGCCGTGCCGCCGCGACAACGCGCGGACGCGGGCGACCAGCTCGGAGAACGCGAACGGCTTGCCGAGGTAGTCGTCGGCGCCAAGGGTCAGCCCGTCGACCCGGTCCTCGACGGCATCGGCGGCGGTGAGCATCAGGATGCGGGCGGTCCCGCGCTCGGCCAGCCTGCGGCACACGGCGTCGCCGTGCAGCACGGGCAGGTCACGGTCGAGCACGACCACGTCGTAGGGGGTCAGCTCGGCCTTGTCGAGCGCGGTCCGGCCGTCGCCCGCGGTGTCCACGGCGAAGCCATGTTTGCGCAGCCCAGCGGCTATGTATCCGGCGAGCGGCGCCTCATCCTCGACCAGCAGCACGCGCATCGGCGAAGTATCCCACCGCTGACTGGGCCTTTCCTGTATGGATGGGGCTCTTCCAGGCAAACGGCGGGCCCGCTGCCCGCAGCGAGTCCTGGCAGAGGGTCCTGAACAGGAGTTCACCGGTCGCCAAGCCGATCGGCTCGGGCTGCGTCGGGTCGGCGTAGTGCGTCATGTTGCTGCCGATCGTGATCTGGCGGTCTGCCGATTCGGTGTGCATCGAGATCGCCGAGTGCCCGAACACGAGCCCGTCGTGACCCCAGATCATCACGCCGCACGGCAACCTGACGGAGTACAGACCCAGCCCATACCCGCCCGCGCCCGGGTTGTTGGGATTCCACGGGACGACGGTCTTCATCTCGGCCAGTTGGGCCGGGCGCAGCAGGCGTCCGGTGAGCAGCGCCTTGAAGAAGACGTTCAGGTCGCGCGTCGTGGACACCACGTCACCAGCGGTCCCGACGAACGACATGTTGTAGACACTGAAGTCCAGCATCGTCCCATCGAGCCAAGGGATGTAGGCGTGGGAGTGGGGGCCGGCGATGTGTGACGACGCCCCGGCGAAATAGGTGCGCCACAGGCCCAAAGGCACGATGATGCGCCGGTACATCTCGAACGCGGCGGGCCGTCCGGTGACCTTCTCGATCACGAGTCCAGCCAGGATGTAATTGGTGTTGGCGTAAAGGTGAGGGCCACCGGGTGGACTGGTGCGCGGAGCGTCCAGGCCGATGCGGGCAAGCTGATCGGCCGTGAACGTGGTGGTGCGATGCCGCAGCAGGTCGTCCGGCACGGTGAAAATCAGGTGATCGTAGTCGGAGATGCCGCTGGTGTGGTTGAGCAGCATCCGGACGGTGATGCCGGCGGTGTCGTACTGCGGAAGATACCGCGAGACCGGTGCGTCCAGGTCGATCCGGCCCTCACCCACCAGTTGCAGGATGACGGTGGCCGTGAAGGTCTTGGTGATGCTCCCCGCACGATGGCTGAAGGTGGGACTCATCCCGCGCCCACTGTCCACATCGGCCACTCCGCTGGCGGCCGACTGCCGGCCGCCGTGGACGCGGGTTTCCGCCATGACGCCGGGCATTCCAGCCGCGGTGATGCGGTCCAAACCGGACTGCAGCTCGCCGCTGCCCGCCGCGACAGCGGGGGTGGCTGGAGCAAACAGCACGAGGGTGACAGCGGTCAAACCGCCAAGTGCACGTTTCCACATGCCTTACAGGGTCACCCGTTGCACGAGGGAAAAACTCATCTCCACTGATGAATCGGACTCGGACTTGCGAAGTAGCCAGGACCACGATCACCTCAACCTCGGGGCGGAGGGGTTCAGCAGCGGCATCCGCCCCGAGGCCGGCCGGGACGGCGGCGGGCATGCCGGCAGTCGGCGAACTCGGGCCGCAACCTGCCCGACCGTCTGGGTAGGATGCTGTTGATGTTGTTCCCCTCATGGCGGGCGCGCCGGGCGGCCCGCGCCAACTTCGGCTGGCAGAAGCTGCGACCGGCGCAGGTGCAGGCGATGCGCGCCCTGCTGAAGGGGCGCGACGCGCTTGTCGTGCTGCCCACCGGCGGTGGCAAGTCGGCGATCTATCAGGTGCCCGCGACGCTCCTGAAAGGACCGACGGTGGTGATCTCGCCCCTGCTCGCGTTGCAGCAGGATCAGATCGCCAACTTAAATAACAAGGGATTGCGTGCGGTCCGGATCAGCTCCGCGGAAACCCCGGCCAAACAGGCCGCCGCGCTCAATGAGCTTCGATCCGGTACCGCCAAATTCCTCTTCATCACCCCGGAGCAGCTCAGCTCGCCGGAGCGCCTCGCGGAGGTCAGGGCGCTGAAGCCGGCGCTGGTCGCGGTGGACGAGGCGCACTGCATCTCGTCGTGGGGCTACGACTTCCGGCCCGACTACCTGGCGATCGGGCACCTGGTCAAGGGGCTTGGCCATCCGCCGACGGTGGCGCTGACCGCGACCGCGTCGCCGCCCGTGCGCGAGGACATCGCGCAGCGGCTGGGCCTGCGCAAACCGCTGGTCGTCGTGTCCGGTTTGGACCGGCCCAACCTGTTCGTCGAGGCGTCGCACTGCCCGTCCGAGGATCATCGCTGGCGCCGCCTGCTGGGCCTGCTCAAAGAGGCCGACCCGCCGGGCATCGTCTATGTGCCGACCCGGCGCGCGGCCGAGGAACTGGCCGAACGGCTGACCGATGCGGGCTACGAGGCGGCCTTCTACCACGGCGGCATGGCCGCCGGCGTGCGCAAGCGCAGGCACGAGGACTTCCTCGCCGACCGCGTGTCGATCATGGTCGCGACATCCGCGTTCGGCATGGGCATCGACAAGCCCAACATCCGGTGGGTGGCCCATGTGGCGCTGCCCGACTCGCCCGACAGCTACCTGCAGGAGATCGGGCGGGCCGGGCGTGACGGGCTCCCGTCCCGGGCGCTGCTGCTCTACCGTGGCGAAGACATTGCCCTGCAACGGTTCTTCAGCGGTGGCGCGCCTGACCTGGCGGAGCTGCGCAAGGTCGCCTCCGAACTGCACCGGGGCCCGCAGACCAAGACCGCGCTGGGCAAAGCCACCGGGCTCGGGCCGCGCAAGCTGCCCACCCTGATCAGCCTGCTGGAGCAGGTGGGCGCCGTGGCCGTCGGCCCCAAGGGGGAGCTGTCAGTGCCGCACTTCGCGCCCATGCCCGACCAGGCAGCCCGTGAGGCCCTGGCCGAACACGAGCGTCACCAGGCGGGGCAGCGATCGCGCACCGACATGATGCGCCGCTTCGCCGAGAGCCGGGGCTGTCGCATGCAGCCTCTGCTCGGATATTTCGGTGAGCAGTTGAGTCGGCCGTGCGGACATTGCGACAGCTGCCACGGCGGCACGTCCGAAATCCTGCCCGACTCAGGCCCGTTCCCGTTGCACAGCACGGTCCGGCACCCGGAGTGGGGCACAGGCACGGTATTAGGATATGAAAAAGACCGGATGACCGTCCTGTTCGAAGACGTCGGCTATCGGACGCTTTCGGTGTCGGTCGTGCAGACGCAAAACCTGCTGGTGCTGGAGCGCGCCTAACCTCATGAGGTACGGCAGAGACGTCGCCCCGCGCGCCGATGGCGTTACGAGACGTGCACCCCGCAGCGTTTCTCCCCCATGCTTTTCAGACCAGCTGCGGGCCCGGGTGGGCGAGTACGGCAACGTCGCCTTCGTGTGAACCGGTGTTGACAATAACCCGTTCGTCCAAGACGGGGTCACCGTGACGCTCAGTCCACCCGGTCGGCCGGGCCGGTCAACACGCAGAACTCGTTGCCCTCCGGGTCGGCGAACACCACCCAGCCGCCGTCGTCCGGGTCGTCGCGGCGATCGTCCACAATGGTGGCACCGAGCGCGAGCATCCGCTCCACCTCGACATCGCGCGGCACGTCGGGGGTCAGGCACAGGTGCAGCCGGTTCTTGACCACCTTCGGCTCGGGCACCTGTGCGAAATAGAGGGTGAAGCCCTGCGGCAGCGCGACCGTGGCGACCGGGTCGCCGGGTGAGTCGTCATCGCTGACCGGCGCGTGCATGACCTGGCTCCAGAACTGGGCTAGCGCGTAGGCGTCGGCGCAGTCGAACGCCGCGTTGCGGACGGTGAATCCCATGAGGGCTAATGCTCCATGATCCGCTTGAGATTGGCCAAGTCCTTTTCATTGGCCTTGCGGATGGCGCTCGCCATCACCGGCGCGCCGAATTTGGCGAACCCGGCAGGCTCACCCCGGTTGCGTAGGGTCATCCTGGTGCGGTCCGGGCCGAGCGCCTCCCACGTGTAGGTGGTCTCCATCGGGAACGGGCCCTGCGCGGTGCGCATGACCAGCCGTTCGCCCGCGACCAGCTCGGCGACCTCGTAGGTGTAGGCCAGGCGCCGGCCCAGGAAGCGGGCCATGAAGTCCATGCGGGAGCCGACCGCCACCGGCGGCGGGGTCTGCCAGTCAACCGACTCGATGTTCGCGTACCACTCCGGGGCATTGGTGGGATCGCCCGCGAACGCGGCGACCTCCTCGCGCGGGCGCTCGATGATGATCTCAGTAACTACGTTGACCGTCATGACCACATCATGTCATGTCACGTCGGCGAGCGAGCCGTAGAAGGAGGCGATGTCCTGGGCGGTGAGGCGGGGCTCCTCGGCCGGGGCGAAGTGGCCGCCGCGTGGCATGACCGTCCAGCGGTGCACGTTGTAGAGCCGTTCCATCAGCGAGCGCGGCGGCTCGCCCTCGGGCACGAAGTGGTGCCGGAAGACCGCGAAACCCGTTGGCACGCCCACGTATTGGGGCTCGACGTGATGCCAGCGGTTGTCCCAATAGTCGCGCAGACTGGTCGTGATGCACCCGGAAAACCAGTACACGCTCAGCACCGTGCACAGGAAGTCGCGCCCGAAGCGGGCGTCGAGGTCGCCACCCGAGTCGGTCCAGGAGCGCCACTTCTCCAGGATCCACGCGGCCAGGCCGGCGGGCGAGTCGGTGAGCCCATATCCCACGGTCTGGGGCTTGGTGGACTGGATCGCGGTGTAGCCCCGCTCGGTCGCCGACCACCGCTCGACCTCCGCCGCGAAGGCCGCGTCTTCGTCGGTGAACGGTGGCGTGAGCTCCGGCGTGGTGAGGTGCAGGCCGATGACCGATTCCGGGAAGTCGAGCGCGAGAAACGAGGCCACGCCCGCGCCGAAGTCGCCTCCGCCCGCGCCGTAGCGCTCATAGCCGAGCCCGGTCATGAGTCGATGCCAGCGTTGCGCGACGAAGCGATAGTTGACGCCCGTCTGGGGTGGGCGCGGCGAAAAGCCGTATCCCGGCAGCGACGGGATCACGAGGTCGAACGCGGGCCCGTCGATGCCGTGCGCCTGCGGGTCGGACAGCAGTGGCACCAGGGCCAGATATTCGGTGAAGCAGCTGGGCCAGCCGTGGGTGAGCACGAGCGGGATCCCGTCGCCGCCCTTGGCGCGGGCGCGGACGAAGTGGACGTCGTCGACGAGATGGTGCTCGAAGGAGTTGAGCCGGCGCTCCTGCCGCCGCCAGTCGAACTCCTCGGCCCAATGGTGAAGGATTTTTTGCAGGTACCCGAGATCGGCGCCCTGATCCCACCCGATGCCCGGAATCTGGTCGGGCCAGCGGGTCTGCCGGATGCGCCGCTTCAGGTCGTCGAGCTCGGCGTCGCTCACGTCGATCGTGAACCTCATGAGACCGACGTTAACATCGGCCTTTAAGCGGTGCCTGAAAGGCATGCCGGAGCGCGAGATCGACATATTACGATCGATGGATGCGTATACTTGCACTCGCGACGGCCACCTCGCTGGCCGTCCTCGGGCTCGCCGCGCCCGCGTCGGCGGCGGGCGACGGTGCGATCCGGGATGCGGGCGGGCCGGATGCCGTACCGAACAGCTATATCGTCGTTTTCAAAACCAAGCCGAAGGGCGACCTGACCACTCAGCTGGCCGCCAAGCACGCCGCCAAAATCACGCACGTGTATGAAGCGGCGCTGCACGGATTCGCGGCGCAGATGACCGAACAGGAGGCCAAGCGCGTGGCCGCCGACCCGCGGGTCGACTTCGTGTCGCAGGACCAGGTCGTGCGCGCGATGCCCAGCCAGCCCACCCCGCCCTCCTGGGGACTGGACCGCATCGATCAGCGCAACCGCCCGCTGAACGCGAACTACACGTACACCACGACGGCGCCCAATGTGCACGCCTACATCATTGACACGGGCATCCGCGTGACCCACGTGGACTTCGGCGGGCGCGCGACCTTCGACTTCAACTCGGCGGGCGGGTCCAACACCGACTGCAACGGCCACGGGACGCACGTGGCGGGCACGGTCGGCGGGGCAGCCTACGGCGTGGCGAAGGGTGTGCGGTTGCATGCCGTGAAGGTCTTGGACTGCAATGGTTCCGGCACGACATCGGGGGTCATCGCGGGCGTCAACTGGGTGACCGCCAACCGGGCCAACCCGGCCGTGGCCAACATGAGCCTGGGCGGGGGAGCGAACTCCGCATTGGACACTGCGGTGCGCAACTCCATCAATTCCGGAATCACGTATTCAATCGCGGCCGGGAACTCGGGCGCCAACGCGTGCACTTTCTCGCCGGCACGGGTCACCGAGGCCGTCACGGTCGGCGCGTCGACGATCAACGACGCGCGGGCCGGGTTCTCGAATCTCGGTGGCTGCCTTGACATCTGGGCACCGGGCGAGGGCATCACATCGGCGTGGGCGACCAGCGACAGCGCGGCCAACACCATCAGTGGCACGTCGATGGCAGCCCCGCACGTCGCGGGCGCGGCGGCACTCTATCTCGCGACCAACCCCGGCGCGTCAGCGGGCGCGGTGCGGGACCATCTGGTGTACAACGGTTCGCAGGGCCGGCTGAGCGGGATCGGCGCGTCGTCGCCGAACATTCTGTTGCACAGCATCGTGACCCCGCCCGCGCCCGGCACGAATGTATTGGTGCGCGGGCAGGCGCTCACGGGCGGGCAGCACATCCGCTCCAACGTGGGCAATCACGAGCTCGTGATGCAGGGCGATGGCAACCTCGTGCAGTATCAGGGCGGCCTGGCACTGTGGGCGAGCGGCACGCAGGGCAACCCGGGCGCGTTCGTCATCATGCAGCACGACGGCAACCTGGTCATCTATCGCAGCAACGGGACGGCGATCTGGGCGACCAACACGTGGGGCACGGCGGCTGACGCGCTCGTGATGCAGGACGATGGAAACGTCGTGCTGTACGGGCCGGGTGGTGTCGTCTACTGGCACAAGTAGCTATCTTGGGCGGATGCCCTCGCTCTGGCGTAACCGCGACTTCAACATCTTCTGGCTGGTGCAGACCATCTCGGTGGCGGGCGACTCGCTCGCGCTGATCGCCATCCCGCTGCTGGTGCTGCACGCCACCGGTTCGGTGGCCCAGATGGGCCTGCTGACCGGTGCGGCCGGCGCGGCCGCCATCGCGACGGGCTTCTTCGCCGGGGCGATCGCCGATCGGGTGGATCGGCGGTCGCTCCTCATCGTGTGCGACGTGGCGCGAGCGGTGCTGTATGGCGTGATTCCGTTCGCGGGCGGGCAGATCTGGGTGCTCTACGTGGTGGTGCCGCTGGCCGCCGTGTTCGGCATGATTTTTCAGGTGGGGTACGTGACGGCGGTGCCCAATCTCGTCGGCCAGGGTCAGATCACGGATGCCAACGGGCGCCTGTTCGCCACGCAGGCGGCCGCGGGCATCGGTGGCATGCTGCTCGCCGGGCTGCTATCGGGGGCCTACGGCCCGTCGGCGGCGGTCGGCCTCACGGCGGCCGGGTTCGCGTTCGCGGCGGCAGGGCTGGCCCTCGTGCGGTTGCGCAAGTCCTCCTCCCTACAGGTGGAGAAGCGGCTCAACCCGTGGCAGGACTTCAAGGTGGGGCTCGGATTCCTCTGGAGGCATCCCGTGCTGCGGGCGTTGACCGTGTTGCTGTGCTTTTTCGTCTTCGTGCAGGTGGGCCTGACCGACCTGTTCATCTATTACCTGAAGGCGGAGCTCGGGCAGCCCGACAAGGTCGTGGGTTACGTGATGTCCGCGGCCACGGCGGGCACGATCGCCGGATCGCTGCTGGTCGGGCGGCTGCGCCGGTCGCTGGGGTTCGGCGTGTGCTGGATCGGATCGACCGCGCTGTTCGGGGTCAGCGTCGCGCTCGCCGGGATGACGCGCAGCGTGCCGGGCGTGGCCATCCTCGCGACGACGTACGTGTTCTTTCTGAGCATCGGCGGGATCTGCTCGTTCACGCTGCGCCAGGAAATCACACCCGACCACTTGCTGGGGCGGGTCACGTCCACGTTCTGGACCATCCAGCGGGCGCTGAGCCCGCTCGGCGCGGCCGCGCTGACGGCGGCCGCCGGGCAGGTCGGTGTCACGCAGGTGTTGGTGTGGACCGGGATCGTGTGCGTCCTGATTGGACTCGCGGGACTGTTCACACCGGTCAGGCTGGCTAGGCCCGAGCTCGCGTAGCCGTGGCAAGCTCGCGCTCCTGCGCGGCAAGGCCGGTCTTGAGCGCGCGGGTGATCTGCACCAGCCGCTCCGCCTGGAAGCGGACTGAGGTGACCTCGACGTCGCCCCGGAGCGGCCGGCCCTCGCGTGCGACATGCGTTGCGCCGTAAGGGGTACCGGCCTGCATCTGGTTTTCGTCGGCATAGCCGGGCGGGACGAGAACGCAGCCCCGGTGGTAGAACGTGTTGTTCAGCGCGACAATCGTCGTCTCGTGGCCGCCGTGCGCGGTCGCCGTGGACGTGAACGACGTCGCCGTCTTGTTCACCAGCTTGCCCTCCGCCCACAGCCCGCCGGTGGTGTCGATGAACTGCTTGAGCTGGGAGGTGGGCAGGCCGTATCGGGTCGGCGTGCCGAACATCAGGCCGTCGGCCCAGAGGAGGTCGTCCAGCGTGGCCTCCGGCATTGCGGGTCTTCTCGTGGTGCCGCGCCCCGGGTCGGGTTCTGGTCCATATTCCTCGGCCTACCCGCCGCTTCATGGCATAAACCCGTTTTTGGGGGGTACCGGATTGAAGGGCCCGCTGAGCTGGGAGGCTGCGCGGTATCGCCCCCGATGTCGTTTTGTGAAGGAGCCGTCATCATGGCGCACAAGCAGCAACAACACCAGCCGAAGGCCGGGATCGCGCTGCAGCACAGCGTGACCGAGGCGCTGACGTGCCACCGGATATGCGAGGAAACCATCACCCACTGCCTGTACACGGGGGGTGCCCACGCCGACCCCGACCACATCCGCATCATGATGGACTGCGCCGACATCTGCCGCACGGCCTCCGACTACATGGTGCGCGGCTCGCGGTTCATCCCCGCCATCGCGGCACTGTGCGCGGACATCTGCGAGGCGACCGCGGCCGAATGCGACCGCTTCACCGGCGATGCCCAGATGGTCGCGTGCGCGCAGGCCTGCCGCCGCTGCGCCCAATCCTGCCGCCAGCTCTAAGCCCAGCACCTCGCGGCTGAACCTCGCGTCAACACGATCGCGGCTCAATCGCGGGCTTAAACACGACCCCGGCTGAACTGCGCCTTAAACACGACTCCGGCAGAACCTCGAGTCAACACGACCGCGCCTCAAACGCGGGCTTAAACACGACCCGCGCTCAATCGCGGCCTAATTGGCACCTCGCGCCTTTACGCCCGCACCTCATTGCCAAGGGCAATGCGGCCTGCCCGCTCCACGCTGGCGTAGACGC
Source organism: Allorhizocola rhizosphaerae (assembly GCF_003426775.1). GTDB lineage: Bacteria > Actinomycetota > Actinomycetes > Mycobacteriales > Micromonosporaceae > Allorhizocola > Allorhizocola rhizosphaerae. Next base: position 7,474 of record NZ_QJUG01000184.1, on the reverse strand, counting down.
CCACGCACGGCAGCATCCCCTGCCCTGGAATCTCGTGGCGGTTGATCCGGGACGGCACGCGCAGCGCGTCGGTGTCGGCGGGCCACGCGCCATGGGCAAGCGTCGGGACGGCACAGCGCGGCGTGGGCACGATCACCCGGACCGTCGCCTGTCCGATGTGGATGCTGCGCCCGACCCAATCGTATTCGAGCTCGTCGGTCTCCACGACCACATTCGGCCGGTATCTCTCAAAGTCGGACCGCCCGACAAGCTTCAGCGACGCGGTCGTGATGATGTGCAGCGCGGCGAAATCGAAGAACGTGCCCGGGGCGAGCCCCGACCTGTCCACACCCACCACAGCGTCCACACCCTGCTCGAGCACCTCGTCGGGCCGGGCGCGATCGAGGTATGTCCCGTCGGGCGCCTCTTTGACCAGGCGCACGCGCCGCCCGAGCCGCCGCGACAGCACCTCCTCGTCGGCCTCGGCGTAGGACATGGTCAGCAGGTCGCGCCACAGCCGGGGCTGTTTGGCGCTGGCAATCTTGCCGGTTTCGACGTCGAGCAGGGCATGGGTGCGGTCGCCCGCGATGCCGTTGGCCGTCACCTCGGCGGAGTCGAGCCGCTCGCCGAGCATGGACTTGACTGGATAACGTTGCAGGGCAACCACAGTGCCGGTGACATTCATGCCCACGACTCTAGCTCGCGTCCGTGCGCCCGCAGAAAGTCGGCAAGCTCCTCCGGCACCAGCCGGACGTTGGCGACATCCTCGGGCCGCACCAATTCGACATCGTAAATTCCCTTGGCGGGGTTGGAAAACTCTGCCCCGGTGCGCTTGCTCAGATCCATCGATAGGAGTCGAGCCAAGAAGAACAGCTGCGTCGAAGGCCCAGACGGCGCCGGCCCTGTCATCGTGAACACCAGCCGCGCCGGCCCGACCTCCGCGCCGAGCTCCTCCATCAGCTCGCGCCGCAGCGCGGCCTCCGCATCGGCGTCCGTCGCATCAATCTTGCCACCCGGTGTGGCCCAATAGACTTCCCGCCCCGGCACCGTCCGTCTAAACAGGACCAGCTCGCCGCGCTCGGTCAGCAGCAGTGCCCGCGCGTGCCGGCGCACCTTCGGTTGGGGCTCCTCCCACACCACACGCCCATCGAACCCACCCCGCTCCGCGTGCTTGGCGGCGCGCATGCGCTCGAGATCGTCCGGCTTGAGCCCGTGCCGCCGGGCCAGCGCGAGCACCACCTCCAGCACGTCGGCCAGCTCCGCCGGATCCGCGTCGGCCAGGTATTCGCCCACCTCTTCGGACAGCTTCACGCGCAGCAGGAAGCCATATTCCGCTTCGTCGGCGGTCCGGAACGCCCCCTGCTCGTGCGGGAACCGCTGCGGAATCCGATCGCGCACCAGCTTGCCCCGCACGTGCCACCAGCCCGTACTCACCAAATCATGTTACCTTTGCCGCCCGGTGGGGCATCATCATCATGTGAGCAAAGACCTCGGCCCCTGGCTCGTCGGCATAGGCGCCTTCATCCTGCTGATCGGCGTCCTCGCCTGGACCGGCGCCCTATCCTGGTTCGGCCGCCTCCCCGGCGACATCCGCATCACCTCCGGCAACACCCGCATCTTCATCCCCCTCACCTCCATGCTCCTCGCGTCGATCGTCCTGAGCATCCTCCTCGCCCTCATCCGCCGCAGGTGACACACGCGCCTCGCCAACGTTCGACATCCGCGTACTCGACCGATCCGGAGACACAGGAGTTCCTCGCGGCTATGACCAAGTGAGGGCCGCAGTCACGACGCGCGGTTGACGAGCATGGTGACTTGGCCATCGGTGTGTTCGACGGTGAGGAGGGTGCCGGGCGGGTAGGCGTCGAGGATTTCGGGCGGGAGTTGGACGGTGCCGTCGCCGGCGATGACGGCGAATTCCCGGCCGTCGCGGCCTTCGGAGCCGACGCGGCCGTCGCGGATGGTGACGACGCGGCCGAGGCACTGCCCGACCTCGGGGTCGTGGGTGACGGTGACGATGGTGGTGCCGCGCTCGGAGTTGATGGTGGTGAGGGCCTCGAGGACCTCGTCGCGGGCCTTGCGGTCGAGCTGGCTGGTGGGCTCGTCCACAAGCAACAGTCCAGGCGAGGATGCCATGGCCGCCGCGAGCGCCGTGCGCTGGGCCGTACCGGGCGGGAGCCCGTCGACGCGGCGGTGGGCGACGCCGGTGAGGCCGAGCAGGGACAGCACGCGTTCCGGGGACTCGACGTCGCCGGGCCGGACCTGGGCGGCCCGGCGCTGCGCGAGCCAGACGTTGCTGCGCACGGTCGCGTACGGAAGCAGGTTGCGTTGCGCGCCTTGCAAAACCACGCCCAGGTCCGTGCCCCGCATGCGCGCCAGCTCGGTGTCGCTCACCTTGCTGATGTCGACCGTGCCTATCCGCACCTGCCCCGCGCTGGCCCGCATGAGCCCCGCCAGCAACGCGATCAGCGTGGATTTGCCCGACCCTGAAGGCCCGACGAGCGCGACCATCTCACCGGGCGCGATGTCGAGGTCGACGCCCGCGAGCGCGACGACGTCGTTGCCTTCCGTGCGATAGATGTGCACGACGCGCCGGCACACCACGGCCAGTCCGCTCACGAGTTTGCCCCTTCCACGGTGCCTCTGGAGAATTGTGCGGCGACCCATCCCGTGCTCAGAAGGAAGGCGAGCGCCGCGACGGCGAACCACGCGACCGGCGGTCCGGGCCATTGGGGCAGCGGGATGGTGGGCACGTCGACGGTGTAGACCGGAATCACCGGGCGGGCCACCAGCCACGCCGCGAGCGCAGCCACCGCCCCCGCGAAGGCCGCGATGACGATGAGCGCCCACCGGCCGAGCAGGGCTCCAATCCGGACGGACGTTTTGGACAGTCCATGTGGGACCATCACCGACAGGTCCAGTCCGCTGCGCGTGCGGTCGAGCATGGCCGCCACGATGAGCCCCAGCGCAGCGAGCATCATCGCCGCGACCGCCGCGAGCCGCTGGAACCGCAACGCCAGAGCGGGAGCCTGCCGGCTGAACATCTCGTGCCGGTCGTCCGTGGTGACCCGGCCCTGCACGACCACACCGGCCGCGAGCAGCCGCTCGGTCACATCGGCAGGCGCGTCGGCGCTCAGCCAAACCTCCGGCATGAGCAGCTCCGCCCGCAGGTTCATGGCCAGATCGGCATACTCCAGATCTAGCAGCAAACCCTTGTTTCCCAAGCGTGGCAGCAGATCCGCGCCCTCCGCCAACACCAGTGGCACCGACCCGCCGACCACCGTCAGCTGCCGCGGCAAGTCTCCCGCCGCCACCGCCGGCATCGGCCCCGGTGCGCTGCGCGGCCGCAGGTGCAGATCGACCGGCACCCCGGAATCCGCCCGCACACCGAGCCCCTCCGGCGTCGATTCGAGTTCACCGATCGGGTTGGCCGCGCTCGCCACCGACTGCAGCCACCGCTTCACATCACCCATCGCCGCCCGGTCGAGCACGACCTCGCCCGCCTCATTGCGAATCTCGCCCAGCGTGAGCCGGATCCGCTGCGGCCCGCTCACATTCACCGTCATGCCGGCCAGGCGGCAGGGGCGTTCTTCACAACCCAAAGTCTTCATCTGGTACCAACCAGAGCCCACGCGCAGCTCGTCGGTGATCACCGCCGTGCGGTCGCCGTTGGCCTTCACCAGGTTCAGTTCGATCCGCGCGGTCGTGCCCGGCGCCATCTCCTGCACGTTGACCGCCATGTCCAACCGCTCGCCGCGCATCCGGAGCACATCGGGCTCCTGCGGGCGCAGTAACGACTCCGCCCGCTCCGCGAACCCGGGCCAATACGCCACAGTGGACACCCGCGTGCTGTCGACCGCCAGCACGGGTGGCATGTTGGCCAACTGCACCCGTGCCACACCCATCGCGAACCGCCCGTCCGGGTCGACGGTCCGCACGCCGTCCAGCAATCGCGCCCCCGACACCGGAAGCACCGTAAGCACCTGCGGCGCACCGGTTTCGACCCGGGCCCGCATCGCCCACGCCTGCTGCGCCGTGTCGGCCGCGGTCAGCGCGAACCCGAGCATTCCCAACCCGACGGTCAACAGTGCCACGATTGCCCGCGACCCGGGCCGTCGCGCTATCGCCAGCGCACCGAGCCCCGCCGTGAGCCACCCTCTACCGACAAACCAACGTCCAATGTGCTCGGTCGGCCGCAGCGCGAGCCGCCCGGCCAGCAAACCACACCCCAGCCCGAAGCAGATCGGCGCCAGCAGCGCGATCCCGCCCCCACCACCAGCCGTCGCCGCCTGATATCCCGTGGCCAACGCGAGCACGCCGATCGCGGCCTCACCGGCCCGCGCCGGCGCACTGCCGCCCCGGCGCCGCCGAATCCGTTGCAGCAATTGCACCACGGGCAGCCGCATCGCCCGCCACTGCGCGAACCACCCTGCCGCGAGCGCGCCCAGCACCGCCACCCCCGCGAGCGCCACCGCCAGCCACGTAAACGTCGCCGACAGCGTCGCGGTGACGAGGAATCCCAACACCAAACCCGGGCCGAGCCCGAGCAGGATGGGCACCGTCGTCTCCGCCGCAGCCAGCTGCCAGCGCATGCGCGTGGGCACACCGCGCAGCGCGGTGACCGCCAACTCCCCGCGACGCTGCTCGACCGCGCCCACGACCGCGAGGAACAAGACGTACCAACAAATAATCACCAGCGGCAGGGTCGCCACGATGAGGCTGCCGAGGAGCACATCGGCCGCGTCGTCGATGCGCGCGGACAGCGCGGCAATCTCCGTCGCACTGTCATATCCGGCCGCCTCGAACACGGCCAGCACGTTGGCGACATCGCCCGCGAGCCGCTCCCGGTCGTCAAACGCCTGCGGCGAGGCGATGAGGTCGGTGGTGAAAAGCATTGGCCCCGTCGCGGCCAGCACGGTGCGCTCGTTGGCGAACGCCGGTGGGCTGTCGCCGCTGGCGAGCATGATGTGGTCGGCCCAGTAGATGTCCGTGGGCACGTACGGCTCGTAATGCCCGACGACCGTGAGCCGAACGGGCGCGAGCAGCTCCCCGCCGCCAAACGACGACGGCATGAACTGGACCTCGGAACCGATCGCGGCGCCTATGGTTTGCCCGATGTCGCGGCGCAGCACCACCTCACGGTCGGCCGTGGCGCAGCGACCCTGCGACACCACGATTTCGCCACACACACCCGTCCGCGAAGCGAGCCACAGCGACGCGGACCCGTTGGGGGAGCGAAGCTTGCCGTTGGACATCGCACCGGCCACGGTCCGGAAGCCCGGCACGTATGGCTGCGTCTCCAGCGCGTTTTGGCGGTCGAAACCCCGCGATCGCGACAGCAGGTCCCCGGCGATGACACGCTCCGATATGGACGCCGCCTCCACCTCGGCCACGAGCGCCGAGCGCGCGGCGGCGGTCGCGTAGAGCGGTCCGGTCGCCGCAGCCCCGGCCGCGAGCGCCGTGAGCACGAACGTCATCACCGCGAGGCTCATCCGCGCCCGCAACAGCGCCAGCATCATCGCAATCACGAGACCACCTCACGCGCCACGGCTGCACCGACCAACACGAGCAACGCCGCACCAAGCGGGACCAGCGCCGGCCGCGCGCCGCCCAGCCACCACACGACCAGGCAGGCCAGCAGCGCAGCGGGCAGAGCGGCGAGCACGACCACGAAGCCCGAGTGCGCGACGCGCCGGATGACGCGGGCGTCGAGCCCCTGGTCGGAAAGGTCCGCGAGCTCCCGCTCCCGCCTGCGCCGGTCGGTCCCGGCGAGCACCAGGATCGCGAACACCGCCAGCAGCACCGCGAGCACGGCGGCCGCGACCTGCAGGCGCAGCCCGAGCACGTCGCCGCCGAGGTTGTAGCGGGCGGCCCGCCGATCGATGGTGTCGGTGTGCAGCGGGATGAGCCCCGCCGTCTCCAGCCGGGCGAGCGCGTCGGCCGGTGCCCGTTCGCCGAGCCAGACCTGCAGCTGCGCGTCGTTGTCGAAGGTGTCGCTGAGCCGGTCGGCATAGGCCAGATCGGCCAGCACGCCACCCTGCGGCAGACCCGGCAGGCTCGGGCTCGATCGCACGACCGCGACGGGCCGTTCCGCCGTGGCGAAGATGCCGGCGCGGGTCAGCTGTCCATTGTGGACGATCGCCGGGTCGTCGGCCACCGCCACCGGCAGGGGCACCGGCGCATCGGCGACCTGCATGCGGATGTCGCGGCTGACCAACCGGGGATCGCTGGGCTGGTAGCGCAGCCGCAGCCCGTCGCCCTCGTGCGAGATCGTGACCTCAAGCTCCATCTCGAACGACGGCCGCCAGCGCGCGGGCGCCTGCATGCTCGCGCCGACCGCAAGCTCGCGTTCCGGGTTGAGCTGGCGCAGCCCGTGCAGGCGAAGCTCGTCGGGCGAGCGGAAGAAGCTCAGCCACGCCAGGCGGCAGCCCGGCGCGACCGCGCAGTCCGGCACGGGGATGCGGTAGTCGCGCCGCCCCACCTGCGCCGTGACCGTCGCCACCCCGGTCACGAGCGTCCCTTGAGGACCGGCGAGCACGGCGGTGATTGGCAGGTCGCTCAGCGCCTCGGTCACGGTCACGTCCAGCACGAGCTCGCTCCCGTCGACCTTCAGCAATTCGTTGCTCGCGGGCCGCAGCATGCCCGCGAGTTCGCCTCGGTCCACGATGGACAGCCGGGTCGTGTCGAGTGCGACGAGCGTGCGTCCCCTGGGCAGCCGTTGGCGTGCGGCGGCCATCGCCCATTCGCCCTCCGGGTCGGCCGCGCCGACCGATGTCAGCAGCGCGGCACGCGAGGGCGCGGCGACCGTGACCACCTGCGGCGCGCCCAGCTCGGCGGCGGCCCTTTGCGCGGCTGTCTCGGCGGTGCGGTCCCATGCGCCGAACGAGTGTGCGACCAGTGACAGGCAGACCACGACGAGCATGACCGCCTGTGCCGCCACCGGGCGCCGGGCGAGGTGCAGCGCGGCAAGGCCGGATGCGAGGCGGCCCGAGCGGATGCGCGTCACGCCAAGGGCTTTGGCCACCGGGCGGACGAGGCGGAACGCGAGCAGCCCGATGGCCGCGGCGATGAGCAACGGTGCGGCCTGCGCCACGACCCCGGTCTGTCCACTTGCGACCGATTGCACCGCCGCGGCGATGGCCAGCGCGACAACCGACAGCTCGGCGACGACGCCGCCACGGCGCAGCGGCGACTGCACCCACCGAAAAGCCTCCAGCAGAGTGCCTTCCCGCCGACGCGACTCCACAATGGACAGGCCGAAGATCGCGGCGAGCAGGGCCGCGCCGGCCGCGATGAGCGCACTGCGCGGCAGGTCGAGCCAGCCCGTCGTACCAAACGCGAAGCGCGCCATGCCGTTGACGAACGCCCAGCCCAGCGCGGCCCCGAGCGGCGCCGCGAGGATCAGCGCGAGCAGCGACGGCCCACGGGTGAGCAGGAAACGCGGGCGGCGCGGAATGCCGCGCAGGTCTCCCACCGCCGCCTCGGCCCGGCGCCC
>NZ_QJUG01000183.1 GCF_003426775.1 Allorhizocola rhizosphaerae | reverse complement strand
AATATTCAGACAGCGGAGCTCCTTGGTAGCGGTTGTCTTGGAGGACAAGCCTTTCTACCGGAGCTCCGTTCTATTCACGTGGATCAACACGCCGCCATTGACATCCAGGCCAAATCCTTATCTACACGGCCTTGGGGCTAGCCCTTGACGGCCCCGATCAGCACGCCTTTGGCGAAATGGCGCTGCAGGAACGGGTACACCAAAAGGATGGGGACCAACGAGATGACGAGGATGGCCATCTGCAGCGACTGCTGCGGCGGTGGCGCCTCGCCGGCGAGGTTGAGCTGATCGGCGCCGAGCGCGGCATTGTCGACGACATAGGTGCGCAGCACGAGCTGTAGCGGCCACTTCGCCGTGTCGTTGATGTAGAGCAGCGCGGTGAAGAAGCTGTTCCAGTATCCGACGGCGTAGAACAGCCCGACGACGGCGAGCACCGCCTTGGACAGCGGCAGCACGATCCGGCGCAGCACCTGGAACTCGCCCGCGCCGTCGATGCGTGCCGAGTCGAGCAGTTCCTTGGGCAGGTCCATGAAGAAGGCCCGCATCACGATCACGTTGAACCCGTTGACGAGCACGGGCAGGATCAGCGACCAGTAGCTGTCGAGCAGGCCGAGCTGGCTCACCATCAGGTACGACGGGATGATCCCCGGGCTGAACAGCAACGTGAACAGGATCATCATGAGCAGTGGCCGGTGCGCGAAGGTGCCCGGCCGCGACAGCGAATAGGCCAGCAGGGCCGTGGCGGCCAGCGACAGCAGCGCGCCCACGACCGTGATGCCGATGGACACGATGAGCGCACGGGTCACCACGCCTCCGGCGAAGATGGCGCGATAGGCGTCCAGCGACGGGTTGTCGGGCCACAGCACCAGCCCACCGGAGGCGTAGATCTGCTTCTGGTCGGCCATGCTGGTCGAGATGACCGACACGAACGGCATCACGACGACCGCGCAGCACAGCAACAGGACGATGCCCTTCAGCACGCGCATGGGAATCGATGGGGTGCCGGTCATGTCATTGCTCCTTCGAGTAGATGCCGCGCTCGCCGAAGATGTGGGCGACCTTGTTCGCGCCCAGCACCAGTGCCACGCCCACGATTCCCTTGACCAGGCCGACCGCGGCCGACACACCCCAGTTGCCGCCCAGCACGCCGTTGTTGTAGACGTACGTATCGAGCACCTCTGAGGCATCGATGCCCACCGGGCCCTGTTGCAGCAGGATCTGTTCGAACCCGACGGTCAGCACGTCGCCGAGCTTGAGGATGAGCAGCAGCACGATCACACCCATGATGCCCGGAAGCGTGACGTGCCACAGCTGCCGCAAGCGCGAGGCGCCGTCGACCGCGGCCGCCTCGTAGAGCGAAACGTCCACCCGCGACAGTGCGGCCAGGAACAGGATCGTGCCCCAGCCGGCGTCCTTCCAGATGACCTGGGACGTGATGAGCGCCTTGAACAGGTCGGGATCCCCGATGACGTGGAATCCGTCCATGCCCTTGGAGCGCAACCATAAGTTGAGCAGACCCGCGTTGCCGAGCATCTGCTCGAAGATGGCCACGACTATGACCCAGGACATGAAGTGCGGCAGGTAAAGCACCGACTGCACGACCCGCTTGATCCGCTCCGACAGCAGCGAGTTGAGCAGCAGCGCGAGCCCGATGGGGACCGGAAAGACCAGGACCACCTGGATGAACGAGATGATCAGCGTGTTGACGAGCGCGTTGACGAACGCCGAATCACCGTTGAAGATGACCTCGAAGTTCGCGAACCCGACCCATGGCGACTCCAGGATGCCGATGAAGGGTTGGTAGTCCTTGAACGCGATGACGTTGCCCAGCAACGGGATGTAGTGGAACAGCAGGATCACCGCGATCCCTGGCAGGCCGAGCAGCAGCAGGAACACGTCCCGGCGCAAGCGCGACATCCAACCCTCCATCGGTTTGTGGTTTGTTGTGTCAGTGGGCGGCACGGCCCACGACGATCGACTGCGCCGGCTCGACGAGCCCGGCCGTGTCCACGGAGCGATACCCGACCACATAGGTGTTGCCGGGGCTGAACGTCAGGCCACCGGGCGGCACCGGATGCCACTGCGTGCCCTGACCGACGATGCGGTACTCGGCGCGGGCCACGCTTGCGCCGTCGAACGCCTGCGCGGTGAAAGTCACCGTGTCGGCTCCCGGCATCGTCGCGGTCGTCCGTGGTGGGTGCGCCACCACGGCCGGCCCGAGATCGACGAGTTCGGCGAAGTCGACGTCGAACGTCGTGGCCGTGTTGGCCCAGAACCGGATGCTGACCCGCCCGGTGCCGGGCGTGGGCACGAACTCCAGCTGCCGGGTCGTGAACGCGCCGTTGGTCGGCGACACGTGCGCGACGCTCCTGTCCCCAAGCACCACACTGGTTTCCGTGGCGTCCTGGCACCAAAAGCGCAGCGAGCCCGGACCGTCCACGCGCACGCGTGCCCGCAGCAGGTAGCGGTGCTGGTCGCTGACCCCGATCCACTGCTGGTCGACACCCTTGCCACTGTTGGAGCAGGCGACGTGCTGCACGCCGTCCACAAGCGACGCTGCGGCATACGTGCCCTTGGTCCACCAGTCGGCGAGCCCATTGCTGTCGAAGTCGCCGCTGAAGTCGGGATTGGACAACAGGTTGGGCTGTGCCGGGAAGTCCCCGGGCGTACGGTGGGCGTTCCGTGCGAAGTAGCCCTTGACGATCAGCTCACGATCGGTGGGCTGGGCCGCCCTGGCCACGAGCCGGTTGGCGTCGCTGGTCATCTGCTCGGTGAACTCGGTGTCCCAGCCGTGCCACTCCGTGAAGGCGTGGTATGCCCAGCTCCACTCGTATTCCTCGAACAGCTCGATGAGGTCGTTGACGTATTGGGCCGCGCCGGGAGCCCAGCGGATCGCGCTGAACTCGCCGACGAAGATGGGAACCCGATATTTTCGTTGCACCCTGACCACCGGCTCCAGCAACGCGCGCAACCGATCCTTGTCCCAGTGCGCATCGCCGATGACGCCCGGATATGACGTCTTGTCGGGCCAATCCGACGACGTCGGAGCCTGGTTGAATGTGCCAAGTCCCTGATGGCTGTAGGGATATGGGTCGTAAACGTGTGGGCTGTAGATGACGCGCGGATCGTCGATGAGGGGGAAGTCGCCCTGATACAGCACGGGATAACCGGGGCCGGCGTCGATCCACTCGTTTTCGATGAACCCGCGCGGCATCGCTCCGGGGCCAGGCTCCAGCACGATGGGCGTCGTCGCGTCGCGCGTGCGGACGTCGTCCACAATGGACTGCGCCCAGGCGGGCCATTTGCTCGCTCCCAGCGGGAGCTCGGCCCGGTTGTAGGGCTCGTTGAGCAGGTCGTATCCCCAGACGAACTCGCGATACGGCCAAGCCACGCGCACGATGTCGCGCCACGCCCGGATGAGCACGTCCAGATTGGCGTCGTTGGCCCAGAATTCCGGGCGCTGGAACGCGATCCGGTCGGGGTTGGGCGGCTGGTGCAGGTCGATGATGACCCACACCCCCTCCCGGGCCGCTTCGCGCAGCGCGCTTTCGAGCAGCTGCAGTTGTAGGTGCCAGGCATGACCCACGGAGATGCCCATGCTGTTGGCCATGTTTTGCGGGGTCATGAAGTAGCGCACCGCGTTGATGCCGAACGTGTGGCGCGCTCGTGCGTAGTCGCGTGGGCGCACGCAGTTGACGCCACGGATCTGCGGGGGACGGAAAGGCGCGCTGCTACTGCCAAACGCGCTGTCGCTCAGTGCCACGCCAGCAACCGTGGCGGCGCCGAGTTGAAGCACCCGGCGTCGGCTTGTGTCCATGGGTGTGCCTTTCTGCTAACCATTGCGCAGGGCGAAAGACTCCTCGTATTCCTTGCGGATCTGGTCGCCACCGTTCTGGCGCCACTCCTTGACCGCGTCGTCCCAGGCGGAGACGGGCTTGCGGCCCGCACAGATGTCGCGAATCGTGTCCACGTAACGCTTGTCCAGGGTTGCGCCCTTGCTCATCTGCGTGTCGGAGATCAGGCCGACCGTCGGGTCCGGCACGGACAACGGCATGATCTGCTCCTGGAAGGCGTGTTGCGCCCGGGCGAGCGCGGCCTTGCCCGGCTCGTAGAGCACGGCCGGCCCGTCCGACAGGTAGTTCACGGGCACCGACAGCTCGGTCCGGCCGTGCTGGTTGAGCACGGGGTCGGTGCCGTTGAGCGTGTGGTGCACGCCTTCAAGGCCGTACTTGCGGAACTTGTGCTCGGCCGTGCCGAACGGGGCGGCCAGATAGTTGGCGATGGTCAGCAGTTCCGTCAGGCGTGCCTTGTCTGCCTTGCGGAAGGCGACCATGCCGAACGCGCCGCCGCCGGTCCAGTGCACGCCATTGCCGCCGTCGCGGCCGGGTGGCACGATCGCGCCGAGCACGCTTTCGAGCTCGGGCGGGTTGCCCGACCACGCGGCCGCGCCGTCGCGGTTGATGGCGATCGCGCCAGACGCGAGCCACTGTTTGACCTGAACGGTGTCCGCGCCGATGGCGTCGGGGTGGAACACGCCGTCCTTGATGAGCGTGAGCAGGTCATTGAGCGCGACCTTGGCCTGCTCGGTCTCGTAGTGGTGGGTGAACTTGCCGCCCTCCTCGCGCCACTGGCTGGGCGCGCCGGACATCTGCTCCAGGAAGGCGAGCATTCCGCCGCCGATGTCCACGGCGTTGCCCAGCGCCCACCGGTTCTTCTTCGGGTCGGTGAGCGCCCGGCACAGCTCCCGGAATTCCGCGAAGCTCTGCGGTTGGCGTGGCAACCCGGTCGCCTTCACCAGATCCTCGCGGATGAACACGATGGTGCCGATCGTCCCGCGTGGGATGGGAATCCCGTAGATCCCTCCGTTGTAGACGGTGTTGCGCCAGCTCTGCGTGGGGAAGTTGGCCAGGAACGGGAACTGCGCCACCGCGTCGCCGGACAGCAGCTCGGTCAGGTCGGCGAACTTCGCCCGCAGCAGTGCCGGAAACTGCGCGGGCTTGAGCGCGGCGAAGAACAGCATCATGTCGGGCAGGTCGCCGCCCGCGACGAGCGTGGCCACCTTGTCCGCGTAGTTCGCGTTGGGCACGACGTTGATGGCCAGCTCCGTGCCGAGCCGCTTGTTGAGCTCCTGCCAGTACTGGTTGCGGTCAACGGCCGGCGGGACGGCGCCATAGGTGAGCGTCATCGCGGTCACCTTGCCGCCCTTGCCCGGAGGCGAGGCGACGGCCGCGACCGGGTTGGCGGGGTAGGAGGTGAACCCGGCCGCCACACCCTTGTCGTTGGCGGGCAGATCGGGCTTCACACCCGGATAGGGAATGTAGTTGGGTAGTTTGACTTTCGCGTTTACTTCGGCGGTGTTCGTGCCGGTGCTCGTCGTGCTGCAGGCGGAAAGCGCGGGTAAGGATCCCAGTGACAGCAACGCGGCGCCGGCGCCCGCACCCCGAATCAGGGAGCGCCGGTCGATATGAGCGGACATGAGGGTGGTACCTCCTAATGAGACAGATCCCAGGGGAAGCGGGTCCGGCCGAGCTCGGTGAGCGCCGATCGGAACCTGTCATTGCTGGCAAACAGCACATGGCACTCCGCGGGCGGGGTGTCCGGCCCGCGCGTCAATTCGATGCGCACCTCGTTCCAACCGGAACGCAGGCTTATCCGGCCGGCCGAATCGGGGCTGCCCCGGTGGTCGGGCCGGATGTGGCGGTAGCGTTGCGCGCTCGCGATGAGCTCGCCGTTGACCCAGAACCGCACTGGGCAGTTCGCGTCGACGGCAAGCCATGCCTCGCGCGCATTCGGGCTGTGCACAAACGTTTCGAGATGCAGCGTTCCCTCGAAGGTCGCCGGGAGCGGAATCTCGTTTCCCGCGCCGTAAAGTTCATGTGTTCCGTTGACGCGATATGCACAAGCTCCGATGAGGACAATCGGCACCGCTGGTGGCTGCGGCCCGTCCTGCGGGCGGACTTCCAGAAACAGCCGATTGCTGTCCGCGAGCCCGCTGCGGTCCGGCGTTTCTATGCGCCAGGTGAGAGCGTGTTCGGCGCCCGCGGCCAACTCCAGCTCTTGTGTGGCCACCGTTTTCCATTGATCTGGTACGCGTAAAGCGCACACGAGGCGGACAGACTCCCGTCGGTGGTTGCGCAGTACCGTGCGGACCTCCTTGGTGCCGTTGGCATACGCGACAGGACCATCGAGGTAGTCCACCGCGACTTCGGCGAACCGAACGGTGGTCGGGCTGGCGTGCCACAGCTCACGGACCGGCTCGTCCGCGTAGAGTTCCGCTTCGGTCGTGCGCACGAGATCGGTCCCGAGCACTCTCACGGCCACCGCGCGAATCCGCTCGGTCAGCTCGTCCAATGTGGATGGCACGGTGTGCGAAAGGTGCCGAACTCCGCCCCAGGACTCGTTCGTGGCGATGGTGTCGCCCAGCGGGTCCGTCCATTTGGCGGGCAGCCCGGAACGGCCGGACAGGATGCCCAAGTAGCTGCCGATGGCCGCGCCCGACGAGTCGGTGTCGTAGCCGCAGTTGACTGTGGTGCAGATGGCGTCGCCGAAGTCCTTGCCATACAGCAGTCCGATGACCTGGAAGCCGAGGTTGATCGGTGAGTACTGCGCGATGGGATGCGGTGTGGCGTCCAGGACCCGTTGACGCGCCTGTTTCCAGTCTTCGCCGTTGGCGTGCGCGGTGATTGCGGCCCGGATCGCCTGTGCCGTCTTGCTGTCCGGCGGCACGTAGGACAGCCCGATGTCGACGAGCATGCGCCGGTCGTCCACGACGAACGCGGCAGATTCGAGTGCCGCGTTGAACATCTCGCCGAACACCGACTCGCCCCCGGCGTGGTCGCAGATGGCGTCCTCATACGCGTAGCGGACGGCGACGCGTGGCATGCCCGGTGCGACACACGCCCAGATCTCCGAGCGGATCGGACAGCCCATGCAATCCTTGAACCAGTTGTTGTGAAACCCGCTCAGCGGCGGCTCGAGGCCGAGGCGCAGGTTGGCCTTGGACATGCCGTATTCGTCGAAGTTGTAGCCGATGTGGTCGAGCCAGTAGTGGGCCAGGTCTCGGGCGCGCAGGCCCGGCCCGACCTCTTCGAGCGCGAGCAGCCACACGAGCTGCATCTCCAGGTCGTCATTGGGGATGCCGCCCGCGCGCAGCTCCGGATACCACGACACGTCGAACGGCTGCGCCGCGCCGAACAGCTCCTCCAGTGGCGCGCCCAGCGTGCCTCCGGCGTTCTTGCCCAGCCAGCAGCCGTACACCTTGTCGGCGAACACTTTTGCGGATAAGTCGAGTTCCAGCATGGAAGGGCTCCTGGTTGTGGTCAGGCGAGGCGGTCGAGGTGTTCGGGGTGGACCCGGTGCAGCAGCGGCTCACCGCGCGCGTAGCGTTCGAGCTCGTCCACCGCGAGCTCGGCCAGCCGGCGCATCTCGCCGCCCATCGCACCGGCGACGTGTGGCGTGAGCATGACGTGGGGGAGGTGGTAGAGCGGCGAGTCGGGGGGCAGGGGCTCGGGATCGGTCACGTCGAGCACGGCCGACAGCCTGCCCTTGACGCATTCGGCCGTGAGCGCGTCAGTGTCGATCAGCGAACCGCGTGCCGTGTTGATGACCGTCGCGCCGTCGCGCAGCATGGCGAGCCTGCGCGCGTCGAGCAGGTGCTGGGTCTCCTGGGTGGCAGGTGCGTGCAGGGTCACGATGTCGCACTGCGCGAGCAGGTCGTCCAGCGTGGTCAGTTCGGCGGGCACGTCGCGCGCCTCGGCATAGGGGTCGGTGACGAGCACGTCAAAGTCGAAATGGCGGAGCAACTCCACGACCCGGCGCCCAATCCGGGAGAACCCGATGACGCCGGCCGTGCGGCGCGGGCTGACGGGGTCGGGCACGTGGCTGCGCCACTCCCACTGCCCCGCGTTGGCCCGATAGAGCGCGGCATAGGCGGGCACGCGCTTGGCGGCGAGCAGGATCGCCCCGATCGTGTAGTCGGCCACAGGCACCGCGTTGGCCGCGGCAGCGGAGGTCACCAGCAACGCGCGCTCCCAGCAGGCCGGGGTCACCAGCGCCTTCACCGAGCCGCCCGTGTGCGCGACCACCCGTAACCTCGGTGCGCGGTCGAGCAGTTCGGCGTCCAGTCGCGGGCTGCCCCATCCGGTGATCAGTGCTTCGGCCTCGCCGAGCGGCACTCCTAACCGGACAGTGCGGCCCAGCCGGGCACGCAAACCAGCATCGAACATCTCGTGGTAGAGCTTTTCGGTCATGAGCGCCACGCCGTTGATCGTCATCGCGCGCCTCCGGCCGAGTCGCCCCGCACCGCGCCGTGTCCCTGGCCCGCGTCGATCTCCGCCTCACTGCGGCCCTGCTCCGGGTGGATCTCCGGCTTGCCTCGGCCCTGCTCGGGGTCGCTTCTTGCGGCGCTACAGCTCTGCTCCGAGTTGCCGGTGCAGAGCTGTAGCGTGCGCAAACGCACGCCGCCGCCCGCGAGTGGTCCGTCCGGGAGCGCGGCGCTGAGCTGGTCGGAACTGAGCTGGTCGGATCCCGGGCGGTCGGACCGCAGGCGGATGGTGACGGGTCCGGGCTGGGCCAGTGGACACGCGATGTCGGTCCGAGTGGGGCTGGCCTGCAGGATCAGCGGGCGGTCAACCTCGATCGCGTCACCGTGGGGCAGGTCGAGAATGCCGGGCTCGTGGAAGACAGCCTGCACGATGTGCAGTCCGGGGTGCCAGACGGCTTGCAGCGCGGTCGTGTTGGCGAGGATTACCGGCAACGTGTGGCCGGGCGCGACGGAAGGCACGACGATGTAGGCGTAGGTCGCGTTGTCCGGCACGCCGTGGTCGATCCACATGCTGAAGACCGTCTCCCGCACGGGATCGGCCGGCTGGTCGTGGTTGATGTCGGCCCAGCTGCCCGTGCGATCTTCCACGGCCGATTCCACGCGGGTGGGCTCGGGGAAGACGTATCGAACCTCGGGCTCGTCGGTGTGGGTCGTTTGCTCGATGGTCGTGCGCACCGGGGCTGCGGCCGTGATGCCCGTGCCGAGGCATACGTACTCGTCAAAGAAAAAGAACCAGGCCTTGCGCGAGGTGACGCCGTCCTTGGCGAGGTGCATGGCCGCCAGCCCGTGCATGCCGTCGGTGACGCCTCCGGCGAAGTCGGACCCGCCCGTAACCCAGCCGCCGTCCGGGCCGAGCCCGAAGTTGGAGGTCGGGTAGGGGCCTGTGCGGTAGGCGGTGGTGGTGCCCGGCAGCATCCGCCAGTCCCACACGGGTGCCAGATCGCGCTCGTCCTTGCGGTGCAGCAGGGTCACGCCGTCGGCGGCGTGCCAGTTGCACAGGCCCTCGCCATTGCCGCTCTCGGGCAGGACGGTGCGCGTTGACGAGAGCTTCACCGATGCCGACCACCTGCGCCGGTGCACGGCCAGGTAGTCGGAGCGCCAGAAGTACCGCGCGCCCTCAACCGGGCCGCGCGCGATGGACGGGAGCCGGCGGGCCTTGCCGGACGCGTGGGAGCGCGTGTTTTCCCGGCCGAGGCATGCCATGTCGTATCGTCCGTTGTGGACCATCCACCGTTGACCGTCCAAAGCGAACGCTGTGAGCGTCCCCATTGCCTCGGTGCCGAAGGCGAAGGGTGTGTCCGCTGCGAGCATGGCCAGACCTGTTGCGTCGCAAAGGAACTCGTGACCGTACCCGCCTGAGTAGAGCTGCGCCCCGTGCTGATGGAAGCTGTAGTCGGGCTGGATGCCCTCCTCGGTGGTGACCCGCACGATCGACTCAGCGCGCTGGAACGCGTCGGCGAGGATCGCCTCGTCGTCCACGAGCACGCCGTGGCGCACCTTCACCTGCGCGCACCAGAGCAGGTTCTGCCCGGTCTGGCCGTCCCACGTCGCGCGCGCCAGCCGGGATGCGATGTTCACGCGCTGCCTGTGGCCGATTCGCGAGTGGAGCAGGAGAGCCGCGTCGCCCAATGCCAGTGGGGCACCGACCCGGTTGTGCCACCAGTTTTCGCTCTGCGGGTCGGCGGCGAGCCACGCGTCGAGCGCCCGCAGAGCCGGGTCGATGTGACCGCGCAGCGCGAGGCCGCGGGTGCGTTGCAGGTGCGTGGCGGGCTGCCACGTGGCGATGCCGCGATCGGCGTAGTCGATGTCGGGCCAGAACCCGTGGGCGTCCAAAGTGGAAGGCACGGTTGGCGCGGGCCCCGCGATGGAATCCTGTAGGCGCAGGCGGATCGTGTCAATGGGCGCCATGGAACGTCCACCTGCCTTCGCCACACGTGACTATCTCGCCACCGGGCACGTGTATCTCGCCCGTCACGTTCGCCGGAATGTCCGCGGTGATTTCCACTCCCTCGGGAGTACGCCGCCAGTGCACGCCGACCGGGCCGCGGATCGTGTCGACGCGTGCGCGGGCCCAGCTCAGTGCGGTCGGCGGCACGGGTTTGACGCGGACGCGGGCGAAGCCGGGCTCGGCGGGGGACAGGCCCGCGAGGTACTCGAAAAACCACTGGTCGACGCTGCCGTAGAAGTGATGGTTGCGGGAGCGGGCCTCCGGCTCCCACGCCTCGTAGAGCGCGGTGGCGCCGAGGTCGAGCCAATGCCCGTAACCCGGATAGGTCCGCTGGGCCGCGACCTCGAACGCGAGGTCGACCAGGCCGTGCTCGGTGAGGACGGCGAACAGGTACCTGGTGCCGAGCACACCCGTGTTGAGATGGTTGTCTCGCGCGTGAATGTCGGCCACGAGCCCGTGCAGCACCCGTTCCCGCAGCGCGTCCGGCACGAGCCCGAACGCGAGCGCCAGCACGTTGGGCGACTGCTTGTACTCCGTAGGCTTCTCGCCTCGATAGGACTCCGTTGCGGGGTCGAAGAAGGCGGCCTGAAATCCACTTCGGACGGTCTCGGCGATTTCGCGATAACCGTGATTGAGACCAAGGACGTCGGCGATCCGGGAGAGGAGGGTCAGGACGCGGTACGTGTAAGCCGTCTCGTAGACACTAGGGCCCTCGGGCGGGACGCCCTGGCTTCCTGGTGCGAGGAAGTCGCCCAGCCCACCGCGCACGACCCCGTCGCCGTCGAGTGCCTCGCGCACGAGGAAGTCAACGTAGCGCCGCTGCCCGTCGAAATGGCGGGCAAGGATCCGTTCGTCGCCGTAGTGCCGGTACATCATCCAAGGAATCTCGAAATAGGCGGCGTCCCACGCGGGCACGGGCGCGGTGATGGACGCGTCGCTGCCGCGGTATCCCCACCCGCTCGTCGGCACGATCGGCGGCAGTTCGCCGCTGGGCAGTTGCGCGTCGGCGAAGTCGCGCAGCCACTTCGTGTAGACGCGCGGCAT
Organism: Allorhizocola rhizosphaerae; assembly: GCF_003426775.1. Taxonomy (GTDB): domain Bacteria; phylum Actinomycetota; class Actinomycetes; order Mycobacteriales; family Micromonosporaceae; genus Allorhizocola; species Allorhizocola rhizosphaerae. The sequence continues at coordinate 5,805 of NZ_QJUG01000183.1, read as the reverse complement.
CCAGAAGTTGTACGCGGCCACGTTGGCGGTCAGGTGGGCGTCGGCGGTCCAGCCGTTCTTCTCGTATGTGGGTGTGTCGGTGGGGATGCCGTGCAGGTTGTTCAGCACGGCCCGGCGCGTGCCCTCGTGGATCCGGTTGACCGTCTCGTCGGAGCACGCGAACTCGCCCACCGTGCGGACATCGGTGTGCGCCTCGACCGCTTCGACCGAGTCGGGCCGGGGTCCGGTGATCTCGACGTATTGGAAACCCTTGTAGCTGAAGCGGGCCTCGAACCGGCCAGGGCGGTCGAAGATGTAGGTGTCGGTCTGGATGTCGCCCTGGATGTGTTCCTGCGCGTTGTCGACCAGCCCGTCGGGGCCGAGCCGTTCGCCGTGCCTGATGCGCAGCGTGCCCGGCTGGGCGGCGGCGACGCTGACGCGTACGTGGCCGGCGATCTGTATTCCGAAATCCATGAGGTGTATGCCTGGGCGCGGTTCGGTGACCGCGATGGGTGGATGCGATGCGACGACTCGGATCGGCTCCATCTGTTGCGAACGCAGCACCCCGGCGGGCGGCTGCACGGCAACGGCATGCGGCCAAGGGCCCGCGTGGCGAGGCAGCGTCGTGTCGTGGTGTTCACCCTGATACAGCGAGTCGTAGCGGACCTGCCCGGCAAACGCGTGCCAAGAGGTGTCGCTGCCCACGCGGGTGACCGTGCCGTCCGCGTGCCAGACACACAGCAGGAGCAACAGTTTCGGGTGGTCCCACCACGGCGCCTCGTGCCAGAACCACACGTTCGGCGCGGGCTCACCGTATCGGCCCCGGCCCAGCTCGACCTCGACCGCGTGCTCCTCGTCGCCGCCTTCGCCCAACAGGCCGGTCACGTCGTGCGTCGTGTAAAGCACGGTCGCCGCGTAGTTGGTCGGCGCGGGGTCGAGCACACTGTCGCCGACGCGCTGCCCGTCAAGGTGCACGACGCCGTAGCCGAGCGCGCTCACATAGAGCCGTGCCTTCCTTATCGGCGCGCTTGGCAGGCGGAATTCCTTGCGCAGCAACGGGGCAGGCATGGGGTCGAGCGCCGGGTGGCGGCCGATCCACTGGGCGGGCCGCCAGTCATCGGGAGTCAGCAGGCCCATCTCGAACGAGGCGGGCTCGGACCAATCCGACACCGAGTCGTGGTCGTCCCAGGTGCGCACCGTCCACAAACCACACTGCGCCGACCCCAGCGGGGTGCCGCCATAGACGGCCTGGCTGACGCCGGAGGACATCTTGTCGGAATCCCAGAAAACCATCCCGTCGGGCGAGATAACCCTTACCTGATAAGCGGTTTGGCCGCGGGCCGGCAGCCACATCAGGCGCGGCGCGGGCTCGTCCACGCCCAGCGGGTCGGTCGCGTACTCCGTCCGCAGGGCGGTGGGGCCGACCGAGCCGGCGCCGCTCGCCTCGCCCGTTAAAGCCATGGCCGCCCCACCTCCCGGACATTGAACCGTTCCACTGGGTCAGGAATGCTGTTCACCTGGCCGCAACACGCTGGGCAGCACGTTACAAATAACCGGCTAACCTGTCAAGGAGTGGCGAAGTCTTGCGGCCAAACTAGCGCAGAGGTTAACCTAATAACCGTCTAATGTGAGGAAGCATGAGATCAGGGAGCGATCCGTTGGTGACGACGCCAGGGTCCAGCGAGGGAGTCCCGCTCTATCGCCGGATCGTCCAGGAGCTTCAGGCCGCGATACTCCGCAACGAATACGTGCCGGGGAAACCGTTCATCTCGCAGCGCGAGGTCTGCGACCGTTACGGCGTCAGCACCGCGACCGCCGTGCGCGCGCTCAACGAGATGGTCAACCTCGGCATCCTGGAGCGGCACCGGGGCCGGGGCACGTTCGTGGCCGAGCAGCAGCCCAAGGCGGCGGCGCCGGTCGAGCGCGCCGGAGCGGCCATCGCGTGCATCCTGTTTGGACTCGGCAGCGGCCACGTCAGCCAGATGCTGCGCGGTGTCGAGGCCCGGTGCAAGGAGCTCGGCTACCGGCTCTTTCTGTCCAATTCGGAGGCGTCTGCCGAGCACGAGCTCGCCGCGCTGCACCGGGCGAAGGAGGACGGGGTCAACGGCGTCGTGCTGTTTCCGGTCGAGGGCAGCAGCAACGCGCTGGCCATCGAGGAGCTGCGCCAGTCGGGCATCCCGCTGGTCATGGTCGACCGCTACCTGCCCGAGATCGCCAGCGGTGTGGTCACGGCCGACAATTTTGGCATTGGGTACCAGATAACCGCGGAGCTTATCGGGCAGGGACATCAGCGGATCGCGGCCCTGTGGGACGAAATCGACTGCACCAGCGTCCGCGACCGGTTTACCGGACACAAGCAGGCCTTGAGCGCGCACCGGCTCCCGCAGGATTCGGAGCTCAGCGTGCTGCGCTCCTATCAGAAGATGGCCCCGGCGGCGCGCCGCCAACATCTGTCGTCCCTTTTGGACTCCTCCGAGCCGCCGACCGCGCTGCTGTGCGCGCACGGCTATGTGCTCGCCACCGTGATGCAGGATCTGCGCGAGATCGACCCCGGGCTGCTGGAGCGCGTCGCCCTGGCGAGCATGGACGACGTCGCGCCGTTCGACATCGTCCCGTTCATCACGGCCGCGGCCGCGCTGCCGTCCAAGGAGATGGGCTACCGCGCGGTCAGCCTGCTTGAGGAGACCGTCAGCGCGCACGAACACCCCCGGGCCCGGCATATCGTCCTGCCGATCGAAGTCCGGCACGGACGGAAGGATTGAAGCCCATGCATGACGACCGGCTCATGGTCGAAGGGCGCCTGGAGCGCGCACTGCGGGAGCGCATCCGTCCAGCGGTCAACCAGGCACCGGTGCCGCTGGACATCGCCGCGTGGGTGAGCCCCAATGGGCCCGTGTCGATCGGCACGGGAATCGGCGCGCCGTTCAAGCCCGCCGCGGTCGGTGATTCGTGGGGGGCTCCGTGGGCCACGGTGTGGTTCAGGTTCACCGGTCAGGTCCCGGCACATTGGCGCGGGCGGACGGTCGAAGCCGTGATCGACCTGGGTTTCGCGTTGGATCGGCCCGGGTTTTCTGCGGAAGGGCTGGCATACCGTCCGGATAGGACACCTATCAAGGGACTCAACCCGCGCAACACGTGGCTGCGGCCCAATGTCGGGTTGGATGGCGAGGTCGAGTTCTATGTGGAGGCTGCGGCCAACCCGCTGATCGAGGGGCCCGTCACGCTGCTGGGAGATCCGCTGACCGCAGGAAACGAGCCGCTGTATCGCATCGCGCGGGCCGATCTCACGCTGTTCGACGAGACGGTGTGGGAGCTGGTGCAGGATCTGGAGGTGCTCGGCCAGCTGATGCTGGAGCTGTCCACACACGACCCTCGGCGCTGGAGCATCCTGCGCGCCATCGAGCGGGCGTTGGACGCGTTGGACCTTCAGGACGTGCCCGGCACGGCCGGTGCGGCCCGGCAACGGCTCGCCGGCGTGCTGGCCCAGCCGGCGCACGCCAGCGCGCACAGGATCAGCGCGATAGGGCACGCGCACATCGACTCGGCGTGGCTGTGGCCGGCGCGCGAAACGATCCGCAAAGTCGCGCGGACAGCCGCGAATGTCACGGCCCTCATGGACGAGCACCCCGAGTTCCTGTTCGGCATGTCGCAGGCGCAGCAGCTGGCGTGGCTGCGCGAGCACCGGCCGGAGGTCTACGAGCGGGTCAAGGACAAGGTCGCGACCGGGCAGTTCGTGCCGATCGGTGGGATGTGGGTGGAGTCGGACACCAACCTGCCCGGCGGCGAGGCCATGGCCCGGCAGTTCGTCCACGGCAAGCGCTTCTTCCTGGAGGAGTTCGGCATCGAGACCGAGGAGGTGTGGCTGCCCGACACGTTCGGCTTCTCGGCCGCGCTGCCACAGTTGATCCGGCTGTCCGGGTCGCGCTGGTTCTTGAGCACGAAGCTGTCGTGGAACCAGGTGAACCCGTTTCCGCATCACACGTTTCGGTGGGAGGGGATCGACGGCACGCGGGTCTTCTCTCATTTCCCGCCGATCAACAACTTCAACTCGGACCTGTGCGGTGCGGAGATGGCGCGTGCGGTGCGCAACTTCACGGACAAGGGTGTGGCGTCGCGGTCGCTGGCGCCGTTCGGGTGGGGTGACGGTGGCGGCGGGCCGACGCGGGAAATCCTCGCTCGGGCGGCACGACTGTCCAACCTGGAGGGTTCGCCTCGCGTGGCTATCGAACGGCCCGCGGAGTTCTTCGCGGCCGCCGAGGCCGAGCACCCGCACGCACCGGTGTGGGTTGGCGAGCTTTATCTGGAGATCCATCGCGGCACCTATACGACGCAGGCGAAGATAAAGCAGGCCAACCGGCGGGCCGAGCACCTGCTGCGCGAGGCAGAACTGTGGTCGGCGACGGCGGCGATCCGGCACGGATACGACTATCCATACGCGACACTGGACCGCATCTGGAAGGTCGTGCTGCTGCACCAGTTCCACGACATCCTGCCGGGCTCGTCGATCAGCTGGGTCAACCGCGAGACGATGCAGACATATGGCGAGATCATGGCCGAGCTGGAATCGCTGATCGGTGCCGCGCTGCGTGTGCTGGCGGGAGTGGGCTCGTCCACAGTGGCCTTCAACGCTGCTCCGCATGCGCGGGATGGGGTGCCGGCGCTCGGTGCGGCAGTGTCCAAAGCCGAGCGTCGGGTGCGTGGCGAGGGTTTCGTGTTGGACAACGGGGTGCTGCGGGTCACGATCGATGGGCGGGGGTTGGTGGTATCGGTCGTGGATGTGGCCACGCAGCGGGAGGCCGTCGCGCCCGGGGAGGCCGCGAACCTGCTGCAGGTCCATCCTGACCTGCCCAACGAGTGGGACGCTTGGGATATCGATGGGCACTATCGACGTGTGGTGCGGGACATCGTGGACGTGGTGTCCATGACGCGGACGGAGGACGGCTCGGTGCGGGTCGAGCGTCGCTTTGGCGCGTCGACGGTGGTTCAGACCATCGCGCTGGAGGCGGGAGCGCGGGCCGTTTCGTTCGAGACCGAGGTGGACTGGCATGAGCGGGAGAAGCTGCTCAAGGTCGCGTTCCCGCTCGACCTGCACGCCGATCGGTCGGCCGCGGAGACCCAGTTCGGGCACGTGTTCCGGCCCACGCACACGAACACGTCGTGGGAGGCGGCCAAGTTCGAGATCTGTGCGCACCGATGGGTCCACGTCGGCGAGCCCGATTGGGGAGTGGCGGTGGTCAACGACTCGACGTATGGGCATGACGTGACACGCGATCGGCGGGCCGGTGGCGGCACCACGACCACGGTGCGGCTCTCGCTCCTGCGCGCCCCGCGCTTCCCCGACCCGGAAACCGATCAGGGGCAGCACCGGTTCCGCTATGCGCTTGTTCCGGCGGCTTCTATCGGTGACGCGGTGCGGGCGGGGTACCGGATAAATCTGCCGATGAGGAGCGTGCGTGGGGGCAGCGAGGGCGTTGTTCCGTTGGTAGAACTGGACAATGAGGCGGTGGTCGTTGAGGCGGTCAAGCTCGCCGATGACGAGTCCGGCGACCTGATCGTGCGGCTATATGAGTCGCGCGGCGCACGCGCCCAGGCACGGCTGACCTTCAACGTGCCGGTCGAGTCGATCGTCGAGACGGATCTGCTTGAGCGGCCGTTCCCGGACAGGGCCGCTCTCGACGCCGACGGCATGCTGCGCCTCCGTCCATTCCAGATAGTCACGCTGCGGATCAGGAGGTGAACGAGCCGGCCGATTTCGACGGCTTCCGGCAGGAGCTCGACGCGCGGGCTCGCGCGATCGACGTTGCGCCGCCCGCCGCGACCCGGCCG
>NZ_QJUG01000182.1 GCF_003426775.1 Allorhizocola rhizosphaerae | reverse complement strand
AATATTCAGACAGCGGAGCTCCTTGGTAGCGGTTGTCTTGGAGGACAAGCCTTTCTACCGGAGCTCCGTTCTATTCACGTGGATCAACACGCCGCCATTGACATCCAGGCCAAATCCTTATCTACACGGCCTTGGGGCTAGCCGTGTCGCGGTGCCGCGCTCCTTCCAGCTCTTCGAGCGTGCGCTGCACCCGCTCGTGCGCGTCGAGCAGCGCCACGATGCGGCCCTCGACCTTGCGCAGCCGGGTGCGGTAAAGCTCCAACGCCTTGTCGCACACCGGCTCCGCCTCCAGCCGCTTGCCCAGACAGTCGGTCAGCTGCCGGATCTCGTCGCACGTCAGGCCCGCGTCGAGCAGGGACCTGATGTTGCGCACCCGGGTGATGGTCGACTCGTCGTATTCGCGATAGCCGTTGTCCCGTCGCGCTGACACGATCAGGTGTTGCTGCTCGTAGTAGCGCAGCGTCCGGGTGCTGACCCCGGTCGCCTGGGCAAGCTCGCCTATCCGCACGGTCCGTCACCCCAAACCCGAACCAGTCGTCCGCAGACGACGCTAGCACTCGGCTCAGCCGTGCGCGTCCGCCCGAGCACCTTCGCCGCTCGCCGCAGGTGCGCTCTGGTCCGGTACCCGCAAACGGAAAACCTGAAATGCGAGCACGAACAGGACCAGTGCGCAGAAGCCGAGCAGCCCAGCGATCAGCGGCACGCCCTGCGGGCCCAGCAGGGCCAGTGCCGTGCCGCCCGCGGCGCCGGCCACGGAGATGCCGACATAGAGCGCGCTGCTGTTGAGGGCCACGACCTCCATGCCCGCATCACCGGCGAGCATCAGCAGCCGCATCTGCACCGGCGGGTTCAAGGCCCATCCGGCGATGGCCCAAACCGCCAGCAGCGCACCGATCGCGACGACCGGCACCTGCCCGGCCCCGATCGTCCACGCCAGCACCGCCGCCAGCAGGGTCGCGAGCACCTGCACCGCGAGCGCGCTCACCAGCGTGCGATCCGGCCCCCACGCGTCGGCCAGGCGCCCGCCGAGCACCGTCCCGATCGCGCCGCACACCCCGGCGACCGCGATCAGCACCGCGAGCGTGCCGGTGCTCGCGCCGGACATGAAGTTGCTCACGGGGCCGATGTATGCGTAGAACATCAGCCCGCCGGAGGCCGCGATGGCCGTGCCGAGCAGGCCGACCATGATGGCCGGGCGGCCCAGCGGCGCGAGCCGCACGCGCAGCGGTATCGCCGGCGGCCGGCCCTCGCGCGGCAGGGCGGTCATCCCGAGCGCGGCCAGCACCAGCAGGGCCGCGACAAACAGCATCGTCGACTGCCAGCCGAAGGCGCCGCCGATCCACGTGCCGAGCGGCACGCCGACGACGAGCGAGACGGTCAGGCCCGCCGCCACCATGCCGATGTAGCTGCCTTGACGGTTTGGCGGCGCCATCATGGCCGCGGTGGCAAAGGCCGCCGGGGTCACGGCCGCGGCCGCGATCGCCGCGAGGATGCGCAGCCCGAGCAGCGCCGAGTAGGACGGCGCGACGGCCATCAGCACGTTGAGCGCGGCGAAGACCAGGGTGATCGCGATCATCGTCGGCCGGCGCGACCATCGCGCCAGCACCACGGCCGCCAGGGGCGCCACGACCGCGTAGACGATCGAAAACGCCGTGATCAGCTGGCCCGCCACCGCCTCGCTCACGGCGAGGTCATCGGCGATGTCACGCAGCACGCCGGCGATGACGAAGTCATCCGTGCCGATCGCGAAGGTGAGAAAGAAGAGCGCGATCAGCCAGAGCGGGATTCCGCTCTTCTGGGCAGGTTGTGTCATGGGTTCAGTCCTCGAACATCGGTGTCGATGGTTTCTCGCCCAAACCGTAAAACCTTGACGTACACGTCAATGTCAAGGTTTTCAGCCCGTCCGGGTGAGTTGTTCCGGCTCGGCGTCCTCCGCGACGTCCTCGGCGACGTCGAGGTGCGGGTAGACCGGGCAGCCGTAGACCGGCTCGAACGGGGCGAAGATGTCGTAGTCGTGGTTGTCGCGCAGGAGCCGGTTGAGCGGATTCACCCCGCTCCAGAAGTCGCCGCTGAGCAGCCGGGCCATCCAGCGCCGCTCGATGTGCGCGGGCAGCGAGGCGACATAGCGGCCGAAGTTGAAGTCGCACTCGTAGAACGCCTGGATCAGCCGGCTGTAGGTGTCGTATCCGGTCTTGTAGAAGTTCTCATAATCGCGCATCACCTCGGCCTCGTGCACGGGTGCCGCCAGCGCCTCGTGGATCACCTCGGCGGCTCGGGCACCGGTGACCATCGCGAGATACACCCCGCCGGAAAAGATGGGATCGAGGAAGCACCCCGAGTCTCCGATCATCAGCCAGCCCTCGCCGGCCACGGTGTCGCTGCGATAGCAGTAATCGGTTTCGACCCGCACCTCGGACAGCGGCCGCGTGCCGGTGAGGCGGCGCGTGATCCGCGGGATGCGGGCGAGATGATCGTTGAAGATCTGTTCCGGGTCGCGGGAGCGGAGCCGGTCCTTGGGCATCACCGCGCCGATGCTGATGGTGTCCGGCCAGATCGGGATGGCCCACAACCAGCCGTCGGGATGGTTGCCGATCTGGATGTCGCCCTCGTGGCCGGGATTGTTGGCCTCGTCGAGATCGGTGAAGTGCCGGTAGACCGCGACCATGCGCAGTTTGTCGACCGTGTGGCGCAGCTGGAACGCCGACGCCGCCTTGCTGCCGCGCCCCGCCGCGTCGATCACGTATCTGGCGCGCACGGCACCGGCCTTACCGTCCTTGGTGTATCGCACGCCGCACACCCGTCCGCCGTCGGTGATGAGCTCGGTGACGTTGGTGTGGTAGCTGAAGTCGGCGCCGAGCTCCCGGGCGTGCTGTGCGAGGAGATTGTCGAAATGCGCGCGCTCCACCTGGAATGTCTCGTGGTAACGCCCCGGCCCCTGGGCGGTGAAGTCCACCCTGCGGAACTCGCCGTCCGGACCGGTGAACTCGGCGCCCCGCTTCACCACGTATCCCTGGCCGGCCACCCGCTCCCGCAGACCCATCCGGTCGAGCACGCCGACCATGTACGGCAGCAACGACTCACCGATGTGAAACCGCGGGAAGCCGCGCCGTTCCAGCACCCGCACGGAATGGCCGCGCCTGGCCAGTTCCGCGGCGGCCGAGCAGCCTCCCGGGCCGGCCCCGATGACCACCACGTCAACGACGTCGGCGCTGTGTGAGCAAGCACTCTGGATCACGTTGGCACGCCTCAATCTCTCGTGACTAACATCGGCACAGCGACGGGTTCTGGTCCGGCCGTGCGGTCCACATGCGGCCGCCCGAGCACGAGCATCAGGCCGGCCGCCGCCAGGCTCGCGACCGCGAGGGCAAGTGCCGGCGCCACGAGGCCCTCGCCGCCGAAGCGCAGCACGAACAGCATCGCGAACGGCCCGAGCACGCCTCCGGCCTTGGTCGCCGCCCCGGCGAAGCCGGAACCCGTGGCGCGCAACGGCGTCGGGTAGGTCTCGGCGCTGAACGGCAGCAGCATCGCGTTGACCGCGGAGAGGGCGAGCACCAGCAGCGCGATCGACACCACCAGCAGCGTGCTGCCGCCGCGGCCGCTGCTCCACAGCGCTGCTCCGCCGAGCGCGACCGCCACCAGGCCGACGAAGACCGCCAGGCTCGTGCGGCCCTTCCACAGCAGATACATGAGCACGACCAAGGCCAGCGCCGGCGCCGAGTACAGCGCGGACTTGGTCAGCAGCGCTGTGGCCACGCCGCCCTGCATGCCGGACGCCCGCAATTGGGCCGGAAGCATGACGAGGAAGCCGAAATTCGTCATGCCCCAGACGACACCCACCAGGCCGATGACCGTCGTCAGCCGCGGGTACGTCCGGAACAGCTCACCGATCCCCGGACGGCGATGGGTGGGCGCCGTCGGTACGGCGTCCAGATTGATCTGCAGACCGTAGCGGTCGAGCACCGCCTGCGCCTTGGCGTGCTGGCCGGCGCGCATGAGGTACAGCGGAGACTCGGGGATCAACGGCGCCATGGCGAGCAGCGCCAGCCCGCTCGGCAGGCCGAGCAGCCATAGCGCACGCCACGTGTACGTCGGCTCCAGCAGTTGGGCCGCGGCGCTCGCGGCGAGGTAGCCGCCGAGCCCGCCGATGCCCCCGAGCGCGACGGCCACCCACGAGCGGTGCCGGCGCGGCGTCAGCTCGGCCACGAGCGTGAAGACCAGTGGCAGCAGCCCGCCGGCGGAATTGCCCATGAGGAAACACATCACGAGGTTCCACTCGAAGCTCGGCATCCCGCCGCACGCCGCGGTCCCGATGAACAGCAGCGTGGCAAGCAACAGAGCGGTGCGCCGGCCATACCGGTCGCCGAGCAGGCCCCAGATGATCGAACCGACGGCCGTCCCGGTGAGCGCGACGATCGGAAGCACGGCGACCTCGGTGAGCGGCATGCCGTATTCGCGGCTCATGCCGGGCATCACGAAGCCGATCGTCAGGGGCTTCATGATGTCCTCGACCAACGCGATGATCAGCACCAGGCAGGTCAGCCAGTACACCGGGCGCAGGCGGCCGTGTTCAATGGCGTCAAGCGTTATCGCGCGGCCGGGAACCGCGCCCTCGCGCGCCGACCGGAAGAGGGCGAACGAGGCGAGCACCATGCCCGCCACCAGAAGCCCCATGCCGAGCACCATCGTGGGGCTCCACATGCCCATTTCCGGCTCCATGCCGGATCCCATGCCGGGTGCCATGCCGGATTCGTTGGGCGGCATGGCATCCCGGTCGCGGGTCAGCCGGATCATCATGACCACGTGCGGCACCTGCAGGAGCACGCCTATCGTGACCAGCGCGACGCCCGCGAAGAAGGGCAGCTTGTTCGTCATCCGCACCCATACGAAGCTGGCACCTCGCCCGGCGGGCACCCACGCGAATACCGGACATGTCCGGTGGGGGCCACGCGGGAACTCATGTGCCGTCAAGACATCGACGAGCTAAACTGTTTGACGGCCGTGGCGATGTCTGATCATGGAAGGTTTGGGGAGGCAATGATCACGACGGGGGACATCATTTCCACGCGTGCCAGAAGGCTCTACGAGCAGTTGGTGGAGGGCCGCGAGGTCTCGGTCGACGAAGTGGATCGGCATTCGGAGTGGGGCGAGGCGGTGCGTGAGCTCGTCGCGCATTCCCTGGTGAAGCTCAGCGACGAGCAATGCCGCCGGCTTGTGCCGGTCTCGCCCGAAGCCGCGGTGGCGAGCCTTTCGCTCGCGACCCGGCAAAAAGTGCTTGAGCACCAACGCTCCCTGATGACGATGGAGGCACGGCTGCGTGACCTGCAGCAGCGCTACGAACGCGTGTGGGGCGGCGAGCTGTCGCAGGCGGCCCGGCTGCTCAAGGGCGCCGAAGAGGTGTGCCAGACCACCATCAGCGAGACCCTGCAGGCCCGCCACACGGCGCACGCACTGCTCAGCCCGAGCATCAGCGGCCATGCGGAGTGTCTGACCCAGATCGAGCAGACCGTGCAGCACCTGTCGGCGCGCGGGGTGCGCTGCCAGATCACCTGCGACAGCACGCTCCTTGCCGATCACAAGATGGACGGCACGCTGACCCGGTTGTCGCAGAGCGGTTCCCACATCCGGGTGGTGCCCAGCGTCCAGATGCAGATGTGGATCATCGACGACAGTCAGGTGCTCACGACATACACCTCCGACGACAACGAGCTCAGCATGCTGATCATCAGCGACACCGCCGTGGTGAGCGGGCTGCACGACGCGTTCTCCAAATTGCACACGCAGGGCATCGCCTATGCGCCGACCGCCGAGCCCGGCGGCGGCGTGCTCACCCCCGCGCAGCGGCGTGTGCTCTCGCTAATGGCCCTCGGCCATCGCGACACCGAGATCGCGGAGATCCTCGGCATCAGCGAGCGGACGATCCGCCGCTACGTCTCCGACATCCTGGACCGTCTCGGCGCGTCCACCCGGTTCCATGCCGCGTTCATCGCCGCGCGCCGTGGGCTGCTCGGCTGACTGCGACCCGGCCAGCAGGCCGGCGACGAGGAAGGCCAGCTCCATGGACTGCACCGGGTTGAGCCGGGGGTCGCATGCGGTTTCATATCTGGTACGCAACTGTGCCTCCCGCAAGCCGGGAAGGCCGCCCACGCACTCGGTGACATCGTCGCCGGACAGCTCAAGGTGGATACCACCGGGATGGCTGCCCTCCGCGCGATGCACGGCGAAGAACGCCCGCACCTCCGCCGTGATGTCGGCCAGGCTGCGCGTCTTGACCCCGACCGGCGAGCGATAGGTGTTGCCGTGCATGGGATCGCACACCCACACCACCGGCTCGCCGGCCACGCGCACGGCACGGATCAGCGGCGGCAGGGCCCCGGCGATCCGGCCGGCGCCCATGCGGGTGATCAACGTCAGCCGTCCGGGCACGCGTCGCGGGTTGAGCGTGCGGCACAGGGCGACGACGTCGCTCGGGGTGGCGCTCGGCCCGATCTTCACGCCGATCGGATTGTCCACACCGGACAGAAACCGCACGTGCGCCCCGTCGAGCCGGCGGGTCCGCTCCCCGATCCACAGCAGGTGCCCCGAGGTCGCGTGCCAGGCGCCGCGTTCGGGATCCCACCGGGTCAGCGCCTGCTCGTAAGGCAGGATCAGCGCCTCGTGCGAGGTGAACATCTGCACGCCGAGATCGAGCGCGCCGCCGGTGGCCCGCTGGAACCGCACCGCGTGGTCGAGCTCCGCCGCGAACGCGGCGAAGCGTGCCCGTGCCGGCCCATGGGGCGCCGCGTCGACGAACTCACGCATCCAGCGCTGCATCCGCCCGATGTCGCTGAAGCCACGATGGTCCAGGGAGCGCAGCACGTTGAGCACCGCCGCGGAGAAGAAGTAGGCCCGGATGAGCCGGTTCGGGTCGGGACTGCGGGCCTGGTCGGTCGGCTCCAGCCCGTTGACCATGTCGCCGCGATAGCTGGGCAGCCAACGCGATCCGTCCGGCCCGTCGAGCCGCTCGAACGGCTCCGAGCGCGGCTTGCCCAGCTGACCGGCGATCCGCCCGACCTTGATGACCGGCAGACCGCTGACGAACCCGAGCACCGAAGCCATCTGCAGGATCACGCGAATCCGGCGATGCAGCGACGGCGCCGTGAGCGCCTCGAACGTCTCGGCGCAGTCGCCCGCCTGCAACACGAACGCCTCGCCCCGGCACGCCAGCGCGAGCGCGTCCTTGAGCCGCATCACGTCCGGCACGGTCACCAGCGGTGGCAGCGCGCGGAGCCGGCCGGTGACCCGGTGCAGCGCCGCCGGGTCCGGCCAGTCGGGCTGCTGCTCGCAGACTGCCGCGGCGGTCCAGGATTCGGGTGACCACTGCCTCATGCCCGCACCTCCTGTCCACACGGGACGATCGAGGGGTTGAACCGTTCGTGGATATAGGCCACCGGGTCGTGCCCGTCGAGCACGACATATGCCTTGTATGCGCACACGGTGGCGTCCCAGTCGGTCACGCCGGTGCCGACCACCCGGCGCGCCCGGCTGAGCCCGAGGCGCATGAGGCCCTGCCCGATCGGCTCCGTGCGGCTGGTGAAGACCGCGTGCAGCTTGTGCGTGCGATACCGGGCCACGACAAGGTTGCGCGAGACGTCGCGGCCGTCCGGTGTGCACAACGCCGAACGGCGCACGAGCACCGAAAACTCCGGCGTCAGGTCGAGCAGCAGGCGGATCCGCGGCTCCAGCGTGCGCGCCGGGCGGGTCTCCTGGTCGCGCACCTCCAGCTTGAGCTCCTCGCCGACGAGGGCCTCAAGCAGCACGGTGGTCGACCCGTCCGAGGCCAGGATCATGCGCGTGACGGGGGGACTGTTGCCTAGCACAGCCGGACCCGGTATTCCCGTAGCCAGCTGTCGATGCTGACCAGGATCGCGAGCATCGACGTCAGCCGCACCTGGCCTTCGGGCCGCGAGCCGGCGGAGGCCAGCGTGTGCTCGATCGCGGCCGGGTCGAGCATGGGGCGCAGCGGCGACTCGCGATCGGCCGCGATCTCCCGGACCCGTTGGCGCACCAGGTCGTCGTAGCGCGCGCTCTGCGCCGACGGGTAGGCGCTCTTCGGGCGGTTGCGCGCGATGTCCGGTACCAGATCGGAAGCAACGTTGCGTAGCAACGCTTTTCCGACACCGTCGCGTGACTTCATCGCCCACGGCACGTTCCACAGGTATTCGACCAGCCGGTGATCGCAGTACGGCACGCGGATCTCCAGTCCCACCGCCATGCTCATGCGGTCCTTGCGGTCGAGCAGCGCGGGCAGGAAGCGGCTCAGGTTGAGGTGGAACACCTCGCGCATCCGCCGGTCCGGTCCGCTCTCGCCCGGCAGGTGCGGCACCTCGCCCAGCGCCTCGTCGTAGCGCTGCCGCACGTATTCGTCGAGCCGGAGCTGTTCGCGCGTCTCGCGGCCCAGCCAGTCGCCGAACCGGTGCCGCCGCCGGTGCCACGGGAACATGTCGCTGGGCCGGGCGTGCTCCTCGGCGAACCACGGATAGCCGCCGAACGACTCGTCCGCCGACTCACCGGACAGCGCCACCTTCACCTGCCCCGACACCTCCCGGAACAGCAGGTAGAGCGACGCGTCGATATCGCCCATGGTCGGCAGGTCCCGTGCCCGCAGCGCCTTTTCTTGCGCCTCCAACAGGTTCGCCGACTCGATCAGGAACTCCCGATGCTCGGTGCCCACCTGCTGCGCGACCTCCCGGGCGTATGGCAGGTCCCGGCTGGGCCGGCTGTCCGACGCGCGGAAGTCCTCCTCGCTGCCCACGAAGTCGACCGAGAACGTGCGCAATGCTTGCCGCCCAAGGCTTCTGGCGGCCAGCGCGACCACCAGGCTGGAGTCGAGCCCACCGCTGAGCAGCCCGCACAGCGGCACGTCGGCGACCAGCTGTCGGGACACGGCGTCGGTGAGCAGTTCCCGCACGGTCTTCGCGGTGACGTTGGGGTCGTCGGTGTGCGGCCGGCTCTCCAACGACCAGTACCGCGTCTCCCGCACGCCGCCTTCGGACACGACGAGCACCCGGCCCGGCCGCAGCTCCCGGATGCCGCGATAGAGCGCGTGTCCCGGCGTCTTGAACGGCCACAGCCCGAACAGCTCCGCGAGCCCCTCGGTGTCGACCTCCGCCGGGCACAGCGGGTTGGCGAGCAACGCCTTCGGCTCGGATCCGAACAGGACGGCCGAGCCGCGCATCGCGTAGTACAGCGGCTTGATGCCCAGCGGATCCCGGGCGAGCACGAGTTCGCGCGTCCGCTCGTCCCACACGGCGAAGGCGAACATGCCGCTGATCCGGTGCACGCAGTCCGCACCCCACTGCAGGTAGGAGCGCAGCAGCACCTCGGTGTCCGAGGCGGTGGTGAATTCGTGCCCGAGGCCGCGCAGCCGCTCCCGCAGCTCCCGGAAGTTGTAGATCTCCCCGCTGAACACCAGGCACACCCGCCCGCCGCCAGGTCCGTCCACCTTGGCCTGCATGGGCTGCGCGCCTCCGGCGAGGTCGATGATGGCCAGGCGCCGGTGGCCGAGCGCGGCGTTGCGCGACAGCCACACCCCGCTCCCGTCCGGCCCGCGTGGGTGCATCGTCGCGGTCATCGCCTCGACGGTCGCCCGCTCGTGGTTGAGGTCGCGCTGCCAGTCGATCCAGCCGGCGAATCCGCACATGCGTGGGCCTCCTTCTACCGTGTCGGGGTGAGATCGGTCTGGCCGAGCGTGATGGTGCGCAGGAGCTCGCCGGTCCAAAACGGTCGGTCCGCGGCCTCGTGCGCCGTGGAGGTCAGCTCGGGCATGCTCTTTTGGATGTCCTGGAACCGCTCGACAAACGGGCGCCGCACCGCCTCGTAGCGCGCGATCGCCTCCATGCCGCCCGTGCGCAGCGCCTCGTCGATCGCGGCGGCCAGCGGCACCGAGTCCTGCAGCGACAGGTTGAGGCCCTGCCCGCCGTAGAAGTGCATGCCGTGTGCGCTGTCGCCGTGCAGCACCACGTTGCCCTTCGACCACGTGCTCGGGCGGACCACATGGTGCACCAGATCGTCGGCGTCCGACCAGGTGGTCGCGGCGTCGGTGACCGGTTGCGCCAGGCGGGGTTCGATCGCCGCCACCCGCCGGGCCAACTCCTCGATGCCGTGCGCCTTGAGCGCCTGGTACTCGGCGGGATCGGTAATCCACAGCACCGCGAGCTTGTTTCCGGCTATCGGCAGGGCGAGCAGATAGGTGGGTGGCCGGCGGTGGATGATCCACGAGTCGGGCCAGTCCGCCGGGCGGTCGGCGATCACCTGGATGATCCGCCGGTCGAACTCGAACACGTCGGCGTCGATGCCCACCAATGCGCGAATCTTGGAGAACTTCCCGTCGGAAGCCACGACGACGCGCGCCCGGATCTGCCCCTCGCCGTCGGCTCCGCGGATCGACATGGTTTCCGGGCCGAGCGCGACGACCTCCGTGCCGGGCAGCAGTGTGCAGTTGGGCAGGTGCGCCACCGCGTCCAGCAGCACGCGGCCCAGCCGGTCGAGCGGGACGCTGAGGGCATGCGGGAAACGGCACCCCGGCACGTCGGCGTAGCGCCAGGTGGAGACCAGGCCCTGCGGGCCGTACTCCATCGCGCCGGACACCCGCTGCACGTCCATCAGCAGCGGATCGAGCAGGCCCTCGGTCTGCAGGATCTCCAGCGTCGGCGGATGCAGATACGGCGCGACCGGCGGACCACCGGCGTCCAGGCGCGGCCGCCGATCCAGCACGGTCACGCGGTGGCCGCGCTTGGCGACCAGCAGCGCGAGCAACAGTCCGGCCGGCCCGCCGCCGGCGATGCAGCAATCGGTCTGGACGATGTCGTTCATGGACGCTCCCTTGTGGACAGTGGTGAAGCCGCCACCGTGGAACAGCAGCGGTCCCGCGTCGCGCGCTCCGCGGTGAATCGCGGTCACCCGGCCGAGCACCAGGTAGTGGTCTCCGGCCGGGTACACCTCGGTCAGTTCGCATTCCAGGCGCACCAGCGCTCCGTCGAGCAGCCGCGCGGCGGCCGTGCCCGAGGGGCGGTCCGCGGCGGCGAAGGCCGTGGCGACCGGACCCTGGTGCTCGGAGAGGATGCTGAGGGCGAACGTGCCGGTCCGGCACAGCACCGGCATCATGCGGGACCGGCGGTGCACGCCGACCACCATGAGCGGCGGCTCCAATGAGGCCGATGCGACCGCGTTCACCGTCAGTCCGGTGGCCTCATCGCCCGCGCCGGTGGTGAGCACGGCGACCCCGGTGGCGAACAGCCGCATGCACCGGCGCAGCTCGTCGGGCTGGGCGGTCAACTGTAGATCACCGCCTTGTCCCAGCTCTCCTCCGGTCCGAACAGGTTGCGCGGCTTGGCCATCTCGCTCGCACCGGTCAGGATCTCTTGCGGGACAAGGCTTCCCGGTGGCAACGCCCGGACCTCGCAGGCGACGCCGAACCGCTGCGCCACCGCATGGCGCAACTGCTCGCGTGCGGCTTCGAGCGCGTCGGCGTCCGCCTCCACCTCGATCTCCAGGCGGTCGGGATGCGCCCGCGCCCGCCAGAACAGCACGCCGTGCTCCTGCGGCAGGCCGAGCACCAGCTCCTCCAGCACGGCCTGGGTCACCCGCTGACCAGAGACGGCGAACCCCTCGGCGGACCGGCCGAGCACGCGAATGGACGGCAGCCGCCAGCCGCAGGGGCACTCCACGGAGTCGACCTCGACAAAATCCTCGATGTTGTACCGGATCAGCGGCATCGCCTCGCGGTAGAGCGTGGTGATCACGAGCTGCCCGCGCCCTTCCCGCCGGATCCGCCCGGTGTCCGGGTCGTAGACCTCGCACAGGAACCGGTCGGCCCACAGGTGTACCCGGCCCGCCGGGCACTGGCCGCCGAGGCTGCCCGTCTCCGTCGACCCGTAGTCCTCGAACACCGGCACCCCGCCCCAGATCGACGTGATCCGCCGGCGCCGCGCGGGCGTCAGCGGCTCGCCCGCGACGTGGAACGCGCGCAGTGCCGGGAAGTCGCTGTCCGGCTTGAGCCCGGCGGCGCGGGCCGCTGCCGCCCACAGCAGGCACTCCGACGGCAGGCACCACGCCACCGTGACCTCCAGCTCGCGCAGCAGCCGGATGACCCGCGGATACGGCATGAGCAGCGACCGGTTGTCGGCCGGGACCACCGTCGCACCCCGCAGCCGGGCCGCGCGGTGCGCCTGATGCGCGGTGATGAGCATGGCGTACGGCGTGCGGATCAGCACCGTGTCGCCGGCGCTCACGTCGACGGCGGTGCGCGCGAACCGGCTGGCCATCTCGTACCAGTCGGCCTCGGTGAAAAACGACGGTGTCGGGTCGCCCGTCGTGCCGCTCGACTCGTGGTAGGTCGCCAGCCGCGCCTTGGGCACCGCGAGCATCCCGAACGGGTAGCTCGCCCGCAGGTCCCGCTTGGTCATCAGGGGCAGCCCGCTGAGGCTGTCCTGCCCGGCAAGCCTTTCCCGGTAGTACGGCGCGTTTCGCGCGAGGGCCAGCGTCGCCCGCACCCGCTCGTCCTGTTGCCGGTAAAGGTCTTCGATGCCGCTCCACCGCGACAGGTGCGGCACATCGGGCAGCGAGTCCACCATGTCACTCCTTTCCCAACAGCCGTAGGGCGTTGTCCGAGACCACCCGCTGCCACACGTCGGGCGGCAGGTCGAGCGCGCGCAGCTTGGCCAGCTCGACCTCGGGGCGCTGCAGCGGGTACTCGCTGCCGAACACCACGCGATCCGGGCCGAGCAGCCGCAGCGCGGTGGAGACGACGCTGGCGTAGCCGCCCGAGGTCTCCAGCCAGATGTTCGGCACGTCGGCGATGAGCTCGACCGCGTACCAGTCCATGTGGGTCACGCCGGCGTGCCCGAGCACGAATGACACGTCCGGGTGCCGGCCCGCGAGCCCCACCAGGTCGCGCACGCCAAAACCCGGGCGCTGCAAGCAATGCAGGTACACCGGGTGGTGCAGCTCCCGCGCGACGCGGATGAGGTCGTGGGTCGGCTCCGCGTCGAGCGGCACGCCGTGCACGCCCGGCGCGAGCTTGAGCCCGGCGAACGACGGGCCCGCCGCGGCGTAGACGCCGGCGTCGCGGTGCGGGTTGGCGAAGTAGAACGGCACGAGCCTGCCGCCCGCCGCCGCGAGCACCGCTTCGTTGTCGGCGTCGGTGGTGACCTGCCCGCCCTCGACCAGTTGCCGCGAAAGGACTTCGGGGGCGATGACCCCGCCGGCGACAATGACGCAGCGCCCGATCCCGCACCGGTCCATCTCCGCGAGCAGCGCCTGCGCCGCCCGCTCTCCGGGTGGTAGGTGGGCGTGGAAGTCGAGGATCGGGGGAGTGTCCACTTTAGACCTCGATGCAGAATTCATCGATCGGGTACCCCACGTGCCGGTCGCGTGTCGGCAGATGCCCGAGCAGCCGGTCGCCCGGCTTGAGATCGGTCACGTTCAACACCACGGCGTCCGGCCCGAGCAGGCGGACGTGCCAGTCGTCCTGCACGATGAGGTTCACCGGCTGGCCATTAGGCGCCACCGCGTCGACGCTGAGCAGCGGCCGAGATTCGATCTTCACCCGGCCGACGGTGACGGGCCTGGTACCCCCCTTGGCGTCGACCGCAAGCACCTTGCTGCCGGAACGCAATTCGCTCAGATAGTTCGTCCGCTGGTTCGGCGCCAGCGTGTACGAGTGGATCGCACCGGCGTTGACCCGGAACGGGCGGGTCGGCATGTAGGGCAGCGGATGCGTCTCGCTGCACGCCAGGATCATGCCCTTGGAGTGCGAGCCGACCAGGATGCCCTCATCGGTGCGCAGATGAGTACACGTGTCGATGCACGCGCGGTCGCCCATGCCGACGTGCGCGATCCGGATGACCTCCAATTCGGACAGTTCGAGGCTGCCGACCCCGGACTCGGACACGGCGCGCAGCCGGGCCGCCTCGCCCACGCCGGACGGCGCCAGCATCACGCCGTCGGAACCCTGCTCCAGCACGCCGAACACGATCTCCGCTTCCTCGATGTCGGCGACCACCGTCACCACGCGCGCCGCTTCGTTGTCGGCCGCGGCCAGCAGGATCTCCAGCGGGATCTTCGTGGGATCGCTGAACCGGACCACCACCCAGGAGCCCAGGCTCGCCGCGCGGCACGCCTGCTCCAGCGACGGGTGGTCGACGACCTCGATGTACGGCGCGAACTCGACTCCGGGCCACCGCTGGCCGAGCCCGGCCGGATCGCCCACCACGAGATCGGTGTTGGGCAGTTCATCGGGTGCCTGCCCGCCCGCGAAGTACACCCGGGTCACCGTGGGCGGAAGCTCGGCGAGGTCGGCCGGATCGGCGGACACGATGCCGTCGATCCGGTGGTGTATCGCCTCCTCGATCACGGCGCGCTTCACGTCGCCGCGCAGCGCCCGCACATCGATCCAACAGATCTTCATCCATCCTCCCTCATCGTGCGGCCGGTATCGCCTGCAGCGGCCGGGTGGCCCAGGCGGGCTCGGCCGGGGCGTCGTGCACCACGGCGGCGACGGCATCGGCGACGGCCGCGGGGTTGTCGGCTTGGAAAACGTTGCGTCCCATGGCAACCCCGGCGGCACCGGCCGCGCGGACGGCCCGCACATGGGTGAGAATCGCGTCGCGGTCGGCCAACGGCGGCCCGCCGGCCACGACGATCGGCGCCGGGCACGAGCGCACGACGTCGGCCATGGTGGACGTCGATCCGGTGTAGACGGTCTTGACGATGTCGGCGCCCAGATCGACCGCGATGGTGGCGGCGTGCGCGACCAGTTCGGGGTCGTGCGCGTCCGCGATTTTCGGGCCGCGCGGATACATCATCGCCATCACCGGGATGCCACAGCGGTCCGCGGCTTCGGCGACGGTGCCGAGGTCGCGCAGCTGCCTGCGCTCCTGCGCGCTGCCCATGTTGACGTGCAGGCTGACCGCGTCGGCGCCGCGGCGCAGCGCCTCCTCCACCGTGCCGACGAGCACCTTGGCGTCCGGGTCGGGCCCGTGCGCGGTGCTTGCGCTCAGATGCACGATCAACGCCATGCGGGTGAAGAGGTCCGGCTGGAGATAGCGCAGCCGCCCCTTGTGCATCACGACGGCGTCGACACCGCAGCCGGCCAGCGAGTCCAGCATCCTGGCGTAGGCGTGCGCCGGCATGATGGGGCCGTTGGTGACCGAGTGGTCCATCGGCACGATGAACATCCGGGAATCGGCGTGCCGGCTCAGTCTGGCCAGCCGCAGTGTCTTGCCCCAGGTGTCGTTGGCAAGCATGGTCCACACCTCCTTCGTCGGGTCAGCCGACCGCCGCGGTGGCGGTCTCGGGCACATCGCGGCCGAGCTCGAATTCCTCGTGCAGCACGTTGACCGCGTCCTCCAGGCGGTCCAGCGGCACGGCCAGCGCGATGCGCAGCTGGGTCGCCGCCGTGCGCCGGACAACGATCCCGGCCTGCCGCAGCACGGCGAGCGCCCGCGCGGTGTATTCGGGCCGGCTGAGCAGACCCAGGCCGATGAGCGAGACAGCGCCGAGATCCTCATCGATCTGCAGCTCGGTCTTCAGGCAGATGGACAGGCTTTGCGCGATCCGCCGGATCGTGGCCAGGTCGCCGCGATGCACGATCATCGAGGTCTGCTGGAGGCGATCGTCGCCCCCGTGATCGCTGAGCAGGTCGACGCGCAGCCGATGATCGGCGAAGGCCTGCAGCAGCGGCACCATCACCTCGGGCGCGGTCGCCGGTCGCCGCAGCGTGATGCCCGCCACGTCGGCGTCGTGTGTGACCCCGACGATGGTCGGTCTGTTTTCCATCATGCCGGCCGAGGCACCCCCTTCGATGAGTGTTCCGAGCGCTCCGTCAAAGGAGCTCTTCACGTGCACGTCGACGCCGTAGAGCGCGGCCAGCTCGATGGCGCGGGTGTGCGTGACGCGCGCACCCGACCACGCGAACTCCGTCATGAGGTCGGCGGCGATCCGGCGCACCGGCCGCGCGGTCGCGACCACCCGCGGGTCGGCCGTGCACACGCCGAGCACATCCGTGTAGATCTCGCACGACATCGCGCCCAGGGCGGCGGCCAGCGCCACCGCGGTGGTGTCGGACCCGCCGCGGCCGAGGGTGACCGTGTCACCGCCGCCGTTGACCGCCTGAAACCCGGTGACCACGGGCACCGCGCCCGACTCCAGTGTCCTATTGAGACGGTCGGGGTCCACGTCGCTGATCATCGCCGCGCCGTGCGGCCCGATCGCCTGGATGCCCGCCTGCGCGCCGGACAGGGACACCGCGGGCACACCGGCCGCGCACAGCGCCATCGCGAACAGCGCGGCCGACTGGTTCTCGCCGATCGCGAGCAGCTGATCGACTTCCCGGGGCGACGGATGGGCGTCGAGCACCGCGCCCACCTCGGACGCCAGGCGCAGCAGGCGATCGGTCAGGTCGCCCATGGCCGACACGACGATCACCAGGCGGCGGCCGGCCAGATAATCCGACCGGTTCCGCAGCGCGTGCCGCACGATCAGGTCGGTGCTCGCCAGCGACGTCCCACCGTATTTGCGGACAACGATTCCCGTGTTCACACACCAGTCCTCGGGCTCGAAAACCGGGACGGCCGGACCGCCCCTTGGACACGAGGACCGTGCCATCCACCACAGGTGAGCCACAGTCGTTATCCGGCCATGTCCGGTTCGTGCCGCCGCGCGCGGACCCGTCTGCCGAGATGGCCGGGCGATTCGCGGGGCGTCATGTCAAGGCATTGACATCGATGAGCGTGTCAAGATATTGACATGCATTCGGCATGGGTACCCATCGAGCTTGGACGTCGCGTCGGCTATGAACTCAAACGGGTACAGGCCATGTCTCGCGCCGCGCTACAGGACGCCTTGACCCGGCACGGTTTGACGCTGCCCCAATACACCTGCCTCGAACTGCTCGATCAGCGGGCGAGCCTGTCCAACGCCGAGATCGCGCGGGCCGCCTTCGTCAGCCGGCAGGCGATGAACGGTGTCCTGCAGACGTTGCGCGCCAAGGGTCTCGTCGAGCATGGCCGCGGCGCGGCCACGGCCGGGCGCGCGGTGCCGCTCGTGCTGACCCGCGAGGGCCGTCGCCGGCTCGCCGCCGCCCGCGACGCCGTCATGACCGTCGAGCGCAAAATGATCGACGG
>NZ_QJUG01000181.1 GCF_003426775.1 Allorhizocola rhizosphaerae | reverse complement strand
GGGGCGGGTTCTGTGGTCGGGGATGGGTTCTATGGTCCGGGGGGGGGTAGGAGCTCGTGGCGGTCCCTGGCGGCAGGCTGCCTTTGTGGCTGCGTCGAGCGGACCTCATGGTGACCCCTGAAGGTATGCCAGGACTGCGAGGACCCGGCGGTGGCCGTCCTGGTCCGGCGGGGATGTCCAATTTGGACAGGATGCTCGCGATGTGCTTGGCGACCGCCGCCTCGGTCACGACGAGGGCGCGCGAGATGGAAGAGTTGGACCGGCCCTCGGCCATGAGACCCAGCACTTCGAGCTCGCGCGCGGTCAGTCGCTGCAGCGGGCGTCGGCGCTGGTCGAGCAGCTGCCGCACCACCTCGGGGTCGACCACCGTGCCGCCCGAGGCGACCGTGCCGACGGCCTCGGCGAACTCCGCCACGTCGCCGATCCGGTCCTTGAGCAGGTAGCCCGTCCGGCTTCCGAGCCCGAGTTCAGCAGCGTAGGTCTGTCGCCCAGGTCTTGCGGTCGCGTGGGACGGTCGCATAATCTTTGACTGTGTCAAAGGTTGGGGATCGCATAGCGTCAGTGCGCCGGTTCAACCGCTTCTACACGCGCACCATCGGTGTGCTTGGCGATGGGATCCAGCGCACGCAATACACGCTCACGGAGGCCCGGCTACTGTGGGAGCTGGCGCAGGCCGACCAGGCCGAGACGGTGGAGCTGCGGCAACGGCTGGGGCTCGACGCGGGATACGTGAGCCGCATTTTCGCCCGCTTCGAGGGCGACGGGCTGGTCCGGTTGGAGCGGTCCACAGTGGACGCACGGCGGCAGGTGGTGTCGTTGACTCCGGCGGGGCGGCGGGCGTTCAAGACACTGAGCGACAACGCGGTCGAAGACATGGGCGCGCTGCTGGGCAAGCTCGGCGAAACCGACCAGCGTCGGCTGCTCGCCGCGATGTCGACCATCGAGCGGCTGTGGGACGGGCCCGTCGCGGACGATCGGGTTGTCATCCGCGCGCCGCTGCCCGGCGACCTCGGCTGGGTGGTGCAGCGGCACGGCGAACTGTACGCCGACGAATACCAGTGGAACGACGAGTTCGAGGCGCTGATCGCCGGGATAGTGGCCGACTTCGTCAAGGCGCGCAAGCCAGGCCGCGACGCCGCGTGGATCGCCCAGATCGGCGACGCCCCCGCGGGATGCGTGTTCTGCGTGGCCGAGGATGACGTGACCGCCCGGCTGCGGCTCCTGCTGGTCGAGCCGTGGGCGCGCGGCCGGGGTGTCGGCGCCCGCCTGGTGGGGGAGTGCGTGGAGTTCGCGCGCCGCAACGGGTACCAGAAAATGGTTCTATGGACCAACGCGGAGCTGCACGCGGCCCGAAACCTTTATGAGAAGGCAGGTTTCGAGCTCGTCTCCGAGGAGCGGGGCGAGAGTTTCGGCCGACCGCAAGTGTTCCAAAACTGGAGCCTCACGCTTGTCAAGTGAGCGCATGTCCCTGCCACGGCATCGCGTGATCGAGGCGTCGGCCAAGCACGGCGAGGCCACCGTCGCGGGCTGGTGCGTCGACGTGCTCCAGGGCGCACGCAATGAGCAGACGTTCGAAATCCTGTGCGGGCCGCATTGGGCCGGGCTCATCAACAGTGGGGCTTACTGGGGCCGTGTCTGGGGCGCACGCGGCCTGCTCTACGCCTGGTCTCCCACCGCCGCCCCGGCCGTCCTGTCGGGATTGGACGATCCCGCGTGGCGCGTGCGCGAGATGTGCGGCAAGGTCGTGCGGCTGCGCGAGCTCCCCGACGCCGCCGACCGCCTCTTCGAGCTCGCGCTCCACGACGAGGTGCCACGGGTTCGGGTGGCGGCCGAGCGTGCCCTCGCCCGGGTCGGCGAAGCGGAGCACGCCGACGCCCTGCGCTCCAACGAGACCGCGCTCCGCGAGCTGTCCCGCCGTCTGGACCGCAGCCTATGAACCTGGACGGCAACGTCACCAGCGGGCTGGAGCGGGTGGGCGATACCCTGCGCCGCCCCGCCGGGCCGTGGACCGAAGCGGTCGACGCGCTGCTGAAGCACCTGCACGACGTGGGATTCGAAGGCGCGCCAAGGCCATTGGGGCGCGACGCGCGGGGTCGGCAGGTGCTGGAGTTCGTGCCGGGCGACGTCGGCGACGAGCGCGGCACCTATTCTGATCCCGAACTGGCGTCGATCGGGCGGATGCTCGCCGAGCTGCACCAGGCGCTGGCGAGCTTCACCCCACCGACCTCGCCGCGGTGGCACGTGATGATCCCGCCCGACCGACAGGAACTGGTGTGCCACAACGATGTCGCGCCCTGGAACCTGGTCCGAACCGTGCGCGGCTGGGTGCTCATCGACTGGGACAACGCCGGGCCCAGCTCTCGCCTGTGGGACCTCGCCTACGCGGCCCAGGCCATGTGCGGCCTGCGCGCCGACCGGCCCGTGCCCGAGTCAAAAGCCCGGCTGAGCACGTTCCTCAACGGCTACGGCCTGCCGGACGACCAGCGGCCCGCGCTGACGGCCATGCTGGGCCGCCGGGCCCGCGCCATGTACGAAATCTTGAGCGGAGCGCAACAGGAGCCGTGGTCGCGCATCTTCACCGAGGACGGCCCGTACTGGCGCTCGACAGCGGAATACCTCGAAGACTGGTCCACTTAGGACCACAACGGGACGCGAAGTGGATCTGTCCGGCCGCGCGGGCGGTTGTCAGATTCGCATCATGAAGAACATCTCGCGCAGAGCGGTGCTCCTCGGCGGCGCGGCAACGGCCGCCGGGTTGGCCCTGCCCACAAGCAAGGCATCGGCCGACATCGACCCCTTCCCGCCGATCCAGTTGCCCGCGCCCCGCCCGGTGGTCGGGTTTCCCGGGTTCAACCGGTCGAACATCTTCGTCCGCTGGTCGGACTACGGCATCCGGGTGAAGCACTGGAACGAGGACAACAACAACCTCGGCGGCCCATGGGTGAATCTCGGCAAGCCCAACGGGCTCAACACCGTCGGCTCGCCCGGCGCGGTCTACACCAACCGGCAGTATGTCTTCGCCCGCGCCAACGACAACACCGTTTGGGTGGCGTCGCAGAACGACGACGACACGTGGACCTCATGGTCGTCGCTGGGCGGAAGCGTCGCCTCCAACATCGAGGTCATCGGCGTATGGGGGGCCGCGGGGTCCTACCCGAAGCCCGTGTACGTGTTCGCGCGCGACGCCAACGGCGGCCTGGTCTACCGGTCCAACCACGGGCTGGGCTGGGGTGTGTGGACCGTCCTGTCCGGCGCGGGAACCGTCACCGGCAACCCGAGCGCGGGCAAGTACTTCCCGGACGGCGGCGACCCGCAGCCGCGCGTGTTCGTGCGCTGGGCGGCCGACGATTCGGTGCGTTACACCCAGCGCAACCCCAACGGGACGTGGTCGGCCTGGACCACCCTCGGCACCACCGCCACCGCCGACCCGGCGGTCGCCCCGGGCGGGGCGAATCTGTTGTACCAGCGCGGCTATGACGGCCGGCTCTGGTACAGGTACAAGCCGTATGCCTCGCCCACCTGGTCCGGCTGGAACCTGCTCATTCTCGACCCGAGCAACCCGGGCATGAAGATAAAGGGCTCGGTCGCGTTCGACTCGGTCAGCGTGTTCGAGAAGGGCTTCGTGCGCGACGAAAACGATGCCATCTGGGGCCTCGACGGCCACTGGTACAACGGGCACTGGGAGCAGCACGCGCCGAGCTACCTGGGTGGTGTGGTGTCGGGCAACGTCGGCGCGGGCCACAACGACACCACCCGCCAGTGGGCCCTGGTGCGCGGCATGGACAACGCGCTGTGGGCCCGCGAGTACAACGGCGGCTGGGTCAGCCTGGGCGGTTCACTGGTGTAACCGTGATGAGCTTGGCGAAGTAGCCCTCCTGGAACAGTTCGCCGACCGGGCGCCCGTCGGCCTCCACCCACGCGTGCACGGCGATCGGCGGATACAGCCGCGGGCCGACGCACCACGTCGGCCATGTGCCCCATGCCCGGCACAGCAATGCCGTGGCCAGCGACCGGGGCAGGCAGCCCTCGGTGTTGAGGCACGCGAGGCTCACATACAGCACGGCGTCGCGCGCCCGTTCGGTCTCGGCATAGCCGGCGGGCCGCGCGCCCCGGCGGAGCAGCCCGAGCACCGCCTGGATTCTGCGCGGTGGCATGAGCGCCAGCAGGTGGGCGAGCCCGACCGCGACCCGGGCGCTCCAGCGCAGTGTCGCACCGGGACGGTCAGGCCGTTCGAGCGCGGACAACATGCTCACGACGTCACCGTCACCAGGCGTGCGGTCCGCAGGCTCTCCACAAGCGTTAACACGTCCTGCTCGGCCTGTGCCGGATCGACGTCGAACTCGTCGGCGAGCGCTCCAGCGGCCTCTGCCGGAGTGCGCCCGTCGAGCAGCTGCCGCAGCGCGACCGTCCCGCTCGGGTTGAGCTGGAAGTATTCTCCCGCGCCCGAGTCGAGCAGGACGGACCCGTACTCGGTCGCCGCGTACGACACACCGGCGCCCAATCGCACGTTCATCGTTGGATTCCCCTCAGCCAGACCTCGACGGAGATGGCCGTGTCGAGGTGCGCCTGCTCTGATTCGGTCATGCTGCCGCCGATCGCGGCGCGGATCCGGCTTTCGTCGACGATCCCCATGGCGCCCAAGCGGGAGCCGGTCCACAGCGCGAGCAGATCGGCCCGGTGCCGCTCCAGCGAACGCGCTGCCGGCAGCGAGAACACGCCCTTGGTCGTGCGCCGCAGGCAGTCGTCGGGCACGATGCCGCGCATGGCCTCCCGCAGCACGGGCCGGTACCGCCAGGGTGTCGCCCGGTCCTGCGGCCGGATCGCCAAACACGCCGAGATCACCTGATCGTCGTAGAACGGTGACGCCATCGGGACTCCCGCCCGCGCGCACATCTGCTCGACCTGGCGCAGCCACCGTCCACTTTGGCGGATCACGGCCAGCTCGACATGCGAACCCCGGGTGGGGGCAAGCGGTTCGGCCGTCTCGGCGGCCCGCTTCATCGCCGCGCGCACGTTGTCGGCCGCGCCGGTGGTCACCCAACCGGCCAGCCGCGGCGGATGAGCCCAGCCCAGTGTCCACTCCAGACCTGGCTGCGGCCGCTGCAGGCTTTCCGCGGCTCCTGCCATCCATTTCCGGTACGGCCTTCGGTCCGCCAGGGCACGCAGAGTTTCCCCGAGCGGCCAGTGATGCAGCGCCCGGAAGCCGCGCAATTGCCGCAGGGCAAGCAGCGGCCGGCGCGGCAGCAGGTCGTGGTAGTGCGTCGGCCCGCTCCACGTCACGTGGTCGCCGCCGATGCCGGTCAGGTGCAGCCGGGCGCCCAGATCCGAAAGCGTGAAGAAGAAGCGGGCCAGCTCCGGCCGGCTCACCACCGACAGGGTGGGCTCATCGAGCACCTCGTCGAAGTCGGACAGCCCGGCGTAGCGCAGCGGCCAGTCCTCACCGGACACGACGATGTGCTGCACATGCGGCAGGTGCTGCGCGGCGCGGCGCGCCCAGACCAGGTCGTCGCCCGCCGGATCCGGGCTCGACATCGTCCGTGCGATGACCTTCGCCGGCCCGTCCGCCGCAAGGAAGCACATAGTCGTGGAGTCCATGCCGCCTGACAGGTCGCACGTGACTATCCCGCCGGGCGCGGTGCGTGCCGCCACCGCGCGCACGAGTGCCTCGCGGACCGGACCGGCCCCCTCGGCCAGCGGGACCTCCGGTGTGGGCGGGGTCCACCAGCGGGCGGCGCGGGCTGAGCCGTCCGGATCGAGCCGTAGCCACGAGCCGGGCTCGACCATGCCGACACCGCGCCAGACCGGTGTGAGCGCCAACGGATGCGGCATGCCGTCGAGCAGGCGCACGGCCACCTGCTCCTCGTCTACGCCGGCACCGGCCAGCCACGCGAGCACGTCGGCACGGCTGGCGGCCACGGTGACGCCAGCCAGCCGAGCGTGGTAGATCGGGCGCAGGCCGGAGGCCGTGCCCTGCACACGGACCCGCCCGCCGAGCGAGGCGACCAGGTGGAAGCTGCCCGGCAGGCGGGCCGCCACACTGTCCACATCGGACAGATCGGACAGATCGCGGATCGTTTCCGGAAGCCCCGTGGCCGGCGATCCCATGATGGCAACGCGGCACTTTCCGGCCTCGATCACGATGAGTTCGCCGTCGGACCAACGTCCGGCAAGCCATGGCCTGCCGGACGCGTGAGCAATGGTGCGCGACTTGCTCACATGGACGCCTGCCGTGGGTCCGGCGAAACCGGCGCGTGCCGTGGGTCCGGCGCGTGCCGCCGGATCGGCGCGTCCAGCGAAACCGGCGCGTGCCGCGAGGCCGGATGCTGCGTCGCAGTCCGGCAGGACGACAAAGAACGGTCCAGGCAATGCGTCCACGGTCGGCAGCGCCGATCAGACGATGTTGCCGTGCGACAGCAGGTCAGGGGTGCCGCGCTCGACGAGCCCGGTCACCTTGCGGAACTTGCCCACACGCACGAGTGCGGGCGACTGGTAGGTCTTCTTGGCCTTCCTGGTCATGGTTCCTCCTTTCGCAGCCCTCCCGATGAGGACTGACCTGGGATCCCTCTCCCAGCCGCGCGGCGCCTAAACTATTCATTCACGTAAATCTTGCGCGCGCAGCCAGTCGACGATCAGCTTGGCCAGCGGTTCCCCCGCCTTGACCCACTTGAAGTGGTCGAGCGCGACCCCGGCCGCCTCGCTGGTGAGGTGCTCGCGCCGCACGGGCGCCGACGACAGCTTGGCGATCGTGAAGTCCATCGTGCGGGCGGGCGTGTACTGATCGGCGTCCACACTGATCGCCAGCACGGGCACGGTCACACCGGACAAGCGGTCCTCGACGCCCAGGTGTGGTGGGAAGGTGCCCGTCCGCCCGGTATGAGCCCAGTCGCGCATCACGCGCCGCGCCTGGCGCCCGCCAAACCCCCAACCCGGCCAGTATCCGAGCATCGCGCTCACCACGTTGACGCCGTGCAGGAAGCCGAGCACGCCCAGCGACTGCCGCCCGTATGTCCGCCAGTACGGCAGGCCGACCGCGATCAGGATCAGCCCGTCGACGCCCGCGTGCGATCCGCTCAAATGCATCATGGCGGCCTGGCCGCCGAGCGAATGCCCGAGCAGAATGGTCCGTTTGCGCTCCTGATAAGGGGCAAGCGCCTGCAAGACCGCCGCGACATCGTCGGCTATTTGCCGGTACCCATATGAGCTTGATTTTGAAGGTTTTGGCCGGCTCTCACCATTGCCGCGCAAATCCGCGACCGCGACGGACAGGCCGGCGTCATTGAGAGCGGTCGCGAAGCGCGTGTAGTAGCCCGCGGGCACGCCCATCGCGGGAAAGATCACGATGATGGTCTCGGCGTCGGATCGGTCAAAGACGTTCACGGCGAGCCGGTCGGTGCCGCGGTCCACGCTCAACTGCATGGCCCAAGGTTACGTGCGAGTAACCGTCATGTCCGACCCCACCCGTACGCTGTCGGTCAGGACCTCGTCGCGGGCGACGCGTGCGCCCGGCCACAGCACGCTGCGGGTCACTCTGCCATGCACCGCCGCCCCCGCACCGAGCACGCTCTGGCTGGCCGACCCGGTGATCATGGCGCCGTCCGCGATGAGGTTCCGCCCGGAGGCCGCGTGCATGTTGGCCTGCAGATAGTCGGCGGGTGTCCCGGTGTCGATGTAGACGCCATCGATCGGCACCACCTCAAGCCGCCCTTCCCGCTCGGCCGGCCGCCACGTGGTCAGCACGAGATGGGAGAGGACGGCGTCCAGCCGCTCGGCCTCCTCGGCGGGCAACAAAGACGCGCCCGCGAAGGCAAGCCCGTGGAAGGAGGGGTGCCCATCGTCGCCAACATGCCCGGCCATGCGCACCGTCTTGCCGTCCCACCCGGCCAGCAGCCCGTCCATCGGGTCGGTGCAGTATGCGTCGGCATTGAGCACGAGCACACCTCGCCCGCCGATCCAGTCGCGCAGCTTGCCCACGGCGCCGGCCGTCCCCAGCGGATCGTCCTCAATGGACACATGCGCGCGCCCGTCGACATGCCGAAGCATCTGCTCCAGATGGTGATGCGCGTTGACAGCCACCCGGCCGGAGCCGGTGAAACCCAGCGCCGCGAGCCGGTCCAGCGCCCGGTCGAGCAGCGGCACATTGCCCACGGGCACAAGCGCTTTGGGCACGAGTGTCGTGAGTGGACGCAGGCGGGTGCCCAGCCCGGCCGCCAGCACGAGCGCGCAGATGTCGGGGGTCACGCGCCGGGCCCGATCCCGTAGTTGGCCAGCAGCCGGGCCGTGGCCGGGGTGAGCTTGGGCAGCTCGTCGACGTGATGCCAGGCGGCCTCCCACACCTCCGCACCATCGACGGACAGTTCGGTCGTGGCGGCCGGGACGTGAGCCGTGAACACCATGTCGACCCAGCGGCCCCTGGTGTGCACGACCGCGTTGGGCACTGCGGGCTCCAGGCTGTCGAGCAGGACACCCGTCTCCTCGGCCGCCTCGCGCCGCGCGCCCTCGATCGGGGTCTCGCCCCGTTGCAGCAGCCCGGCCGGCAGGGTCCAGCCACGGCCCGGTGGCTGGCGCAGCAGCAGGATCCGGCCCGGGTCGTCGGCGTCGAACATCAGCACCACGGAACCCAGCACATATTTGTGGGACACCGTTTTGACCAGCCGCGTGCGCCACCGCAGCGGGATCCGGTAGAAGACGCCGTAACCGAAGGACACCAGTGATCTGCGCAGGGGCGAACGGCGGGGAATCACCCTGCCAGGCTAGTTCACCTGTGCTGCTTGACTCGGTCGGGCTCGGCCGGGCGGCACGGTTGGTTTGGCCGCGTGACCCTTCCCGTCGGGCGTGGGGTCACCCCGCCGGGCTAGTTCACCTGTGCTGCTTGACTCGGTCGGGCTCGGCCGGCCGGCGCGGGTTGGTCACGATCCCGCCGCCGTCGGTGCTCGCGTCAACGCTCGCGATCAACTGATCGACGATGACGTCGGCGCGCACCCGGTGCTCGGCGACCGCGATCAGCAGCGAGTCGAGATCGGGGAAGCCCAGCGACTGCGCGAGATCGGCCAGCCGCTGCTCGTCGGACAGCGCGCGGTCGCGGCGTCGCAATGCCAGGCCGATCGCGGCCCGCCCGATCTGCAGGCGGTCGCTCACCGTGCCGGCCGGGACGTCGGTCTCGGAGAACCGGCGCGACAGGCGAAGCTGGGCCGTCGGCGACTTCACGAACTCCAGCCACTCCGGCCTCGGGCCGGGGTGGTTGCGGTCGCGGCTGACCAGCACGTCGACCACGTCACCGTCGTGCAGCTCCGCACCCAGCGGGGTGAGCACGCCGTTGACCGTCGCCGCCACGCACCGGTCGCCCGTGCGCGTGCTGAGCTCGTAGGCCACATCTACGGGCGTCGAACCGGCCGGGAGCAGCAGCGGGCGCCCCCGCGCGAACACCTGGATCTGCTGCTCGGCCAGGTCGCAGCGCAGTGACTGGACGAACTGCACGGCGTCGGGCGCGGCCGCCTCGATCTGCAGGGCACGCTTGAGCCACGCCATGTCGGTGTGCTCCGGCGGCAACGCGTTTTTCTTACCGAACAGACCCGGCTTGGGTGGGAAGCGATAGCGGGCGATGACGCCGTATTCGACCGCGCGGTGCATCGCCTCGGTGCGGATCAGCACCTCGACCATCTGATCCTCTGGCCCGAGCACCGTGGTGTGCAGCGAGCGGTAGAGGTTGTTCTTGGGTGCGGCGATGAAGTCCTTGAACCGGCCCGGGATCGGCAGCCAGCGCTGGTGGATCGCGCCGAGCGCCGCGTAGCAGTCGTGCTCCTCACCGTCGATGATGACCACGACGCGCGGCATGTTGATCGGCCTGGGGCTGCCCGCCTGCTTCGTGTCCTTCCAGATCGTGTAGTAGTGGCGCGGCCGCGGGATCACCCGTCCGTCGAGCTTCTCCCGGCGCAGCGACTCCTTGCCGAGGTCGACTATGCGCTTCACGTAGGCATTCCACTGTGGACGGTCGCGCTCGACCGTCTCGTGGATGGTCTTGTAGGCGTCGGGCTCGACATAGCGCAGCACGACGTCCTCGAACGGGGCCTTGAGCACCTGGATGCCCAGCCGGTCGCACAGCGGCACGAGCACCTCGCTGGTCGCCTTGGCGATGCGGGCACGTGAGGCGGGGGAGCGGGCGTCGAGGGTCTCCATGTTGTGCAGGCGGTCGGCAATCTTGATGACCAGCACGCGGATGTCCTGCCCCGCCAGGACGATCATCTTGCGGGTGGACTCGGCTTCGGCCAGCGCGAAGTGGGCCTTGTCGAACTTGGTGACGCCATTGACCAGCAACGCGACCTCGGAGCCGAAATCGGCGCGCAACTGGGGAAGGGTGTAAGCGGTGTCTTCGACGGTGTCGTGCAGCAGGGCGGCGGCGAGGGTGATCGTGTCCATGCCCAGCTCAGCCAGGATTTGGGCCACCTGAAGCGGATGGGTGATGTAGGGCTCGCCGCTCTTGCGCTTCTGGTCGCGATGCCATCGCTCAGCGACCGAATAGGACCTTCGCAGGAGTGAGATGTCGGCATGGGGATGGACGCCACGATGCGTGCGGATCAGTTGTTGCACGGGATCGACCGGTGTGGGCCGCTCTCGGGACATGGGCCAGCTCAAAATCGCGCGCAGCCGGGACGTGAGCTGGCTCTCCCCGATGCGGCCTACACCGGGGGCGTCCAGGCTGCCGGCGTCGACGTCCACTCAGGACCCCTCCCCTCGCCAGCGGTACTTCATAGCTTAGTAACGAACATGGGGGCCAATTGGTCAATACCTGTTGGTCATTCGGTCAACAGTTTGACTCTGGCTTGCCGTGCTTCATGGCCGCGGTCGTCTCGCCTCGGCCACCCGCCCGCCCCGGCTGGTTGCCGGGTCCGCGTGGCCTCCTCTCGCGCCCGCCTGGCCGTCTGCTTCATGGCCGCGGTCGTCTCGCCTCGGCCACCCGCCCGCCTCGGCTGGTTGCCGGGTCCGCGTGGCCTCCTCTCGCGCCCGCCTGGCCGTGCGCGTAGAGCTTTCGGTAGCGGACAGCACCCCGAGCGGGTGACGCCCACCCGGATGATGCCTCCACCAGTCTGGTCTCCGGTTTTTCCAGCCAGTCAAGGATCCGCTCGGACTCCTCGGCCGTCGCGCAGGGCGTCGGGCCGTGCCCGGCGACCACGGTTTCGGCGGTCGGCCAGATGATGTCGAGCGTCCGTCGTGGATGGACACCCGGTTTGGCGTGCGCCGCCGCGGCCAGCCGGCCATGCCGGATGATCGCGATGTCCCAGCCGCCGTTGTCGGTGCGGCGGGCGGCGACAATCTCCGAAATGGACGTCAACGCCTCCAGCCGCTGCATGCGCGCGGCTGTGCGCAGGAACGCCAGCATCCGGTCGCGCACCACAGCCGCCTCCTCGAAGCGCCGTGAATCCGTGAGCCGGGCCATGCGCCGCAGCAGTGGCTCGACGATCGGCTCGGGATCCGTCTTGAAAGCTTGCCGCACCTTATCGACCAACGTCGAATCATATTCCTCAGGACTGATCTTCAAAAGGCACGGGGCCGGGCATTTGCCCAGCTCCGTAAGGACGCACGAGGACGAGGGTCTCTTTGCCGACAGCTTGGCGGTGCACTGCCGCAGCGGCACCGCCTCGTGGATGGCATCGAGGGCCGCCTGTGCGGATCTCACCCCGGGGAAGGGTCCGAGGCAGGCCGCCGGGTCCGTGCCGATCTTTCTCACCAAACTCAGTCTCGGGTACCTCTCCGTCGTCAGCTTGATCCAATGAGTCCGCTCCGGATACTTCGAGCGGCGGTTGTAGGGCGGGGCATGCGCGGCGATCAACCTCAGCTCGCGCACCTGGGCCTCCAGCGTGTGCGCGCACTCCACCGCGTCGACCCGGACCGAGGCCGCCAGCATCTCGCTGATCCGGCCGCGCTTCTCGCTGGCCGTGAAGTAGCTGCGCACGCGGGTCGCGATGTCGTTGGACGTGCCGACGTAGAGCGGGCGATTGTCGTGCCCGCGAAAGATGTAGACCCCCGGCGCGTGCGGCAGCCCGTCGGCGAGATAGCGCTTGGCCCGCTGGGTGGGCGTGACCGCCCTGAGGTAGTCGAGCGTTTCGCCCAGGGTGCTGATGCCCAGGCTGCCCAGCCGCCCGATCAGCGCGTGCAGCACATCGACCGTCGCGAGTGCGTCGTCGAGCGCCCGGTGGGTCGGCGTGTGGGTCTTGAAGTATGCCGCGAGCGTGCCCAGCTTGCGGTTGGGCACCTCGTCGCGCAGCAGCACCCGCCGGGCCAGCGCGGCGGTGTCGAGCACCCGCGGCGCGGGCCATCGGTAGCCGTGCATGGCGCACGCCGCCTTGAGAAAGCTCACGTCATAGGGCGCGTTGTGCGCCACAAGCACCGCGCCCTGAAGGAACTCCAGCAGCGACGGGAGCACCTTCTCGAACGGCGGTGCCTCCACCAGCATCGCGGTCGTGATGCCGGTCAGCACGGTGATGAACGGCGGCACCGGCACGCCCGGGTTGATTAGCGTCGCGAGCCGCGCCAGCTCCTCGCCGCCGCGCACCTTGACCGCGCCCACCTCAGTGATCTCCGCCCCGCTGGGCGGGCCACCGGTGGTCTCGAGATCCACTACGGCGAATGTCGTGTTGCGCAGGTCGAGCTGCAGCGGATCGTCCCAGAGGGCTTCAAGCGTGAGCTGGACGTCTGTCATCGGATCACCTCTGCAGCGCACCGGCGCGTGGCAGGGGTGATGAAGGAGCTGGGCTTTCGTAGCCTCGCGGAGAAAATCGGCCGCACGGGTCGGAAGGCTAACCGGACGGTGTGACAGAACCGCCCCAGCGGGGTAGGTATAGACCCGGTTGATACCAGGAGACAAGATCCTTCGGATGGTGGGAGACTTGGACGCATGTCCTCCGCAGCGGAACCAGCATTCGATGCCCCGGTTGACGCTGTGGCTGCGGACTTCGTGCCCGAGCCCGTCCTGCCGGAGGCCGTGCGCCAGCGGGTGATCGCGCTCGCCGCGGGCGTCCTGACCAGCCTGCCCTTTGACGAGTTGCCCGCCTCGCTGCGCAAGGTGGCCAAGTTCGCGCCCAACCGGCGCGCCCGCCTCGGCGGCCCGGCCATCGCGTCGCAGTTGTCCATCGACCCGCTGTTCCGGCAGCGGATCAGTGGGCGCGTCCTGGCCGATGCCGGTGAGCTGGGCACCGCCGTGGGCAGTGGAGTGACCCCGGCCGCCGCCGACCCGGTCGAGGTCGCCGCGCTGGCCTATCTGGCCCGGCCGACCGGCTGGCGCGAGCTGATCGGCAACGCGGGCGAGGCCGTCGCCGCCCAGGCCGAGAGCGAGGCCGTCGCCGAGTTGCTGCGCGAGGCCGAGGCCCGCGCCGACCGAGCCGAGCATGACCGCGCCGTCGCCAAGGTCGAGGCCGAAAAGCTGCGCGCCGAGCTGGCCCGGGTGCGCGACGAGGTCAGCGGGATCCAGGCGGAAAACCGGGCCAACGCCAAGGCGCTGCGCGAGGCACAGGCCGCGCTCAAGCGGGCCAGCGAGCTGTTATCCATCGAGAAGGGGCGTGCCGCCAAGGCGGCGCAGGACCACGAGGCCGAGGTGCGCAAACTGCGCGCCAAACTCGCCGACGCCGAGGCGGTCAAAGGCGATGTGCGCCAGGCGGCCCGCGACGCGCGTGCGCTCGACGAGGCACGGCTGTGGCTGCTGCTCGAAACGATCGGGCAGGCCGCGGTCGGGTTGCGCCGCGAGCTGGGGCTCGACCCGGCGAAGATGATGCCCGCCGACGCGGTGGCGGCCAGCCATGCCGAGATCCCGGGCTCGCAGACACCCGCCTCGCGCGGCCTCGATGTGGACGACCCGGCGAGGCTGGCCCAGCTGCTCGCGTTGCCGCGGGCCCACTTGATCGTCGATGGCTACAACGTCACCAAACGCGGGTTCGCCGAAATGTCCCTTGAGCAGCAACGCAACCGGCTCGTGCAGGCGCTCGGATTGGTCGGGGCGCAAACCGGGGCCGAGGTGACCGCCGTCTTCGACGGGGCCGAGCGGGTGCACGGGCTTCCGCCCGCGCCGCGCGGGGTGCGGGTCCTGTTCTCCCGCAAGGGCGAGACGGCCGACGAGCTGATCCGGCGGCTGGTGCGCGCCGAGCCCGCCGGCCGCCCGATCGTCGTGGTCTCGTCGGACCGGGAGGTGGCCGACGGGGTCAAGCGGCACGGGGCCTATCCGATGAGCTCGGATAGTCTGCTGCGAAGGCTGAGTCGCTCGTGATCGGCCCGGCCCCGGGCGCGGGCCGAGTGACCGGATCCATGAACAGCGCGGTGAGCACGCCGCCGACCAGGGCATAGAGCGCGATCACCACGTCGGTGTCGGCCGCGTGCACGGGCGGGTTGCCGGAGGCCGCGGTCAGCAGATCGGCGACGGGCGCGCCCAGCACCACCATCACGATGGTCGCCACGGCCATCACGAAGGCTCCGATGGGTACCCCGATAAGGATCATGGGACGAGCGCAGCGGCGGGTGAGGTAGGTGACCGCCAGCAACAGCAGCGTCGCCGGGGCGATAATCAGCAGGAACAGCTGCGGGGTGGTGGTCACCTCGCCGTTGAAGTAGCGCCACCAGACGATCCCGGCCATCAGTGGCGCGCAAACCATAAGCACCGCAAGCAATCCGGGGCGGGCCGGGTTGGCCAGGTGCGCCAGCAGCAGGGCGGCCGTCGTGAACGCGGCCGTCAGAATCGCGCCCGACACGGCGACCGCGGGCGGCACGTGCTGATCGGGCGTCTGCAGGTGCGCGGCGGCGACGGCGAGCGCCACGCAGACGACGGCGGCGGGATACTCCCGCCGCGCGACCTTGGGCAGGAGAAAGGCGATCAGGAGCCACGCGGCGAACGCGGCCCCACCGGCGATCAGCGCGGCCGTCTCGCCCGCGACGCCCAGGCGGTCGAGCAGCACGTCGGCCCCGATCCACGCCACGGCCGGCCCGACCGTGCGGCGGTGCCACCCGGCGACGATGACCAGGGCAGCGACGGCCAGCAGGATCGCGGACAGCCGCAGTTCCCTTGCCCAGTAGGAGTTGTTCTGGGCGATGAAATGATCCGGGTACCAGGCCAGTCGCTCAAGGTCGACGCGGGGCTGATAGATCGCCAGCCCAATCGCCCACAGTGCGCAGGCGATCAGGCCGAGCGACCCACCAAGGAAGACAATCCATCTTGTCCGCATCGACACATTGTCTAGTGTTGATGCGATTTTGAGATCGGCCGTCCGGCTTGTTCGCCGGGCTTGACCACGACGAACTGGCCCATCATGCCCGCGTCTTCGTGGAACAGGACGTGGCAGTGGTACATGTACGGCGTGTTCGGGTCGGAGTAGTCGGCGAACCGCATGATCAGTTTGTACGACCTGCCGTCCTGCACCGGGATCGTGTCCTTCCAGCCGCTCAGGTGGGCCGGGGGTTTGGAACCGTCCACGGCCAGGATCTGGAACTGCACGTCGTGCACGTGGAAGCTGTGGAAGTCGCCGTCGCTGTTGACGACCTCCCACACCTCATTGGTGTCCACAGTGGACACGTGGTCGATCCGGTCCATCTCCATCTGCTCGCCGTTGATGTTGTGCCCGGAAAGCTTGAACCGGCGGGTCACCGCGGCTGTCGCCGGGTCGAGACGCTCCATTGTGGACAGCTGCTGGGGCAGTGCGGGGGTCTGCTCCAGTTGGCCGGCGGCACGCAGCTGGAGCACGTCGAACCGGTCGTTGCCGCCTCGGGTGCGCAGCAGGTCGTTGCCCACCTCGGGCGGATAGCTGCGCAGGACGGTCTGCTCGCCGGGGCGCACGTCGACGACGATCTCGGCGCGCTCGCCGGGTGACAGGTTTAGGCGCTCGGTTCGTACCGGCCGCTCAAGAAGACCGCCATCGGTGGCGATGAGCGCGAACGGGCGGTCATCGGAGAAGCCGAAGTTATATGAGCGTGCCGTGGAGCCGTTGAGCACACGCAGCCGGACCTTGTCGGTGGTCACGTCGAGATAGGGCGCGAGCGTGCCGTTCACCGCGATCTCGTCGCCCAGAATGCCGATGCCGCTGAGGAATCCGGGCGCGTCGTCGAGCTCGTCGCCCTCGCGCGAGAACTTCTTGTCCTGCACGATGACCGGGATGTCGTCGACGCCGTACCGGTTGGGCAGGGGCGGGCTCTTTTCGTCATCGACGATGAACATACCGGCCAAGCCGCGATAGACGTGCTTTGCGGTTTCCCCGTGCGGATGAGGGTGGTACCACAACGTCGCCGCCGGCTGGTCGACCTTCCACGTCGGGGCCCAATTGCCACCGGCGCGGACGGGCTGGTGCGGCCCGCCGTCCATGGCGGCCGGCAGGTGCATGCCGTGCCAGTGCACCGAGGTGTCGACGTCGAGCCCGTTGCGCACGTTCACCACGACCTGCTCACCGCGCGTGGCGCGCAGGGTCGGGCCCAGGTAGGCGCCGTTGAAGCCCCACGTGTCGACCCTCCGGCCGGCGCCGAAGTCGTGCGTGCCCGGCTTGGCCGCAAGCTCGAACACGCGCCGGCCCTTGGCGTCGATCTGCGACGGGGCAAGCGGCGGGATGGCCAGCCGGTTGGCGAATTCGATCTTGTCGAACGTGTCGGTGGTGCCGGAAGTCAGCACCCACGTGCCGAGCGCCACGGCACCGCCGCAGCAGATGAGTGTCACGGCGAGAACGGACAGCAGGATCACGCGCAGCGGGTTGCGCCGCCTGGTCGGTGTGGGGGGTGTGGTCACCAGACCACATTCGCCGCGCGTTATGCCTGGTGTCGACCCCGAGACGGGCTTGTTCAGGGAGACCTCAGTGATCCCCCTGAGTCGACGCCCGGCCTGCGCCCGGACCCGAGCCGTCGGGGTCCGCCCTCGTGCGCCGCGCCACTCTGAGCGCTTGCCGCCCGGCACACCGTTGCATGCCGCCGTGCCAACGAAGGCACCGGCCACCATTACAGCCGTATTGCGCTGCCTCAACCGGGCGCTTCGCCGAGCTCATCGGAGAAATGTCGGACCGTCGGCTTAGCATTTGGAGCATGGCGGTGAGGGCTTGGGCGTTGGTGAGCCTCGTTGCGGTCGTGGCGGTGTTGGCCGTGGTCGCGTTTGTGCTGGTGCCGTGGTCGCGGCCGCCCGCGCCGCGGTCCGACCAGCTGGCGGCGCTGGCCGAGCTGCCGGCCGACCGGGTCGCGCAGGGGCGGGCGCTGCGTGGCGAGCTGCGCTGGGTGGCATACCCGAGCATGATTCTGGGTTT
>NZ_QJUG01000180.1 GCF_003426775.1 Allorhizocola rhizosphaerae | reverse complement strand
CGGGGGCTGCGCACGCCAACCGGGCCCTGGCTGGCCACACTGTCGCAGGTGCTGCAGGAGCCGATGGGCGGCCGGTCGGCCGCGGCCGACCCGCCCACCGAGCGCGACGTCCCAGCCCCGGCCCGAGCTGGCCATATTCAAGCCCGCAAATCGCGTGCGGCCCGCCGGGCCGTGGCCGCGGGCGCAGGCCGCGTGGCGATCCATTAGGTTCTTGGCCAAGAGCTCACGTTTTGCCACGGCCACGAGGGAGATTGGCCGATCATGTGAGCTGTAATCAACCGGCGATTCCCGGCTCGGAGATGTCGGCCCTCGGCCGCCACACCGCGCCCCGGAAGAGCCGGCCGCTGGACAATGGCGTGAATGAGGCAGGAAGCCAGCATGAACGAGTCAGCTCATCCGGTCGACCGCGCGGGTCTGCGGTCTCGTGTCCAGCGGGAGCTTGAGCGCTTCCTGGCCGCGCAACGGGCGCACATGCACAGCATCGACGACGACCTGAGCCCGCTTGCCGATGCCGCCGAGGCGTTCGTCCTGGGCGGGGGCAAGCGGTTGCGCCCGGCATTCGCCTACTGGGGCTATCGCGGCGCGGGCGGCCCCGATCAAGACGGCGTGATCACGGCCGTGGCCGCGCTTGAGCTCGTGCAAGCGGGCGCGCTGATCCACGACGACCTCATCGACGCCTCCGACACCCGGCGGGGCGAGCCGTCGGTGCACCGCAAGTTCCACAACCTGCACACGCAGCGGCTGTGGCACGGCCGCGCCGACCAGTTCGGCGGTGCGGGCGCCATCATCATCGGCGATCTGTGCCTGGTGTGGTCCGACGACATGCTCTACCGCAGCGGGCTCGACCCGGCGGTGCTCGCCCGCGCACGCCCGGTCTTCGATGTCATGCGCACCGACGTCATGCTGGGCCAATACCTCGACGCGATATCGCAGGCGCGCGGCGACACGTCGCCCGAGCGGGCGGGGCTGGTCGCGCGGTACAAGTCGGCGAAATACACGGTCGAGCACCCGCTGCTGTTCGGCGCCGCGCTGGCCGGGGCCGACAGCGAGCTGAAAAAGGCGTACTCGAGTTTCGGCCTGCCGCTGGGCGAGGCGTTCCAGCTGCGCGACGACGTGCTGGGTGTGTTCGGCGATCCGGCCGAGACCGGCAAGCCCGCGGGCGACGACCTGCGCGAGGGCAAGCGCACCTACCTGGTCGCGTTGGCGCTGGAGCGGGCCACCGGGCCGGGCGACCGGGAGCTGCTCATCAAGGCGCTGGGCAACCCCGATCTCGATGTGGAGGAGGTGCTGGCCGTGCGCGAGGTGATCGTCCAATCCGGAGCGCTGGCGGCGACCGAGGCGCGCATTGAGGAGCTCATGACGACCGCACTGGCCGCGCTCGATCGGGTCGAGCTCGACGGTGAGGCCACGACGGTGCTGCACGAGCTTGCCGCGGCAAGCGTTTATCGAAGCACCTGACGGAACGACTCGTAGTGGTCGGCGGTGTAGTACACGTCGCCGCTCTTGCCGATCACGAGCCTGCGCGCGCCGCGGTCGCGTGAGCCCGGGGTGGGCACGGTGAATTCGCGGTAGTAGCCGCGCTCCCGCTTGGGCAGCAGACCCTCGTTGTTGCCGAATATCGAACCGTCTTTCTGGTACGGATACGGCCCACCCTTGTCGATCAGTGCGAGCGTGTCATGTGCCTGACTGGGCAACTCCCCCACGGCCACCGTGGGCAGGCCGGACACGGGTGTCGACTGGGCCACCGGCGCCTGCGGCGAATCCGAGAAGGTGACGAATCCCGCGATCGCGGCCACGGCGAACGCCACGAGAGCCGTGGCCAATAGCAGGTAGCGAGTCCGGCGTTCCACACCCGTGACCATAATCGACCCGTGCGGTGGAAGTGGGTGGGCTTGGGCGGGGGCGTGCTGCTCGCGGCTTCGGCCTGGCTCGCGGGCGCCCTGCTCCAACCGGTGCCGACCCAGCTCACCTGGCGGTTCGTGCTCGGGCTTGCCGCGTGGGTGGCCGGAGCGGTCGTGGTCTCCGTCGCCTGGCGGCGCGGTGGCGGTACCCCCCTGATGTTTCTGCCTTTGATTTTCAGCCCGCCGCTGGGCAGCCGGGACGTCTACGCGTACACCTGCCAGGGCTGGCTCTGGCTGCACGACATGGATCCATATCGGGTCGGTGCGGCCACCGGCGGCTGCCCATGGACGGCGTCGGTGCCGCAGATCTGGCAGGACACGCCGGCGCCCTACGGCCCGCTGGCGATCGCGCTGTCGGGCCTGGCCGCCGCGACCGGCAGCCAGATCGGCGCGCTGATCGTCCTACGTGGACTGGCGCTCGCCGGCGTGGCGATCCTGGCATGGCAACTTCCCAAACTTGGCGGCAGGGGCGCTCTGCTGCTCGGTGTGTTCACGCCTCTCGTTGCCGTGCATGGGATTTCGGGCGCGCACAACGACATGCTCATGGCCGGGTGTATCGTCGCCGCGCTCGCGTCGGCGAAGACGCCGATCAGAGCGGGCCTGTGGATCGCGGCCGCGATGGCGATCAAAATCACAGCGATCGTCGCGCTGCCGTTCGTGCTCATCCTGATCGGCAGGCGCTGGTGGACGGCCCTGGGCACGGCCGTCGTCGCATTCGCGACTG
Source organism: Allorhizocola rhizosphaerae (assembly GCF_003426775.1). Lineage (GTDB taxonomy): Bacteria > Actinomycetota > Actinomycetes > Mycobacteriales > Micromonosporaceae > Allorhizocola > Allorhizocola rhizosphaerae. The sequence goes on along the minus strand of NZ_QJUG01000180.1, from coordinate 14,657 downwards.
TCAGTTTCGCGACAGGGCTCGACCTGGGCTGGATCGCGGCCCTGCGCAACACGGGTGAGCTGGTCCAGTGGAGCTCACTGCCCACGGCCGTGGGCATGGCGTTCGGCTACATCGTGGGACCGCAGGCCGTCACCGTCGCCCGCGTCATCGGCCTCATCGTGCTCGCCGCCCTGGCCGTCTACGCCGTTCACAAGGCACGCCAAGGCCATGCGATTGTCGCATGTGGAGGATTGCTCGCGGCCACGGCCTTGCTCGGCCCGGTCTTCTACCCGTGGTACGCCATCGCCGCGCTGGCCATCCTCGCCGCGTCGACGGCCGTCCCACCAAAGTGGATAGTCATCCCCACGCTGGTCTGTGCGTTTCTCACGCTGCCCAACGGGCACGGCATCCCCGCTATGACCAAGGCCCCCGGCGCCTACGCGGTCACCATCCTCCTGGCGATATGGGTCTTCAGAACGCTACGGCCTGCGCGCGGCGCTTGACCTCGCGCGCCATGTCGCCGCCGAGCGCCTCCGCGGGGGTCCCCGGAAGGGTGTCGTCGGCGGTGTAGAGCCACCGCAACGCCTCTTCGTCGTTGAACCCGGCGTCGTGCAGCAATGTCAAGACACCGGGGAGGTGCTTGAGCACCGTTTCGTTGGCCACGAGCTCGGCGGGCACCACGCGTATCCCGTCGCGGCGAACGGCCAGCAGCGAGCCGTCTTTGATCAATTGGTGAACCTTGACGATCGTCGTGTCAAGCCGCTCGGCTACGTCCGGCAGGGTCAGCCAATGCGCTGTTTCGGTCACATTTACTACGATGCCACGTCGCGGGAGGCGACCCCATATGAACCCCTGGCAATCGCTGAGGGCTGAAGTTGTCGGAGTGATCCGCTCGATGCGCTACGACCTCGCGCTGAAGCGGGCGCGCCGGCGGATGAACGCCGACACCATGGTCCTGCCGATCATCAAGATGCGAAAGGGCAAGCGCCGCACCGTTTTCGCGGCCGGCGCGGTGCTGGTGCCGGTCGCCGGATTCAGCGGGTACCTGGCCGTGGCCAGCGGGCTGGACGCCCTGGTCGCCGAGGCGGGCACGCCCAACGGACTGCCGCACGTCGCCGCGCCCCGCCCACCGGCGCCTTCGCCTTCGCAGAGTTCCGAGCCGGGCTCGGCCCCGCCTGTCGAGCCGCTGATGCCCCCGCAACGGGTGAAGCCCTCGCCCTCGCGGATCGAAACCACCCCGACGATCTCACCTCCCGTGCCCACCCCGGCGCCGACCGCCACGTGCAGTCCGACCCTGACCCCGAGTCCCAAACCGACCCCGAGTCCGAGCCCGACGTCGAGTCCGTCACCCACGCCGACCTCCAGTCGGACGCCCTGACACGGCCGGGTGTACGAACTTGGGCACAGGCTGACTTAGACTCGCGAGCGATGAGCATTCAGGTGGCCGATCCCCTCATCGGGACGCTGGTTGACAGCCGCTATCGCATCCGTGGCCGGGTGGCCAGGGGTGGGATGGCGACCGTCTACACGGCGCTCGACGAGCGGCTGGAGCGCACCGTCGCGCTGAAGATCATCCATCCGGGTCAGGTGCGCGACACCACGTTCCTCGATCGCTTCACCGACGAGGCCAAGACGGTCGCACGGCTGACCCACCCCAACGTCGTCGCCGTCTACGACCAGGGCACCCACCACAACCTGCCCTACCTGGTGATGGAATATGTGCGCGGCCGCACGCTGCGCGACATCCTCGCCGATCGCCGCCGGTTGACCCCCGCCGAGGCCCTGGCCGTGATGGAGCAGGTGCTCTCGGCCCTGGCCGCGGCCCACCGGGCCGGCCTGGTCCACCGCGATGTGAAGCCGGAAAACGTGCTCGTGGCCGAGTCGCCCAGCGGTTCGAGCCTGGTCGATGCCGTGGTCAAGGTCGCCGACTTCGGCCTGGCCCGCGCCGTCGAGGCCTCCGCCGAGGACCCGGAGGCGGGCCAACTCATGGCGACCGTGGCCTACGTCGCGCCCGAGCTGGTGGCCGAGGGCCTCGCCGACCCGCGCAGCGACGTCTACAGCGCCGGCGTCATGCTGTTCGAGATGCTCACCGGGCGCGTGCCCTATGACGGTGACCGGCCCGTCGACGTGGCCTGGCAGCACGTCGACCGCGATGTGCCACCGCCGTCGCGCTACGCGGCAGCGCTGCCGCCGTCCATCGACGAGCTCGTGCGCTTGGCGACCCGGCGCGACCCGTCCGCCCGGCCCACCGACGCGGGTGCGCTGCTCGTCTCGGTGCAGGCCGCACGCGAGGGCCTGGCCGGGGGCAACGCGGCGACGCAGCGCCTCAAGCCGGTGGTCCAGCCGACGGTCATGGTTAATCAGGTGGAGGACCGGCCGTCGTGGGCCCGCCTACCCGCGCCCACCCCGCCGCGCAGCCGGGCGTCGCGCCGCAGGCAGGTGACACTCGCCGACCGGCTGCGCGACGTGCACCGGCGCATTGTCAACGATCCCAACGGGCGCAGGGCGCTTGCCGCCGGCCTGGTCGGCGTGCTGCTGCTGATGGTGATCGGCGGGTGGTGGCTGGCCTTCGGGCGCTATGAGGCGGCACCCGACTTCCAGCTCAAGACGCGCGACCAGGCGGTCGTGATGGCCGAGGCCGCGGGGCTCCAACTCCGGTTCGATGACGGGGTCTTCCGCGAAGACGTGGCCAAGGACACGGTGCTGGGGCAAAATCCGCCGCCGGGCGAGCGTGTGGTCAAGGGAGGGACGGTCACGCTCACCCTTTCCAAGGGGCCGGAGCGCTATCTGGTACCGAATGTGATTGGCAAGGCCAAGGACAACGCCATTGGCGACCTGAAGGCCGAGCCGTTCAAGCTGGTGGTGAGCGAGGGTCCGCCGCAATACAGCGACACCGCGCCCGTCGGCACCGTGATCGCGACCAACCCCGAGGTCGGCAAGGAGATCAAGCCCGGCCAGCCGATCCAGATCATCGTGAGCCAGGGCCGCGCGCCGATCACCGTGCCGCCCGTCATCGGCATGCAGTTCGCCGAGGCCGAGAAGCTGCTCAGGGACATGAAGCTCAAGGTGACCCAGGTGCTGGTCAACGACAGCACCAAGCCGCGTGGCGAGGTGCTGGAGCAGTCGCCCGCGCCCGGGTCCGGCGTGGAGGCGGGCCACACCGTCGAGCTCAAGGTCAGCAACAACGTCAACATGGTGGCGATGCCCGACATGCGCAACTGGCGGTGCTCGGACGCCGCCGCGCACCTGCAGAGCGCCGGATTCCAGGTCGAGGTCGAGGGCAACGTGATCGACCGGACGTTCGGCACGGTGCGCGGGCAGAACCCGGAGGCGGGCAAGCCCGTGCAACAGGGACAGCTGGTTCGCATCACGTGCAAGCAATAGGCGCGCATACCCCGTTCAAGACCGCCCTGTCCTATGTGGACAATGTCGGTGCCACCGCGCTGCAGGTGTATGTCGGCAACTCGCGCGGGTTCGCCCGCCCGCCGGGCGATCCCGAAGCCGACGAGGCGTTCCAGAAGGGTTGCGCCGAGCGCGGCATCCCGGCCTTCATCCACGCGTCGCTGATCATCAACATCGGCTCGCCCACGCCCGCGACCGTGGCGCAGTCGCGTGAGGTGCTCAAGCACGCGGCCCAGCGGGCGCGCGAGATCGGCGCACAGGGCGTCGTGTTCCACGCCGGTTCGGCGGTCGACGCCACGCACTACCGGGCGGCCATGCGACAGGTGCGCAAGGTGCTGCTCCCCCTGCTCGACTCGGGCGCACAGCTGCTGGTCGAGCCGACCGCGGGCGGCGGGCGATCGCTGGCCTCCCGCGCGGAGCACCTGTACGACTACTTCGCGACCGTGCGCGACCACCCCAATCTGGGTGTGTGCCTGGACACGTGCCACGCCTGGGCGGCCGGGCACGACATCGCCGCACCGGGCGGCATGACCGAGCTGCTCGACGCGTTGCCACCCGGGCGCCTGAAGCTCATCCACGCCAACGATTCCAAGGACGGGTGCGGTTCGCTGCGCGATCGGCACGAGACCGTCGGCAAGGGCATGATCGGATCGGCGGCCTTCGCTGAGCTACTCGCCCATCCGGCCACCCGGGACGTGCCGATCATCGTCGAGACACCGAGCGGAAAGTCAGGCGAGGGGCACGCAGCGGATATTGCGCTGCTCAGGAGCTTGCGCGGGTCCGCGATTTAGGGTTACCTTACTGAGGTAAGGCTCCCCTCATACAAAGGTGACACCGTTGTTCGTGTGTATCTGCGCTCGGGTGCGCGAAAACGAGGTCCGCGCGGCCATCAAGCTGGGCGCCCGGTGTGAAGAAAGCGTCGGCGAGGCGTGTGGCGCGGGCACGAACTGCGGGAGTTGCCTTGACCGGATCTGCGACATGATCGAGGAGGAATCGGCCGACACGCTCGTGGGTGTTAGCGCTTGATCGACCGGTGCGCTTATATTTGCCCGTATGCAGGGCGATAAGCGCGTCATTGAGCTGCTCAACGAGCAGCTCACCGCCGAACTCACGGCCATCAACCAGTACTTCCTGCACGCCAAGATGCAGGACAACTGGGGCTACACGAAGCTCGCCAAATACACCCGGCACGAGTCCATCGACGAGATGAAACACGCGGAGAAAATCACCGACCGCATCCTCTTCCTCGACGGCCTGCCCAACTATCAGAAGCTTTTCGCGCTGCGCATCGGCGAGACCGTCAAGGAACAGTTCGAGTGCGACCTGAAGGTCGAACTGGAGGCCGTGACGCGGCTGCGCGGCGGCATCGAATACATGCGCTCGATCGGCGACGTGACCTCAGCCAACCTCTTCGAGGAGATCCTTGCCGACGAAGAGCACCACATCGACTACCTGGAGACCCAGCTCGGTCTGATCAAGTCGCTGGGCGAGCAGCTCTACCTGCAGAACGTCACCGAGCACCCGGAATAACCTTGCGCAGCGCGTCGATGGCGCGGTCGACGGCCGCGTCATCGACGTCCAAATGGGTGATCATCCGGATCGTGCGGGGGCCGGTCGCGCCGACCCGCACGCCCATCGCGAGGGCCTGCTCGGCCACGGGCGGGGCATCGACCTCCAGATCCAGATAGACGATGTTGGTCCCGCCCCACCGGCTCCACGGTTTCAGGGCTTCTGCGAGGCGTCCCGCGCGCTCGTGGTCTTCGGCCATGCGGTCGATGTGGTGATCCAGCGCGTACAGCCCGGCGGCCGCGAGGATGCCCGCCTGGCGCATGCCGCCGCCCAGACGCTTGCGGATGAGCCGGGCCCGCCCGATGAGCTCCGTGCCACCGATGACGAGTGAACCCACGGGTGCGCCGAGCCCCTTGGACAGGCACACCGAGATGGTCGTGAACAGCCGGCCGTAGGTGGCAAGCGGGATGCCCGTGGCCACGTGTGCGTTCCAGATGCGGGCGCCGTCGCAGTGCACCGGCAGGCCCGTGGCGTGGATCTGATCCAATGTGGACAGCGGGGTGATGGCTCCGGCGTTGACGTTGTGCGTCTGCTCGACCGCGATCGCTCGCGTCGGCGCGTGGTAGTAGCCCGCCTCCCGGATCAGGCCGGGCGAGAACTCGCCGCTCCACGTGCGTGTCGTGATGCCGCCGAACATCGCGGCGGCACCCGCCTCGTAGGCCAGGATGTGCGCGTCGTATTCGCACAGCAGGCCGTCGCCCGGCGAGAGCAGGCTTTGCAGCGCGATCTGGTTGGCCATCGAGCCCGACGGGGTGAACAGGGTCGCCTCGTGGCCGAACAGTGCGGCGACCCGCTCCTGCAGCGCGTTGATCGTCGGGTCCTCGCCGAACACGTCGTCGCCCACCTCGGCCGCGGCCATGGCCTGCCGCATGCCGGGTGTGGGCTTCGTTACCGTGTCCGAGAGGAAATCATCCACGTAGCATCTCCGCCACGAGGAAGGCCAGCTCCAGCGACTGCTGGGTGTTCAGGCGCGGGTCGCAGGCGGTCTCGTAGCGGCCCGGCAGGTCCTCGTCGACGAGCGCCTGCGCGCCACCCAGGCACTCGGTCACGTCCTCGCCGGTGAGCTCGATGTGGATGCCGCCCGGGTGGGTGCCGAGCATCTTGTGCACCTCGAAGTAGCCGAGCACCTCGTCGACGATCCGGTCGAAGTGGCGGGTCTTGTAGCCGTTGGACGACTCGTGCGTGTTGCCGTGCATGGGGTCGCACTGCCACACCACCTTGGCGCCCATCTCGCGGACGGACTCGACCAGGGCGGGGAGCTTGTCCCGTACCAAATGATTTCCCATGCGGCTGATCAGCGTCAGCTTGCCGGGAACGTTTCCGGGGTTGAGCATCTCGCACAGCCGCTTGACATATTCCGGCGTCGTGCCGGACCCGAGTTTGACACCGATCGGGTTGGACAGGCGCGAGATGTAGTCCAGGTGGGCGCCGTCGAGCTCGCGGGTGCGCTCCCCCACCCACAGGAAGTGGCCGGAAAGCCCGTAGGCGTGGCCGTCGACGACGCGGGTGAGGGCGCGATCGTATTCGATCGCGAGCGCCTCGTGCGCGCAGTACAGCGTGACCGTGCGCAGCGCCTCCTCCTCGGTCATGCCACAGGCGCGGATGAACGCCAGCGCCCGGTCGATCTCGCGCGCGATGGCCTCGTAGCGCTCGCCGAACGGGGACGTGCGCACGAAGTCGCGGTTCCAGTCGTGCAGCGCATGCAGGTCGGCCATGCCGCCGCCGAGGTAGGCACGCAACATGTTCATCGCGGCGGCCGAGTTGGCGTAGGCCCGGATCATGCGCTGCGGGTCGGCCACGCGAGCCGCCTCGGTCGCCTCCAGCGAGTTGATCATGTCGCCCCGATAGGCCGGAAGGCCAAGCGCGTCAATGGGAGACGAGCGCGGCTTGGTGTATTGCCCCGCCACGCGGGCGACCTTCACCACCGGAAGCGAGGCGCCATAGGTCAGCACGACGGCCATCTGCAGCAGCGTGCGCACGTTGGCCAGCAGGTGCGCCTCGGTGTTGTCGGCGAACGTCTCCGCGCAGTCGCCGCCCTGCAGCACGAACGCCTTGCCCTCGCACACCTGGGCGAGCCGGGCCTGCAACTGGTCGACCTCGTAGGGCGCGACGATCGGCGGCACGCTCTCCAGCACGCCGGCGACCTGCTGGACCTCGGCATAGTCAGGCCAGGGTGGCATCTGGGCGCGGGGCAGGTCGCGCCACTTGTCCAAGCCGAGGGCCTCAGCCTCGGAGGGGTCGGTCGTCGGACGGCCCGCGGCCATCCGATCCTCGTGCCATTCACGCATGGTCAATAGCCTACGGCGGGGCACGCGATCACTGGCTGTCGCGTTCCGTACGCTGAGATGCGTGCCTCGGGTACCGGACATTTCGCGTTATAAACTCCATAAGACCGTCGTCGATATCGACCTGCACGGTGTGGTAATCCCCGGCCTGATCGGCCGGTTTTTTGAGCGCCAGGAGGGTGGTTCCATGGCCACCGCGGGCCTCTACAGCCTTTCCGGACAAGAGCTTTTTCTTTCTTGGGGGTACCGGGAAGAGGCCCACTGTTCCTGGACCTCATATCGTCGGAGCGACGGCTGGACCCCACCGCACGAGGGCTGCCCCCGCATCCGCGTGACGAACGGCACGCTGTTCCTACCGGCAGCGGGAAGGCTTGAATACTTCGCGATCAAGCCTTCCCGCGCCGAGAGCACGGCTTCGCCTGAACGGAGTTCTGCGAGGGCTCTTCTGGCCGGGGAGGACGATCCCGTTCTCGTAGGCGAACATCACGACCAGCGCCCGCCCGCGCCGGCCGCACGGCAGACGTCGGCGGCGTGACGTAGAAGCCCTCGTCCACGGCATGAGCGTGTTGACGAGCCGGACCACCGACCGGGCCGCGGTGATGAGAAGGCCGAACGCGCCCAACCGCGGGAAGACCCCGCGATCGCACAGAGCCGATCATGCGCTCGACGCTATGGGCGTAAGCATCGGCACGGCGTCGGACTTCCGGCTACGAGCGAGGCAATGCGCGTAATCCTCAAGTCTCAGCCTCGCCGTCGCTTACGGGCGATGACAGGATAAACAAGTGATTTTCGATCCAGCGGAGCGGTTGATCGACGCCGCTTTCGACGTTCTCACGGATGGCGGGCAACAGGGGCTCACGGCTGAGGCCGTCACGGCGGCGAGCGGCGTGAGCCTCGGCGAGCTCGAAGCCGGTTTCGGCGGCTTCGATGGCCTTGTCGCCGCCGTCTATGGCCGTTGCCTGGGAGAACTGGTCGACCTTATCGTCGCCGAGCTGCACCGTGTGCGCACCGCCGAGCACGGCGTCCAGGCCGTCATCGTCACCTACCTTCGTTTCACGGAGGAGGCCCCCGACGTGGCACGGTTTATGCTCCAAGCCGTCCAGCCGGGCGAACAGATCCAGGCGCAGCGAGCCGCCAAGATGCAGGCCATCGTCAACTGGTTCCGGCCACACATGCGATCCGGTGCGATGGCAAGCATTCCGGAGCCGCTCGTCGAGATGCTGCTGATCGGACCGGTCGCCGAGACAGCGCGGCATTGGCTGGCCGAGGCACCCGGAGTCGACCTCGACGAGGCGATACAGGTGTTGTCCGCGCGCGTGTGGCAGTCGCTGTGTCCACAACAGACACTGACGCTGACCGCCAGGCAAGACCGGTTGTCCGGGCTTAAGCTCGTCCTTCCGGAACACTGGGTGCCCGTGCACGACGTGCTGCTTGAGTCGTTCACCCTGGCGGTGGCGGGGCCGCAAGCGGATGACGATGAAGACTCTCCGGCCGGCCGCGACCGCGCGAACGTGGAGGAGCGGCGGCTGTGGCAGGAGGCCACCACCACTGTCTTCAGCCCAGCCGACGACAGCGGTGGCGAACCGCCCGCGGGGCCGCCGGCCGTCTACGCCGGGCTCTGGGGAGACCTGTTTGAGGCGCCGCCGGGCAAACAAGCGCTTGTCGAGCTAGCGGACCGGATCGCCACCCACTACGGCGAGTACTTCCAATTTCTTCCCGCGAACCCGGGCCACAGCTTGGATTACAGCCGCCGGGCGTTGACCGTCAGTGGGCGGGCCGCGGCGACGGTGTCCTATCGCCTCAGTGGGCAGCACGGCGAAAGCTACCTGCGTGCGGTCATCATCCACCGTGGTGCGGGCGAGGTCTCGTTCGTGTTGGGGCTTTCCCCGTCTGGTACCGACCGGGTCATCATCGACAAGATCCTCGACAGCGTCGAGGCCTTGGAGGACGGCGCGCCGCAGAACGCCTGACACAGTAGTCCGCCCGACCCGGGGCGGAGGCTGGCTGACCGGGTCGGGCGTTGTGGGGGCCGGGCGCTTCGCTCGCCGCATGCCCCGTTATGTGGGGAAGAGAGTGATGCTTGTGGGGAAGGACCTTTGTGGGTCTGGTCCCGCCGCCGGCCGTCCGCGCCCTCACTCGCACACGACCGACAGCGGATTCTTCTACCGGGCCACCGAGCGTGCGAGTTGCTCCGTGACCCGTGCCTCTCGACGTACGTAGGCGATGGACGACGCGGTGAGCGCGAGGCTCGTCACCAGGGCGACGGCGTGCAGCACCGGGTCGGCGACCGGCACGAAGGCCATGACCGCGGCGGGGATCTGCACGGCCGCGATGAGCCCGGCCAGCCACAGCGAACGGCGGCCGCGCGACCAGCTGAACACTGTCCACACCGGAGCGGTCACCACCGCAAGGGTCAGCACATCCAACACGGCGTGAAGGAACGGGTTGGCCACCCGGTCGTGCGCGTAGGCGGAGGCCGGGGCCGAGATCGTGAGCAGGGTTAGCGCGGTTCCGAGGACGATGGCAGCGCGACGCATGGCTCCTCCAGGGATAGATCGGGCAAAACTCCCTGAAAAAAGGGTATGACCGCCCGTGAACGAGCCGGAACCCCTTGTCACATGAGTGAGTAAAGTGCCAGGTGGCAGACCGCTTCCCGGCTCTCAATGGCGTTCGGCGAGCCAGTTGCCGAAGGCGCGCAACCGGTCGTTGAGCGACGCCGGTTCGATGACGTCGATGTCGAGGTTGAGGTAGGCCAGCCAGCGGGCGGCCCAATCCAGGTCGTCGGTACCGAAGCGCAGCTCGCACTCGTCATCGTCGCCTTCGACGACCGTGGCCACGGTCGGGTCGACCAGCTCGCTGACGAGGTCTGCCGACGTGTGCACCCGGACGCGGACGCGATGCCGCCACGGCCCCTGCGCCAGAGTGTCGGCCACAAGCGCAGCGGCGTCCGCCGGCGGCTCGGGCGCTGTGAACCGGGTGCCAAGCGGCTGCACATGTTCGATGCGGTCGACCGCGTAGACCTTCCACTCCGCCGATCCGCGCGGGCATGCGACCAGATACCAACGACGGCGCACGGTCACCAGGCGGTGCGGCTGCACCTCGACCGGCTTGTCATGGCGGCGGATCCGGATCGCCTCGCCCGCGCGGCAGGCGAGCGCCGCGGCCACGAGCACATCCCGCCCGGCCCGGCGCCGGGATGGCCCCGGCAGTGTCTGCACGTCAGCGAGCGCGGCCAGCCGGGTCTGCCAGCGCGACGGCACGACCTGCGTGAGCTTGGCCAGCGCCGTAACCGCAGCGGTCTCGAGCCCTTCGACCGCAACGGCCGTGCGCAGCCCGAGCGCGACCGCGGCGACCTCGTCCGCGTCCAGTAGCAGTGGCGGCATCGTGCGCCCATGCGCGAGCCGGTAACCGCCCGCCGGGCCCGCCTCCGCGTCTATGCGGTAGCCGAGCTCGCGCAGCTGCGCGACGTCACGGCGCGCCGTGCGCTCCGTGACCGCCAGCCGTGCGGCGAGGCTGGGGGCAGAGATGCCCGGATGGGTCTGTAGCAGGGCCAACATTTCCAGGCGACGGCTCGCGGTACTCACCCGGACAGTATCTGACCGGGTTATGCGAGACCGTAGGGTCATGACTCAGAAATCACTGCTCCGGCCGGAAGGGCTCGTGCAATCTCCCGCCTTCACCCACGTCGCTGTCGTGCCGCCCGGCGCGACGACGGTCTACATCGGCGGGCAGAACGCCGTCGACCGCGAGGGCGGACTCGTCGGCGATGGCGATGCCGCCGAGCAGACCCGGAAGGTCATGGAAAACCTGCACGTCGCGCTGGCCGCGGCCGGTGCCACCGTCCATGATTTGGTGATGATGACCATCCTCGTGGTGGACGGCGTCGACCTCACCGAGGCTTACGGTGTCGCCGCCACCGCCCTGCAGGGAGCAGCGGCGCCGGTCACGGTCATGCGTGTCGCCGGGCTGGCCGTGCCTGGCGCGCTCATCGAAGTCAGCGCGATCGCGGCGGTGACACCGTGAGGCAGCGGCAGGTTGGCCACACCCGTGACGCGGGCTGGCAGATCGGGGTGTCCAAGACCATCGATCGCCCGCTCGACGAGGTGTGGGACTTCATCACCTCACCCGCCGGAGTCGCGATCTGGCTGGGCGAAGGTGTCACGGTCCTGCCGGAGCAGGGTGCGGACTACAAGACCGCGACGGGAGTCCAAGGCGAGACGCGCAGCTTCCGCGAGCTCGACCGGGTCCGTCTCACCTGGCAGCCGCCCGGCTGGTCCCACGACACCACGCTGCAACTTACCGTGAGTCCCGCCGGCGAGGGCCGCACGAGACTTGGCGTCCATCAGGAGCGTTTGGCCGACGCGGCCGAACGAGAACAGCAGCGCACCCACTGGAAGCGCGTCGTCAACGAACTCGTCACGGCCCTGACCGGGAGCTAGAGATTCTGATCGGCGATCTCCCGGGCCCGGTCACGCGCGGCCTCCAATGCTGCCAGCAGCGCCGCGCGCACACCGTGGTTTTCCAGCTCGCGGATGGCCGAGATGGTGGTGCCGGCCGGTGACGTGACCGCCTCGCGCAGCTTGACCGGGTGCTCGCCGGAATCGCGCAGCATGACGGCCGAGCCGATCGCGGTCTGCACGATCAGGTCGTGCGCCACCTGCCGGGGCAGCCCGAGCAGGATCCCGGCGTCGGTCATGGCCTCCACGAGGAAGTAGAAGTACGCCGGGCCGGAACCGGACAGGGCCGTCACCGCGTCCTGCTGCGACTCGGGCACCCGGATGGTCGGGCCCAGCGGGCTGAACATCTCCTCGGCCAGGGCCAGGTGTTCGGCGGTGGCGTGCGGTCCCGCCGAGATCGCGGTCATCGCCTGGTCGACGAGGGCGGGCGTGTTGGTCATGACCCGGATGACGGGCGTGCCGTCGGTGAGCCACTTCGTGAAAAAGCTCGTCGGCAGACCCGCACACAGTGAGATGACCAGCTTTTCGCGCGGGATCGCGGGCCCCAGGTCGGCCATGAGCGCGGCCGCGTCCTGCGGCTTCACGGCGATGGCGAGCACGTCGGCCGCGCTGACCGCCGCCGCGTTGTCGATCACCCGGATGCCGTAGCGCTCACGCAGCGCGTCCGCCCGCTCGGCCCGTCGCGCCGTCGCGATGAGCCGGTCGACCGGCCAACCGGCCTTGATCAGACCGGAGAGGAGCACCTCACCAATCTTGCCGGCGCCGATCACAGCGATGGTGTGCATGACAACCCCCAACTGCGTCGATCATGAACTTCTTGTCACGACACTCCGTCGAGCATGGACGTAAGTTCATGATCGACGCAAAGGGGAAGTTTAGCCGAAGAAGACCTCGGCCTCGGCGTAGCGGTGGAGGGGGACGGTCTTGAGCTCCTTGGTGGCCTCGACCAGCGGTACGCGGACGATCTCCGTGCCACGCAGCGCCACCATTTTGCCCCAGTCGCCCTCGTGCACCGCGTCGATCGCCTGCAGCCCGAAGCGGGTCGCGAGCACGCGGTCGAACGCGGTCGGTGTGCCACCGCGCTGGGTGTGGCCGAGCACCACGCAGCGCGCCTCCTTGCCCGTGGCCTTCTCGATCTGCGAGGCCAGCCAGTTGCCGATGCCGCCGAGGCGCACGTGCCCGAAGGCGTCGAGCTCGCCGGTCTGGGTGATCAGGTCGCCGTCGGACGGCATCGCGCCCTCGGCGATCACCACGATCGGCGAGTAGTCGATCTTGAAGCGGTGCGCCACGTGCTCGACAACCTTCTCCAGGTCGAACTTCTTCTCCGGGATCAGCACCACGTTGGCGCCGCCCGCGAGGCCCGCGTGCAGCGCGATCCAGCCGGCGTGCCGGCCCATGACCTCGACGATGACCGCCCGGTGGTGCGACTCGGCGGTCGTGTGCAGCCGGTCGATCGCCTCCATGGCGATGTTGACGGCGGTGTCGAAGCCGAACGTGAAGTCGGTCGCGCCGAGGTCGTTGTCGATTGTCTTTGGTACGCCGATGACCTTCACACCGAGCTCGTCGAGCTTGGTGGCCACGCCGAGGGTGTCCTCCCCGCCGATGGCGACGAGCGCGTCGACGCCAAGGTTGGCCAGGTTGGTCTTGATCTTCTCGACGCCACCCTCGATCTTGAAGGGATTGGTCCGCGACGAGCGCAGGATGGTGCCGCCACGCGGCAGGATGCCCCGCACCTCGGGCACGCCAAGCGGCTTGGTCAGGCCCTCAAGCGGCCCCTTCCACCCGTCCTTGAAGCCCACGAACTCGTGGCCGTAAACCTCCACGCCCTTGCGCACCACGGCACGGATGACCGCGTTGAGACCGGGGCAATCGCCGCCCCCGGTGAGTACGCCGATACGCATTTTGCTTTCCTCCCATGTGGGGATGCGATGGTGGCTCGGCGTCGTTGCCGGCGGGGCCAACCAACTGCGCACTATACATAAAGTGTTCCGTCACTTGGCCATGAGCGCCCGATATCTGGCCAGGTTGTGCCGGGCGTCGACGAGCGCGTCATGGCGCGCGCTCTCCGGCGCCGGCAGCGCGGGCCGACCTCGGTCGTCCCACAGCTGGCGCAGCTCCTTGGTGAACCGCGGGATGGCCCGCGGCAGGGCCGGCATGCCGCCCCACAACTGACAGAGTGCCACGTGGTCGTAGGCCCCGTACCACGCCCACAGTTCGATGGTCTCCTGCGGCCGCCCCCGCAGCGGCTCGCTGAGAAAGTCGAGCAGGTCGTCGCGGATGCGCGCCCGCGAGCGCCACGCCCGGTCGGCCGGCGAGGGCAGCAGGCTCAGCACGTTTTCGCGAACCCACGGAATCGCCTTGCCGGGATCGAATTCGGTGGAGACCGCGTAAAACTCACGACCATATTCATCCACCACACCGATCGAGACGAGATCGATGGTCACTCCATCCTCAATAAATTCGCAATCATAAAAATAGGGATACGCCATTGCGGCTTTCTTCCAGTAATTTTGCGCTCATGACATTCTCGATAGTCGCGCGCTCTGCGAGTGGGCTGGCCCACGGCGTCGCCGTGGCGAGCAAGTTTCTCGCCGTGGGGGCGGTGGTCCCGGCGGCCGAGGGTGGAGTCGGCGCGCTGGCCACCCAGTCCTACGCAAATCTCGCCTATCGACCACAGGGGCTCATGCTACTGCGCACCGGTGTGTCCGCCGGCGACGTGGTCGCCGGGCTGACCGCCGCCGACCCGGCTCGGGCCCAGCGCCAGCTCGGCGTGGTCTGCCGGATCGGCGACGGGGCGACCTTCACCGGCGAGGCGTGCCACGCGTGGGCGGGCGGGCTGGTCGGCGACGGCTTCGCCGTGCAGGGCAACATCCTGACCGGGCCCGAAGTCGTCGAGGCGATGCGCGAGGCCTGGCTATCGTCCGATGTGGACGCTCCGCTGGCGCGGCGGCTGCTCGCGGCGCTG
>NZ_QJUG01000018.1 GCF_003426775.1 Allorhizocola rhizosphaerae | reverse complement strand
CGCGCTGAGCACCCGCGGCCCCTACGGGCGGCGCCCGCCACGGCGGCCGCGCGGTCTTTCTGCGCGGACGCTGCGACGGGCGCGGACACTGTGCCGGGCGTGGCGTGCCGGTGGCTATTTGCGCAGACCGCGGAAGAATGCGCGCACATCCGATACCAGCAAATCAGGCTCTTCCATGGCTGGGAAGTGACCGCCCTCGGTGTGATCGGACCAGTGGGTGATGGCGTTGGTGGGGTTGAAGATGCGCCGCATCACCGGATGGCTGTTGAACACCGCCCACCCACTGGGCACATTGGACGGTGCGACCCAGTCGACGTCCGCATGCGCTGCCTCGTAAAGGAAACGTGCCGCCGACGCGCCCGTCCTCGTGAACCAGTAGATGCTGATGTTCGTGAGCAGTTGGTCGCGATCCACCGCCTCGTGCAGGGACTTTGCGGGATTGGTCCACGTCTGGAACTTCTCCGCGATCCACGCCAGCTGCCCGGCAGGCGAGTCGGTGAGCGCCGCGGCGATCGTTTCCGGCCGATGTGCTTGCAGATCGAGGTACCCGCGCTCCGCCTTCCACGCCGCACGCGCCGCCTCCACGATCTCGCGCTCGTCGTCGGTCAGATGATCGGGCATGGGGATCTGCTCGCCCACCAACCCGAGTGAACCCCGATCGCTGTTCACATGCGTGCCGATCACGCGGTCGGGCAGGGTCGCACCAAGCCGGCCAGTCACCCCCGCGCCGAGGTCGCCGCCGTGGGCCGCGAAACGCTCGTACCCGAGCCGGCTCATCAGCTCGGCGAACGCGGCCGTGGAGCGCTTGAGCTCCCAACCACTCCCGCTCAGCGGGGTCGAGAACCCGAACCCGGGCACCGACGGAATCACCACATGGAACGCATCGGCCGGATCGCCCCCGTGTGCGGCCGGATCCGTCAGCGGCCCGATGATGCGCATGAATTCGGCGAACGAACTCGGGTATCCGTGGGTGATCAGCAACGGCATCGCACCGGGCTCGGGAGACTTCACGTGTACGAAATGGATGGTCTGGCCATCGATCTCGGTGGTGTATTGCGGGAACGCGTTCAACGCGGCCTCTTGACTCCGCCAGTCATAGGACTTCAACCAGTACTCGACAAGATCCTTCAAAACGTCCACGGGCATGCCGCGGCTGAAGTCGGCGCTGTCGCCCGGGACCGGCTCGGGGAAGCGGGTGTCGGCGAGCCCGCGGTGCAGCGCGTCGAGCTCGGTCTGCGGGATGTCGATGCGGAAGTCCTTGATGTTCGTCATGACCCCTAAGCTAGGAGCCATTGCGGAAGAGTTGCTTCCGCAATCGGGAGGATCCTCAAAAAATGTTGCAGACATCGGCACGACTGCTCCGCCTGCTGTCCCTGCTGCAGGCGCACCGCGACTGGACCAGTGCGCAGCTGGCCGAGCGGTTGGAGGTGAGCACCCGCACCATCCGCAGCGACATCGACAAGCTGCGCAACCTCGGCTACCCGGTGCACGCGGCGCCCGGTGTGGCGGGCGGATACCGGCTCGGCGCGGGCGCGTCACTGCCCCCGCTGCTGCTCGACGACGAAGAGGCGGTCGCGGTGGCGGTCGGCCTGCGGGCCGCCGCCGGCGGCGCCGTGTCGGGCATTGAGGAGACTTCGGTGCGGGCTCTGGCCAAGCTGGAACAGGTGCTCCCGTCGCGCCTGCGCCATCGGGTCAACGCGCTGCAGTCGGCCACCGTCACCGTTCCCGGCACCGGCCCATCCGTCGATCCCGCTGTGCTCACCGCGATCGCGACCGCGATCCGGGCAAGCGAGCGGCTGCGCTTTGACTACTCCTCACACACGGGCACGGCGAGCCGGCGCGACGTCGAGCCGCACCGCCTGGTCAACTGGGGCCGCCGGTGGTACCTGGTCGGGTGGGATCACGGGCCGCGCGAGTGGCGCACGTTCCGGGTCGACCGGGTCACGCCGCGCATCCCGAACGGGCCCCGGTTTACCCCGCGCGAACTGCCCGACGGCGACGCGTCGAGTTTTGTCCAGCGCGGAGCAGGCGCGGCGACGTGGCGGTTCTTCACTC
The DNA here is from genome assembly GCF_003426775.1 of Allorhizocola rhizosphaerae. GTDB lineage: Bacteria > Actinomycetota > Actinomycetes > Mycobacteriales > Micromonosporaceae > Allorhizocola > Allorhizocola rhizosphaerae. The sequence goes on along the minus strand of NZ_QJUG01000018.1, from coordinate 55,068 downwards.
GGGTGCGGCTGCACGCACCGCTGGCATATGTGCGCGAGCGCATGCCACCGGCCGTGCCGGTGGAGGCCGATGGGCCGGACCATTGCGTCGCCGAGGTCGGCTCGGACAGCCCGCAGATGCTCGCGCTCTACATTGGACTGTTGGATGTGGACTTCGAGGTGATCGACGCACCGGAGTTCGCCGACCACCTCGACCGGATGGCCGCACGCTTCACGCGGGCTGCCGCCTCAGCACGCTAGTCCCAGGTCATGTCCACCTGATGCTCGAAGGCGAGGTATCCGAGCCGCGCGAACGACTTCGCCATCGGCACGTTGCCCACGTCCGTGGCCGCACGGATGCGCGGAACGTCTTGGGCGGCAAGGATTCGTGTGCCCTCGGCCAGGATCTCGTCGATGTAGCCCCGGCCGCGATGCTGGGGCACCACACCGATGTACGCGATGATCGGGTTATAGGAGTTTCTGGACGGGATGACGAACCCGACCGGGTCACCGTCGGGGGTCGTGGCGACCCGCCACCAGTCGCGCGGACCCTTGTAGCTCGGGAACTCGTCGTCGCACTGCTCGGCGGCGACCTCGGCGGCCGATTTGCTGGTCAGGTCGCTGCGGCTGTGGGCGTCGAGCGTGCCGTCGAGCACCCGGGCCAGCAGGTCCATCAATTCGTCGCGGCCGCCCACCTCGCGGAAGCGCAGCCGCCCGGTGGGCTCGGGGATCGGCGTGCCGGGACGCCACTCCAGCCGGAGCCGCTCCACGAACAGCTTGGCTCCCAAGCGTTCCAGCGCCTCGCGCCACGGTGTGGGGCCCTCGCGCCAGTCGGGCGGCACGAACCGGATGTATTGCTTTTTCGGCATGCCCGCCGCGAACGCCGCTTCAAGCAGGCGCACGCCGGTGTCGGCATCGTCCACATCAACGATGTCGATCGCATAGGGATCGCGGCCGGGTTCGACCGCCCACCAGGCGAGCCTGCCCACGAGGCGGTCGCCGCGCAGCGCCACCCACAGCCATTCCGGCCTGCGCCGCCCGGCGCTCAGGTCGCCGGCCAGCTCCGCGTTCAGCACATATGGGAGGCGGCAGAACAGGTCGAGTTCGTCAGGCCCGGCAATCGGGCGGATGGTCAGATCGTCACTTGCTTGAGTCATGGCACTTCCCTGGATCAGGCGTGCCAGTCACCTCGGTCGTCGTGTGAGGGAACCAGCACGATTTCATTGGCGTACATCGCATTCCCTCCTTCCCTGTCTCGTGGATTCTTGAGGATCTTATCCGGTACCGCGTCGGCGCCCACCTCATTTATCGCGCGAGCGGCGACACCGGTCCCGGCGCCACCTCGTGAGTCGCCCACGTCACTCGATCAGGACCCGTTTCGCCGCGGCGAGAGGGAGCCGGTCGGCCCGGCTCCCTCTCGCCCGTGCTCGGTGCGCCCGCGATCAGCTGCAACCGCTGGTCGAGCCACAGCCCTCACACACGTAGCAGCTGCCTGCCGGGCGCATCTTCGTGCCGCAGGTGTAGCACAGCGGCGCGTCGGACGCCTTGCCGGTCAACGCCTCCAGTGCCTCGGTCGACGAGCCCACGCGCTCGACCACGGGACCCGGCACGGCAGCCGGCGAACTGCTGGTGATGGCCGCCGGCGGCACGTAGTCGACGCCCGCCTCCTCGGCCTCCAGCCGCGCCGCGCGCTCCTTGGCAGTGAACACGCCGAGCTCGGCCCGCTGCTCGTACGGCAGGAAGTCCAGCGCGAGCCGCCGGAAGATGTAGTCCATCACCGACTGGGCGATCCGGATGTCCGGGTCGTCGGTCATGCCCGCCGGCTCGAACTTCATGTTCATGAACTTCTCGACATAGGTCCGCAGCGGCACACCATATTGCAGCGCAACGGAAACCGCGATCGAGAACGCGTCCATCACCCCGGCCAGCGTGGAACCCTGCTTGCCCAGCTTGAGGAACACCTCGCCCAGCCCATCGTCGGGATAGGACGACGCGGTCAGGTAGCCCTCGGCGTCGCCCACCGCGAACGAGACCGTCTGCGACGGGCGCTTCTTGGGCAGCCGCTTGCGGATCGGCTTGTATTCGACCACCCGCTCGACCGCCTTTTCCGGCTCCGTTGCGGGGGCTTCCCTCTTCGCCACGCTCAGCGGCTGGCCGACCTTGCAGTTGTCACGGTAGATGGCCAGCGCCTTGAGCCCGAGCTCCCACCCGTCGAGGTACATCTTCTCGACTTCCTCGACGGTCGCCGACTCCGGCATGTTGACCGTCTTCGAAATGGCGCCGGAGATGAACGGCTGCACGGCCGCCATCATCAGCACGTGGCCCATGGGCGCGATCGACCGCTCACCCATCGCGCAGTCGAACACCGCGTAGTGTTCCGGCCGCAGACCCGGTGCGTCGATGACGTGCCCGTGGCTGGCGATGTGCTCCGTGATCGCCTCGATTTGCTCTTCCTGGTACCCCAACGTGCGCAGTGCGCGCGGCACCGTCTGGTTGACGATCTGCATGGACCCGCCGCCCACCAGCTTCTTGAACTTCACCAGCGCCAGATCCGGCTCGACCCCGGTGGTGTCGCAGTCCATCATGAAGCCGATCGTGCCGGTCGGGGCGAGCACGCTCGCCTGGGCGTTGCGCCAGCCCTGCCGCCCGCCAAGCTCGTTGCCCGACTGCCACTCGTGCAACGCGGCGACCGCGATCGACGCCGCGACCGAGTTGTCGGTCTTGATGGCACCGGCCGCCTCGGCGTGCTTGGCCATGACTCGCTTGTGCGGCATGGCATTGCGCGCGTAACCCTCGTATGGCCCGACCACGCCCGCCAGCTCGGCGGAGCGGCGGTAGGCGGTGCCGGTCATCAGCGAGGTGATGGAGGCGGCCAGGGCACGCCCGCCGTCGGAGTCGTAGGGCAGGCCGGACGCCATGAGCAACGCGCCGAGGTTGGCGTAGCCGATGCCCAACTGCCGGTAGGCCCGCGTGTTCTCGGTGATCTTCTGCGTCGGGAAGTCGGCGAACGAGATGGAGATGTCCATCGCCGTGATGACCAGCTCCACGGACTTGGTGAACCGCCCGATGTCGAACGAGCTGTCGTTGTTGAGGAACTTCATGAGGTTGAGCGAGGCCAGGTTGCACGACGTGTCGTCCAGGTGCAGGTATTCCGAGCACGGGTTGGACGCGGTGATGCGACCGGTCTCCGAGCAGGTGTGCCAGTCGTTGATCGTGTCGTCGTACTGGATGCCCGGGTCGGCACACTCCCACGCCGCCTGCGCCATGCGCCGGAAAAGCGCTTTGGCCTCAACGGTTTTGATGACGCTCCCGTCGAGCCGGGCGAGCAGGTCGAACGACTTGCCCTCGCGCACGGCGCGCATGAACTCGTCGGTCACCCGCACCGAGTTGTTGGCGTTCTGGTATTGCACGCTGACGATGTCGTGGCCGCCGAGGTCCATGTCGAACCCGGCGTCGCGCAGCGCACGGATCTTGTCTTCCTCACGCGCCTTGGTGTCGATGAACTCCTCGATGTCGGGGTGGTCGACGTCGAGGATCACCATTTTGGCCGCGCGCCGCGTGGCTCCACCGGACTTGATGGTGCCGGCGGACGCGTCTGCGCCTCGCATGAAACTCACGGGGCCGGACGCCGTACCCCCGGAGGAAAGAAGCTCTTTGGAAGAGCGGATGCGGGAAAGGTTGATGCCCGACCCGGAGCCACCCTTAAAGATAAGACCTTCTTCCTTGTACCAATCCATGATCGAGTCGATCGAGTCGTCCACGGACAGGATGAAGCAGGCGCTGACCTGCTGCGGGGAGGCCGTGCCCACGTTGAACCACACCGGCGAGTTGAAGCTGAACACCTGGTGCAGCAGCATCCAGGTCAGCTCGTGCTCGAAGACCTCGGCGTCGTCGGCGGTCGTGAAGTAGCCGTACTCCTCGCCTGCCGCACGGTATTTCTTCACCACGCGGCTGATCAGCTGCTTGAGGCTCCACTCGCGCTCCGGCGTGCCCACCGCACCCCGGAAATATTTCGTCGTCACGATGTTGGTCGCGTTGACGCTCCAGAAATCGGGGAACTCCACCCCGCGCTGCTCGAAGTTGATCGAACCGTCCCGCCAGTTCGTCATGACGACGTCGCGGCGCTCCCAGATGACCTCGTCATATGGATGCACACCCGGTTTGGTCCACACGCGCTCGATGGTCAGGCCCTTGCCTGCGTCCTCCGCCGCCTGGTCGCGCGCTGTCGCGCTCTCCCCCATCGCCCAGCCCCCTTCGCTGAAAGCTCGATGTCTGCCCTGTCTACGTTTGCTGTGTCTTGCCTTGCGGTGTGTTGCTCGCTTTATGTCGCTCGCCTTTTCTCGCTCGGTCGGTCGGTCTTGCATCCCCCGGTTTCGCGCTTCCTTTTCGGTCCACGCCTTGCGTTCACGTCTAACCCACGCCCGTATCGCGCGCCTTGACATTGGCTTATCGGCACCCGCTCGGCGCGTCATGTCGTGTCACTCGCGCCGACCGCCAGTTGTTGTCACCGGCCGCCTCGCGCCCTTGTCACGCTTTTCTCGCGGCCCCTCACGCTTTTCTCGCGGTCTCTCTCGCGCTCTTTTGTCGCGACCCTTCTCGCGCGCTGCGCTTTTCCGGCCGCCCGCGCGTCAGGGCCCGCCGCCCCTATCGGCTGCCCCCGTCTTGCTGGCCGTGCCCGCCTTTTCGGCCGCACTTGCCTTGTCTGCGCCACTCGCTTTATCGGCCGGCCCAGCCCGATCGGCACCACTCGCTTTGTCTGCTGGCCCGCCCTTGTCAGCAGCACTCGCTTTGTCTGCTGGCCCGCCCTTGTCAGCAGCACTCGCTTTGTCTGCTGGCCCGCCCTTGTCAGCAGCACTCGCTTTGTCTGCTGGCCCGCCTTTGTCGGCCGCAGTCGCCCTCTCGCCTGGCCCGGCCTTATCCGGCGCGCCTGCCTTATCCGGCGCGCCCGCCTTCTCAGCCGGCCCGTGGCCGTCCACAGCGCCCGCCTTCTCAGCGGTCGCGCGGCGCAGCACCTCGATCTCGCGAATGAAGTCATCGGCGGACTGGAAATCCTGATAGACCGACGCGAACCGCAGGTAGGCCACCTCATCGAGCTCGCGCAACGGTCCGAGGATCGCAAGACCGACCTCTTGGCTGGGGACCTCGGCCGCGCCGCGGGCGCGGACCGCATCCTCCACCCGCTGGGCGAGCAGGGCGATCGCGTCTTCGTCGACGGGCCGGCCCTGGCATGCCTTGCGCACCCCGTTCATAATCTTGATGCGGCTGAACGGCTCGGTCACGCCACTGCGCTTGACGACGGCCAGCACGGCCTCCTCGACCGTGGTGAACCGCTTGCCACACTCGGGGCAGTGCCGCCGCCTGCGGATCAGCGCGCCGTCGTCTGCCTCGCGGGAGTCGACCACGCGCGAGTCGGGATGGCGGCAGTATGGACAGCGCACGGCGTCGACCTCCTCTCCAGCTCTCCAGGCAGGCTCACTCAAAGTGATGGTGTGATCGCGCTATCCCCAATCTATAGAGGGTTGGCGCTAATAGACCACAACATGTTGTGTGCAGACACTATGCCCCGACCGGCGGATCAAGCAAGCCAACACACGGTGTGTCGCGAGTCGCAATTTTCGAACACCGTTACTATTGGTACAGACGTTTGAAACTTGCGTGCTGTCCGGTTAAAGTCTTCCCGTCACGAACATGCGAATGGGAGCCCCAGAGATGTCCCCAGTTGAGCGAGCGCGGCCAGGCCGACCTCCAGCTGCGCCCGTGGGCGCGGGACCGATGCGTGCCGTCGCGGCGACCAGTGCGTCTGCCAGCGACCTCGCCGAGTCCGACCTGAGCAGCCGACAGCGGCGCATCCTCGCGGTCATCCGCGAGTGGGTGGAGCAAAACGGTTATCCACCAACGGTTCGCGAGATCGGCGACGCGGTGGGCCTCGTGTCCCCGTCGTCCGTGGCCTACCAACTCAAGGAGCTGGAGAAGAAGGGCTTCCTGCGCCGCGACCCGTCCCGCCCGCGGGCCGTCGATGTGCGCAGCCTCGACGACGATGAGACCTTCCGGGCCGGACGCCCGGCACCGGCATACGTGCCGCTGCTCGGCCGCATCGCCGCCGGTGGGCCCATCCTGGCCGAGGAGTCCATTGAAGATGTGCTGCCCCTGCCGCGCGAGCTTGTCGGCCAGGGCACGCTGTTCTCCCTCCAGGTCAAGGGAGACTCGATGATCGAGGCCGCCATCTGCGACGGCGACATCGTCGTGGTGCGCCAGCAGCCCACCGCCGAAAACGGCGACATCGTCGCCGCGATGATCGACGGCGAGGCCACGGTCAAGGTTTACCGCCTGCGCCAGGGTCACGTGCAGCTGGTGCCGCGCAACACGGCATACCAGCCGATCCCGGGCGACCAGGCCACGATCCTCGGCAAGGTCGTCGCCGTCATGCGCCGCGTCTGAGACACACCCGCGCGGCGCTGCCCATCACCATCGACTGGTGCCGCGCCCACGCCCGCCCGATGATGGCGCATGTGTAAGCACCGTGAAACCTCGCCAAGACCTCCCACGCTGCGACAGGTTCCGGCACAAGACCGCCTGCTAAAACCGTCGGGTCGATCACCGGGAGCTCGCGCCGGGGTGGCCAGGACGTTATGTGCCCACAGGTCGCCGTGTGTCAGGCAGGCCGGCAGGTCGGGCAGCCGGTGACACAGCCGCTCCAGCGCCGCCCGGTCTGCGGGGTCGAGTGCTGCCGCGAGCGCCGCCACCCCACCCGTCGCCGGCACCACCGTGACGACATCACGCATCCCGGCCCGCAGCAGGCGCTCCACAGCAGGAACGTTGCCGAGTGCGTTACGACGGGCCCGTCCCGTCCGGGTCTAACGGCTGGTCCAGACGTAAAGGTGGTCGTTGGCGGTTTGGGCGTGCCGGGCGAGCGCGATGAGCTCGGTGAGGACCGAACGCAGGAACTCCGCGTCGATGTCGCCGGCCCACTCTTCGATCTCGGCCCAGGCGTCCACCAGCTCCGGAATCCGCGCATCGTCGATGCGGGCGAGCGAGTCGCGTCCCTCATCAGCCAACTCCGAAACCCAGGAGTCGCCGTTGTCGAGCTCCGAGTCTGGCGTGATGATGTCCTCCGCCACCAGATCCGGCGTCCACTCAACGGATTCGGCGATGGACACGAGCAGGCCGAGGTTGATGACGGGCTCGACGCGATTGGCCTGCACGACGTCGGAACCGGGCGCTGGGCCCGAGGATGAGGCCAAGGCCAGGGCCGCTGCCGCATCGGGCGCACGGAAGTAGACGTAGTCAGCGGTCTGCACGGCTCACCGGTGATAGCCCTGGTCGGGATAGTCCGGATAACCGCTGCCGTAGCCATATCCAGGTTGCTGCTGCGGCTGCTGTTGCTGCTGCGGATAGGGGTCTTCGTATCCGCCATACGCCGGCTGGCCGTAGCCCTGTTGCGGGCCATACCCTTGCTGCGGCCCGTACCCCGGAGGCTGCTGTTGCCCGTATCCCTGTGGCTGCTGCCCGTATCCCTGGGCCTGCTGCCCGTACGCCGGCTGGCCGTAGACGTTGCCCTGATTGCCGCCACCCGGATATCCACTGTTGTTGTTCGGGTACCCGTAATCGGGCTCATATCCCCGCTGGTCGTACCCGCGCTGATCCTGATACCCATATCCCGCCGCCGCGAGCACAGTGGTCCGCGAGTTGTCGCCCGCGGCCTCGAGCCCGTCGTCCGCTTCCTCCTCGTCGCGCCGCCGCTTGCGCGCGCGCAGGATGCCCACCACGCCGATGAGCACCAGCAGCGCTCCGAAAACGCCAACCGCGCCGATGAGCATGTACAGCCGATCGGTACTGGATATCAAGGATGACCACCAGGCCTTCTGCGCCACCGGCTCGGTCTTGGGTCCGGCGGGCGCCGCCGGGGGCGCGGCTTCTTGTTTGTTGGGCACATACGACAGGATGTCGGGCTTCTTCTTGGTGTCGTCGCTGACGTGTGCGGTCTCCGAGACGGTCCAGAAGTTGGCCCCGTCGGCGCTGTACGCGATCGCCTCGCCCATGATTTCGGCCGGCATCGCCGTGACCTTAGGCTTGCCCGTGGTGAGCGCCTTGACGATGTCACCGTCCGGGGTTTCCCACTCGAAGGCGTCCGCATACGTCCGGACAACGAACCGTTTCCGGTCGGGTGCCATGGCCGCGCCGGTCACCCACCTGCGACCGTCGGCCTTCCAGACGTTGTCGGTGTCGGTCTTGGGCAGCGTGAGCTCTCCGGCCAGTCGCATCGGCACGCCCGCCGTGCTGTTTTCCACGGGCGCGGCGGTGGCCACATATATGTAGGTCTTGGGCTCCTTGACGGCCTTGGTGATCACGATGGGCAGCCCGTCGGCGCCGATCAGCAGCGCCTCGGCGTCGTGCTTCTTGCCGTCCGGATAGGACAGACGGTATGGCCCGGTTATCTTGTCACCGGACAGCTTCCACAGCGCGATGGTGCTGCGCTTCAGATCGTTGTCGCCGATGTCGCCGATCCAAATCGTGCCGCTCGCGTCGACGGCCATGTCCTCCGGGTCGAGCGGTGAAGTGGGATAGCCGAGCGGGTTTCCGACGACCCGGCAGGCGCTGTCGAGCTTGAAGACCTTTTTGCGGGCGGCCGCCTCGCTGCCGTCGTTGACGACATAGGTCGCTCCGTTTGCGACCACCATGCCGGACAGCTCGACCGCGTCCCGGTTGGTGATCGTGCACACGGTCTTGCCGACCAGGCCGCTCGGGATGGCACCGGCGCTCGGCGCGGGCGACGGCGCCACGGCGGCGCCCGCCCAAGAAGCGGAAGCGGCAGCGCCGACCCGGGAAGCAGGAGCAGAAGCGCCTGCCAACGAAGCAGAAGCGGCAGCGCCCGCCCAACGAGCGGCGGAACCCGTCGGAGTCGTTGCCGAGCCCGCCCACGAAGCAGCCGAGGCTATGGGCGCCGCACCGACCAGGGCGCACACTACCGCCACAACACCGATCCGAGCTCCCGTTACCCGCATCGAGACAGTCTGACACACGGGGCTGAAAGACCGCTGGCCCCGTGTGTCAGAACAAATCGCCGATCAGGCAGCGTAGCCGGTCAGTTCGGCGGCGAGCTCCGCGTTGACCCGGGCCCGCAGGTAGGTCCCGCCGGTCTCGTGCCGGGACTCCAGCACCTCGCCCGTGCGGTGGACGCGTTCGACGAGGTCTCCGCGCTCGTAGGGAACCAGCGCCGACAACTCGACCGCGGGCCGTGGCAGCCGCGCCTCGATGGCCTCACGCAGCTCGTCGAGCCCCTGCCCGGTGCGCGCCGACACGAAGATCGCGTCGGGCCAGTCGTGCTTGAGGCGCAGCAGCGTCTCCTGCGACGACGCGTCGACCTTGTTCACGACCAGCAGCTCGGGCAGCCGGTCGGCGCCGACCTCGGCGAGGACCTCGCGCACCGCCCGCACCTGCTCCTCCGGATCCGGGTGGGCCCCGTCGACCACGTGCAGCACCAGATCAGCGTCGGCCACCTCCTCCAATGTGGACCGGAAGGCCTCGACCAGCTGGTGCGGCAGGTGACGGACGAACCCGACCGTGTCCGACAGGGTGAACTCGCGCCCGTCCCGCGTCGTGACCCGCCTTGTCGTCGTGTCGAGGGTCGCGAACAACGCATCCTCGACCAGCACGCCCGCGCCGGTGAGCCGGTTTAACAAGCTCGACTTGCCGGCATTGGTGTAACCCGCGATCGACACGGCCGGCACGGCACGGCGCCGGCGCGAAGCGCGCTTCGTGTCGCGGATCGTCTTCATCCCCGCGATCTCGCGCTTGAGTTTGGAGATGCGCGTGTTGATGCGCCGCCTGTCCGTTTCGAGCTTGGTCTCACCCGGGCCACGCAGACCGACGCCACCGCCGGAGCCGCTCGCCGAACCACCCGCCTGCCGGGACAGGGCCTCACCCCAGCCACGCAAGCGTGGTACCAAATATTGCAATTGAGCCAGCTCGACCTGGGCCTTGCCCTCCTTGCTCTTGGCATGCTGGGCGAAAATGTCCAGGATCAGGGCCGTCCGATCGATGACCTTCACCTTGGTCTGCTGCTCCAGATTTCGCAATTGCGACGGCGAGAGCTCGCCATCGCAAATGACGGTGTCGGCACCGCTGGACTCGACCGCGGCGCGCAGCTCCTCGACCTTGCCGCGCCCGATGAACGTGGACGCGTCGGGCGTGCTGCGCCGCTGGATCAAGCCCTCAAGCACCTGCGAGCCGGCCGTCTCGGCCAGCGCGGCGAGCTCGGCCAGGGAGTTTTCCGCTTCGACGATGGTTCCGGAGGTCCATACCCCCACCAGCACGACTCGCTCAAGACGGAGTTGGCGATATTCAACCTCGGTGATGTCCGCGAGCTCCGTGGACAGACCCGGCACGCGGCGCAGAGCGTTGCGCTCCTCAAGCGAAAGGTCGACCGCGAGGTCCCGTGAGTCTTCTGTATGCAAGTTTGCCTCCTCACCCTCGATGCTGGCATGTATCGGGCGTGGACCGCATCTAAAATTCCCGAGTGTCTTCCATCAGGCTGCCCAGCGCGGGCTTCTCCATCACCGTCCGGGTCGCGGTCACCGCCGACGCCTCGGCAATCGGCCGGCTCACCACCGCGGTCGGCGAGGCGGGGGCGATCGTCACCGCGCTTGACGTCGTCGACTCCGACCATGTGCGGGTGGTCGCCGACCTCACCTGTGACACGGCCGACAGCAAGCACGCCGACCAGGTCGTCAAGGCGCTGGAGCACCTTTCCGGGGTCGAGGTGCGCAAGGTGTCCGATCGCACGTTCCTCCTGCATCTCGGGGGAAAAATCGAGGTTACCCCGAAGGTGGCGTTGCGAACCCGGGATGAGCTGTCGCGTGCTTACACGCCCGGGGTGGCGCGGGTCTGCCAGGCGATCGCGGAAAATCCCGAAGACGCCCGCCGGCTGACCATCAAGCGCAACACCGTGGCCGTGGTCACGGACGGTTCGGCCGTGCTCGGCCTGGGCAACCTGGGCCCGGCCGCCGCGCTTCCCGTGATGGAGGGCAAGGCCGCGCTGTTCAAGCGATTCGGTGGGGTCGATGCATGGCCCGTGTGCCTGGACACTCAGGACACCGACGAGATAGTGAACATCGTCAAGGCCATCGCGCCCGTCTACGGCGGCATCAACCTCGAAGACATTGCCGCTCCGCGATGCTTTGAGATCGAGGCGAGACTGCGCGACCTACTGGACATTCCGGTTTTCCATGATGATCAACATGGTACCGCGATCTGCGTGCTGGCCGCGCTGACCAACGCCCTGCGGGTGGTGGGCAAGAAGCTCAGCGACGTGACGGTCGTCGTGTCCGGTGCGGGCGCGGCCGGGACGGCGATCATCAAGCTGCTGCTGCGCCAGGGCGTGGGCAACGTGCTGGCCTACGACCGGCGCGGCGTGCTGCACCGGCGCATGCCCGACATGAACGCCGCCTGGCAGTGGCTGGCCGAGCACACCAACCGCGACCAGTACGAGGGCGACCTGCCCGGCGCGCTGGTGGGCGCCGACGTGTTCATCGGGGTGAGCGCGCCCAACATCCTCACGGGCGACGACATCGCGCGCATGGCCAAGGGCTCGATCGTGTTCGCGCTCGCCAACCCCGACCCGGAGGTCGATCCGCGCGCCGCGCGGCAGCACGCGGCCGTGGTCGCGACCGGAAGGTCGGATCAGCCCAACCAGATCAACAATGTGCTGGCGTTCCCGGGCGTGTTCCGGGGCATGCTCGACGCGCAGGCCCGCGAGTTCACTGCCGACATGGCCCTGGCCGCCGCGCAGGCGATCGCCGACGCCGTGGGCGAAGACAAGGTCAACCCGAGCGTGATCGTGCCCAGCGTGTTCGACGCGAAGGTGGCCCCGGCCGTGGCCAGCGCTGTGCGCGCGGTTGCCCAGCACTCGACGGGGGCGGTGCAGCTGGACTCCTCGCTCGACGGGACGCAGCCCACGCAGTAGCACGCCACGTCAGCTCGGTTCAGGCGAGGCCGTGATCTTGCACTGCCACCGCGGAAGGCTAGAGCTGTCCCGCCAGTGAGCTGAGGTCGAACTCGCCGGTCGCCACCAGCACGGCCGGGCCGGCGAGCCAGGTCGTGTCGCTCGTGCGGGTGAATCTGAGCCGGCCACCGGGCACATCAATGGCGACCGTCCCCGGCTCGTCGGACAGCGCCACCACGCCGACCGCGCACGCGCCGGTGCCGCACGAGAGGGTCTCGCCCGACCCGCGCTCGAACACGCGCATGCGGACGTGGTCGGGCGAGACCCGCTCCACGAACTCCACGTTGGCGCCCTCGGGGTAGAAGTCCTTGTCGAGCTCGGGTGGCCCGCTCAGGTCGAGCGCGGCGACACTGTCCACTTCGCACACCAGATGCGGGTTGCCCATCGACACGCCCAGCCCTTCATACATGTGCCCGGCGAGCGTGGCCCACGAGTTCCCGAGGATGCGCGGCGGGCCCATGTCGACGTTGATCCCGTCCCACTCCACCCGCGCGGTCTTGACCCCCGACCGCGTGGCGACCGCGATCTCGTCGCCCGTGACCAGCGCGTTTTCGAGCAGGTAGCGCACGAACACGCGCACGCCGTTGCCGCACATCTCGGCGATCGTGCCGTCGGAGTTCCAGTAGTCCATGAAATAGAGCGCGTCCTGCCGCGCCACGCGCAGCACGCCATCGCCGCCGATGCCGAACCGGCGATCGCACAGGCCGCGGACCAGCGCCGGGTTGAGCTCCACGGACGCATCGACGATCACGAAATCGTTGCCGGTGCCGTGCCCTTTGGTGAATCTCAATGGCGTCCCTCCGCTTCGCTGTGCGGCGCATGCCTGTTGACTCGCTCGGGCAAGCCCCTCGCTCATGACTTTATTGCCCCGAGCGCTTCGTCGATCAGATCCGGCGAGGTGCCGTCTAGCCAGAGTACCGACGGGTCGCGCCGAAACCACGACCGCTGCCGCCGGACGAAGCGGCGGGTGCCTGTCACCGTGGCGTCGAAGGCCTCCTGCTCCGTGCACTCACCCGCCAGAAGACCCAGGATCTGCTGGTACCCGAGAGCCCGGCTCGCGGTCAGGCCGTCGCGCAGGCCGACCTTCTCCAGTGCCCGGACTTCGTCAACAAAGCCGAGCTCCCACATGTGCTCAACGCGCCGCGCGATCCGGGCGTCGAGGTCGGGCCGGTCGATCGCGATCTGGACCGCCTCGTAGAACGGGCGCCGCTGCTCGGGCAACGCCGCCGTGAACGGGCGCCCGGTCAGCTCGATCACCTCCAGCGCCCGCACGATGCGCCGGCCGTTGGTGGGCAGGATGAGCGCCGCCGCCTGCGGGTCGGCCTGCTGCAGGCGCTCATGCATGGCGGCCGCCCCGACCTGCGCCAACTGCGCTTCGAGGGACTCGCGCAGGCTCTGGTCGGTACCGGGAAAGTGAAATTCTTCAAGAACGGCCCGCACATACAGGCCCGATCCGCCCACCAGGACCGCTGTCCGGCCCTGGTCGAGGATGCCGTCGATCGCCGCGCGCGCCAGCACTTGATATTCGGCCACGCTGGCGGGCTGCGTCACCGGCCAGATGTCGAGCAGGTGATGCGGCACGCCGTCCCGCTCCGCGGGTCTCAATTTGGCCGTGCCTATATCCATCCCGCGGTAGAGCTGCATAGAGTCGCAGTTGACCACCTCGGCGTCCAGTGCGTGCGCCAGGGCGATGGACAGCGCCGACTTGCCGCTCGCGGTGGGACCCAAGATCGCTACGACCCTCATTTCATAAACGTAACCGGATCGTGCCCTTTAGTGCGCTGGAGAGGCGATGCGGCGCGGCGATTAAGGCCGTAAGGTCACGATGTCTAATCAGGGAGTTGGCGGCCAAGCATGCCGTGCGTCCCCCATGTGACAATGCGCTATGGCGGCGCTCATCGAGGGTGAGACGCCGGGGAGAACTGAGGTATCGATGATGAGCGACTGGGCGAGCTACGGCCGGGTGGACGCCGACGGGACGGTCTGGGTCAAGACTGCTGCCGGCGAGCGCACGGTCGGATCCTGGCAGGCCGGCACGCCTGAGGAGGGTCTGGCGCACTTCGTCCGCCGCTACGAGGATCTGCTGACCGAGGTCGCTTTGCTGGAGACCCGGCTGGCGTCGGGCGCCGCGGATCCCTCGCACACCCTGGCCACGGCGAAGCGGCTGCGGGCCGGCCTGGACGAGGCGCATGTCGTCGGCGACATCGACGGCCTCGCGGCGCGGCTCGACGCGCTCACGGTGGTGGCGCAGGAGAAGGCGGCCGCGGCCAAGGCCGCGCGTGAGGTGGCACGGGCCGAGGCGCTGGCGCGCAAGACGCAGTTGGTGGAGGAGTCAGAGAAGCTGGCGGCCGAGTCCACGAGCTGGAAGGCGACCGGCGACCGGTTCAAGGAGATCCTGGACGAGTGGAAGACCATTCGCGGGGTCGACAAGAAGGCCGACGGCGAGCTGTGGAAGCGGTTCTCCATCGCGCGTGACTCGTTCACCCGCCGCCGTGGCGGTCACTTCGCCTCGCTGGACTCGCAGCGCAAGCAGGCCCAGTCGGTCAAGGACGAGCTGGTGGCCGAGGCCGAGCAGCTGGCCGAGTCGACCGACTGGAAGGCCACGGCCGATCGGCTCAAGGAGCTCATGGACGCGTGGAAGGCCGCGCCCCGGGCGTCCAAGGAGGCCGAGCAGAAGCTGTGGGAGAGGTTCCGGGCCGCGCAGGACGCGTTTTTCACCCGGCGCAAGCAGGTCTTCTCCGAGCGCGACGCCGAGCAGAAGGCGGCGCTGAGCAGGCGGCAGGAACTGCTGGCCAAGGCCGAGGCGCTCGACATCGACGCCGACCCCAAGGCGGCGCAGGCCGCTTTGCGCGACATCCTGGGCCAGTGGCACGACACCGGCCGGGTGCCCCGCGACGCGGTCGCCTCGCTGGACCGCCGACTGCGCCAGGTCGAGGATCGGGTGCGCGCGGCGATGGATTCGGCGTGGCGGCGCACCGAGCCGTCGGCCAACCCGCTGCTGGCGCAGATGCGCAGCCAGGTGGCCGAGGCCGAGGAGCGGCTGGAGCGGGCCCGCTCGGCCGGTGACACCAAACGCATCAAAGAGGCTGAGCAGGCCCTGCACACCAAGCGCAAGTTCCTGGAGCTCGCGGAGAGCTCCAGCTGAATCAGCGGCGCATCGCGTGAGCGCCACCGCCACCGACCCGGCCGAACAACGCGACGACATGTCCGCATTTGCCGAACGGTTCGGGCTATCCCGGTAGCGCGCCGAGCAGGCCCATGAACTCGGTGCGCTCGTCGGCCGTGAGGCACCCGTAGACGGGCGCATCGCGCCGGTTGGTGTCGCCTTCGATGGCCACGCGTGCCGGGCTGTCCGCGGGCAGCGCGAGCAGCCCTGGCAGCGAGAGCCCCGCCGACTGCCACGCCGCCCGGTGCGCGTCGGCACGGTGGTGGCGCAGCGCGCCCAGTCGGCTCGTGACCAGCAGGGCCGGCGAAGCGCCATCGGGCTCGTATGCGGGTGCCAGCGCGGCGAAGGCCGGCCCACCCGTGGCGGCCCCGGCCTCAAGCAGCCGGCCGAGCAGCTCGGCCAGGCGGGGCAGGGTGCTCGCACGATCGGCCCAGAACTCTTGTGCCCCTTCGGCTATCGCGAGCTGCAACGCGAGCCCCAGGGCGCGGCCGGACTCGGTGATGTGCCAGGTGCCGTCGGCGTCCAGCCAGGCGATGCCCTGCTCAAGCTCCTCGGTCATGTCGGACCCGCTGTAGGTCGTGGCGGCGGCGAAGCTCGCGGCGGGCATGGGCCGCGCCAACAGTCCAAAGTAGAAGCTCGAAATGAACCCGGGCTGCAGCCCCATCCGCTCGACGACGTCGATGGTGCGCGGGCGGGCGGCCCTGCGCACCGAGGTGTAAACGCGGTCGATGATCGGACGGACCAGGGCGGCGTAGTGCTCAGGCATTGGAGGCCTCCAGGTGCAGGCGGGCCGGTGGGGCGGCAAGTGGCGGCGGCAACTGTAGCGCACCCGCGCCGGGTGTGATCGACCCGAGAATGCGCGTGGTCGAGGCCAGGCCGTGCACGGTGAGCCAGCCGATCAGTGCGAACGCGATCGCCTCCTTGGCGTCACTCGGCGCGCCGAACTCGTCCGACGGCACAATACGCACGTCCTCTAACCGACCACGCAGCATGCCCATCAACGTGGAGTTGGCCCACCCGCCACCCGAGACGACGAGCGTTTCGATGCCGTGCTCGCGCACGGACGAGGCGATGGTCGAGGCCGTGAGCGCCGTGAGCGTGGCGATCGTGTCCGCGGTGGGCGGCAGGGACGAGACATATGCCGCGTTGAAGTGTTCCTTGCCGGTGGACTTGGGCGGGGGCAACGCGTAATAGGGGTCGGCGAGCAGCCGGTCCAGCAACGCCCGATCGACTGTGCCCGCTGCGGCCAGCCGCCCGTCCTCGTCGTAATGGGCCCCCGTCAGGCGCAGCGCCATGGCGTCGATGAGCGCGTTTCCCGGCCCGATGTCATACGCCACCAACGGGTCCAGCACGGTGATGTTGGCGATGCCGCCGATGTTCAGCGCGGCCACCCGCCCCGCGAGCCCGGCCAGCAGTAACCGATCGAGCACCGGAACCAGCGGAGCCCCGTGCCCACCCGCCGCGATGTCACGCGCCCGCACATCCGAAACCACGGGCACCCCCGTCCGCTCAGCGATCCAGGCAGGCTGTCCTATCTGGAGGGTGCCCCGCCCCGCCCAGTGGTACACGGTCTGCCCGTGCGAGCAAATCAAGTCCACATCGGAGCGTGCCACCGTCGCGAACGCCTGCCCGATGAGCGTGTCGAGCTCGCACACCTCCCGCAACGACACCGCAGCAGGCGGCAGCGCGCGCAGCAAACGCGAGCGAAGCCCGCTTGGATAGGGCGTGGTGCCATACGACTCCACCCGCCCCACGAGGGTGTCACCGGAGAGTGCGAAGTCGACGACCGCCCAATCGATGCCGTCGTGCGATGTCCCGGAGATGAGACCGAGGACCCTCAAAGCGCATCACGCAACCGGCCCGACGCGGCGGCCAGCCGCTGCCGCGCGACCTCCACTGTGGACGATCGCGCCACGATCACGATGGCGGTCTTGACCTCATTGTCGGCCGCGTGCAACGCCTTCTCCGCGACCGCCCGCGTGCACCCCGTGACCCGCTCGATGATGCGCAGCGCCCGATCGCGCAGCTTCCCGTTGGTGACCCGCATGTCCACCATCAGGTTGCCATAGGCCTTCCCCAATCGCACCATCGCAATCGTGCTGACCATGTTGAGCACGAGCTTCTGCGCGGTGCCCGCCTTCAAGCGCGTCGATCCCGCCAGCACCTCGGGCCCGACCGGCACCTCGATCGGAAAGTCGACCGCCGCCGACAGCGCAGTGTCCACATTGCACGACAATCCGACCGTCACCGCGCCCCGCTGCCGTGCCGCGCCCATCGCCGCCAACACATATGGTGTGCGCCCACTGGCCGCAATGCCCATCACCGCATCCGACGCCGACACCTCAAGCGAGTCGATGGCCAGCGACGCCGCGGCCGTGTCGTCCTCGGCCCCCTCAGCCGTGCGCACCACGGCCTGAAAGCCCCCGGCGATGACCGCCTGCACCAACGTGGGCGGCGCATTGAATGTTGGCGGGATTTCAGACGCATCCAGTACGGCGATCCGCCCCGCACTGCCCGCGCCGACGTAGATGAGCCGCCCTCCCGCCGCGAGCCGCTCGACCACCGCCTCGATCGCCGGAACGATCTGCGGGATGGCCGAACGCACGGCGCCCGGCACGCTCGCGTCGGCCTCGTTCATCAGCTGCGCGAGCTGTGCCACCGGGGCCTGGTCGAGGTGCGCGTATCTGTCGTCGATCTGCTCGGTGAGCAATTGGTCGAGTGTTGTCACCGCGCTGGCACCGCGACGACGTGCCTGCGGGCCGGGAACAGGCAGGCGTGGTCCTGTGGCGTGTCCCCGAGCCGGCTCAACAACGGCTGCTCCTGAGCGCACGCGGGTGTCGCGAATGGACACCGCGGCTCGAACAGGCAGCCCGAGGGCTCCACCCGTTCGTCCAAGGGCTCATCCGGTACCAAACGATCGGGTCCTGGAACTTCGAGACCGTGCAACACGGGGATTGCCGACAGCAGGCACTGCGTGTAGGGATGGACGGGCCCGGCGAGCACGGTGTCGACGGGCCCACGCTCGACGACCGTCCCCCGATAGATGACGTAAAGCTCGCCCTCGGCGCCCACATAGCGCGCCGTGGCCACGTCGTGCGTGATGAACAGCACCGACACGCCCAGCGTCTCGCGCAGGTTCCGAAGCAGCGCAAGGATTCCGAGCCGCAGCGAGACATCGATCATCGACACCGCCTCGTCGGCAACGAGCACCTCGGGATCGACCGTCAGCGCCCGCGCGATGACCACCCGCTGGCGCATGCCACCGCTGAGCTGATGCGGATACCGCGACAGCACATATGACGGGTCCAACCCCACCAACGACAGAAGCTCCTCCGCCTTGGAAAACGGGTGTCCGCGCAGCCGCAACGGATCGCGCAAAATCTGCGCGATGGTCCGGGTCGGATTGAGCGCCGAATAGGGATCCTGGTGGATCAGCTGGATGGGCCTGAAATCCTTGATGGGCTCGCCATCGCGCAACAGCCGGCCCTCGTCGTGGCTCTCCAACCCGGCGAGGATGCGCCCGAGCGTGGTCTTGCCACAGCCCGACTCGCCGATGAACGACACCGCTCCCCCGCGCGGGATGACGAAGTCCACCCCGCGCAGCGCCTGCACCTGCTTGAACGCCTTGGTGATCCCGCGTCCCTCAATCATTTCGCCGTTACCCCCACCGCGTGGCACGCCACGTCGTCGATCATTTCCGGCTCCTGGGCGGAGCACACGTCCATCCGGATTGGACACCGCGCCCGGAACACACATCCCACCGCTGGAATCGTGCCCAGTGTCGGCGGTGTGCCGGGCAGCGGTTTCGCCACGTCGACCGGTCCGGTAAGGCGTGGGATCGCGTTGATGAGCCCGCGCGTGTACGGATGCCGCGGGTTGGCCAGCACCTCCTTCGTCGAGCCGCACTCGACGATCCGGCCCCCGTACATCACCGCCACCCGCGAGGCGACCTCCGCCACGACCCCGACATCGTGCGTGACGATCAAAGTGGTCAGCCCACGATCGGCGTGCACCTCGCGCACGATCTGCAGGATGTTCGCCTGTGTGATCATGTCGAGCGCCGTCGTTGGCTCGTCCAGCACCAGCACATGGGCGTTGAGCACCAGGGCGAACATGATGCCCACCCGCTGGCGCATGCCGCCGGACAGCTCGTGCTGGTAGGAATTGAGCACCCGATCGGGGTCCAGGCCCATCCTGCGCAGCAGCGGATGCGCGCCACGCACGTCGCGCACACCGTGCGATTTGGCAAGGTCGAGCAGCTGCTTGCCGACCGTCAAAAGCGGGTTGAGCGAGTTTTGCGCGGCCTGGAAGACATACCCGATCTTCGCCCCGCGCACGGCCCGCAACGCACCCTTGTCCATTTTGGACATGTCGCCCACGCCGTCGATGAAAACCGACCCGCTCGCGATGTTTCCATGCCCCAGCAACGACAGCGCCAGCGTCGACTTCCCCGACCCCGACTCCCCAACGAGCCCCGTAATGGTCCCGTCTTCCAACCGCAGCGACACGTCCTTGACCGCGGGCAAATCGCCATACGTAACCGTCAAACCCGCAATAGTCACGCCCATGTTCATGACCCCCGCAGCCGTGGGTTGAAGATCTCCTCCAGCGCGTCGACGATGAGCACCACGCCCAGCGTGAGCAACAGGATCGCACCGAGCGGGGCCAGCAGATAGGGCAGTGCGTCCGGCGAGATCAGCGCACCCGACTGGAACACGGCCGCGTTGAGCATCACGCCCCAGTTGCTCGTGTCGAGCGGCAGCACGCCCAGGAAATACAGGCCCACCTGGGCATAGATGTACGCGGTGACGGCCACCAACAGGTTGGTCGCGATGTAGGGCGCCACGTTGGGCAGGAGCTCCCTGGTCACGATGTGCCGCGTCGGCAGGCCCAAACCCCTTGCGGCCTCAATGAATCCGCGCTCGCGCAGGGACAGCGTCTGCGAGCGAACGGCCCGCGCCAGCCCGCCCCAGCCGGTGAGCCCGAGCACCAGGGCCATCTTCCACCACGCGCCCAGCCCGATGGTCACGGTCAGCACGATCAGCAGCGGAAACCCGGGGATCGTCAGCACGAAATCGGCGATGCGCATCAGCACCGAGTCGGGCCGGCCCCGCCGGTAGCCCGCGTAGAGCCCGATCGCCGTGCCCACCACCATCGTCACGAGCCCGGCTGCGACGGCGACCAGCATCACGCCGCGCGTGCCCGTGACGACAAGCGCCAGCACGTCCACACCCTCGAAATCGGTCGAAAGCGGGTGCTCCCAACTGATCGGCGCGTAGATGTTGTCGGCGTCGTACGGCAGCCGATCCGGGTAGAACCACGGCCCCGCCACCGCCATGAACACGAACAGCAGGATGATGACCACTCCGGCGATCCGGCTCGGCCTGCGCCGCAACGCCCTCAGCACGGCACTCACCTTGCACCGCCGCAGGAGGGGCGGCGGCAGTGAGTTTGGCCCGGTTTCCACACCGCATTCATGCCTGCCTCCGCACGCGCGGATCGATGACCGTATAGAGCACGTCGGCGAGGATGTTGGCGACGATCACCGCGGCCGTGATGAGCAGGAAGGCGCCGCTCATCATCGAGAAGTCCCGTGCTCCAATGCTCTGGTACAAAAGCATTCCCAGGCCCGGATAGTTGAAGATGCGCTCGATGAAGATGGACCCGCCGAACACCAACCCGAACGAAATCGCCAACACCGTGAACAGCGGCAGGATCGCGTTCCTCGCCAGATATCTGAACCTCATGAACGGCCGCAACCCCCGAAGCTCCGCCGCCAGCAGGAAGTCGTCGCCGAGCACGCTGGCCACCGACGAGCGCATCGCGAGCAGCCAACCCCCATAGCTGGCAACCGCGAACGAGGCGGCCGGGAGCACCGCGTGATACGCCACGTCGCCGATGAAGTCGTAGTAGAACCCGGGCGAAACCTCGTCGCCGTTGAAGTGCCCGCCGCTGGGGAACCACCGCCACCGCCGGGTAAACAGGGCCGCGAGCACGATGCCGATGACAAACGGGGGCACGCCGTGCAGCAGCGATCCCGCGATGGACAGCCCGTGCCCGACCATCGTCGAGCGGCGCATTGCCGCCACGACCCCCAGCACCACGCCGATCAGGAAGCTGATGAGAATCCCGGACAGTACCAACAGGACGGTCCACGGCAGCGCGCCGAACACCCGGTCGGCGACTGGGACCCCTTGCGACTCAACGGACACGCCGAGGTCCAGATGGGCCAGGCCCCACATGTACTCCAGGTACTGCTTCCACATCGGCCCGTGCGGCACGAACCCGTAGGTGATCGCGGTCGCCGACTCCGCCTGATCCGGGGTCATGCCCTGCGCGATCAGCCGCTCGTACTGCACCTGCACGGGATCGCCCGGCATGAGCCGGATCAGCACGAAGGTAAACGTCGTGACCGCCCAGATCATGGCGAGACCGCGGGTCAGATGACCCGCGATCCGCCACATCAACCCGCTCATTTTTTCGGTTGAATGTAGCCGAGCTGCATCCACACCCCGTGCGACAGCCGCAGGCACTCGCAGTCGTTGGGCGGGAAGTTCTCGAACCGGCTGGTGTTGACGAACTGCACGTTGACGTAATTCCACATCTGGATCGCCGGGAGCTGGTCGCTGGTGTAGTTGGCCAGCTTCACGATCGTGTCCTTGGCCTGGTCCACCGGGAGCTGGCTGAGTTGGTAGGTCAGCTGGCCCGGGTTGAGCGTGCCGTAGCCCGGGATGGTGGCCGTCTCCGCGCCGCCCATCCAGTTGCCGCCCTCGCCCGCGGGCTTGTGCGTAAGCTGGCCCCCGAACGCCGACCAGCCATTCGCGCCGCCGTAGAGCCGCGAGTAAGCGTTGTAGGTGGACGGGCCGAGCGCGACGAGCCAGAAGCCCGCCGCGTATTTGCCCTCGGCCATTTCCTTCTGGTACACGGCATAGTCCGCACTGGTCTGCGCCTCGACCGCGATGCCGGCGTTGGTGAGCTGGCTCGCGATGTTCTTGCCGGCCGCCACCCAATCGGAGAAGCCGTTGGGCACCTGCAGCTTGAAGGCGAACGGCTGCCCGTTGGGCAGCATCCACTTGCCGTCCTGCTTGGACAGTCCGGCCTGCGTGAGCAGGGTTTCGGCCCTGGCCCTGTCCACCTTGTACGGGTCGAGCTTGGCCAGTTCGGCGTCGCCGATCCACGCCTTGGCCGCGCCCTCGATGAGCCCGGAGGTGTGCTCGGCTACCGAGCCGCTGTCGGGCGCGCCGATCTTCTGCACCTCGCCGCGGTCGATGAGGTGGGCCAGCGCCTTGCGCACCTGCACCTTGTCGAACGGCGCGTACTTCTGGTTGAACGCGAGCGCCGCGCTCACCTGGGACATCCCGGTCAGCTTGGCCGAACCCGGTACCTTCAAAATCTGCTCGACCACATTGGTCGGCGTCGCGGTGAAGGGGGAACCATCCAGTTCGCCGGCGGTCAGATAGTTCCAGATCTGCTCGTTGCCGGTGTAGTTGCGCAGCCGCACCTTGTCCGGCCCGATCTTGTCGGCGTTGAAGAAGTGCGGGTTCTTCACCAGGATGGCCTCGCTGGCGTTGACGCTTTCGAGCACGAACGGCCCGGCCGACACGTCCTTCGGCGGCCCGAACGTGATGATCTTCTTGCCCAGGGCGGCCAGCTCATCGCGGGCGGCCTTGCCGGCGTCGGTGTTCTGCGCGCCGGTCTTCACCTTGTCCCAGAAGTCGGCGGGCAGTTGCGGGCCGTAGACCGACTTCGGCAGCACCCACATGTTGAGCAGGCTGTAGAGGAAGATGTTGTTGCGCGCGCCCGGCGCCTGGGTGAACTTGATGGTCTTGGCATCGACGATCGTCACCTCACCCAGCGAGCCGGTGCTGCCGGGGCTGATCGCGAAGACCGAGCCACCCTGGGTGAACGCGACCGCGGCCGAGGTCTTGATGTCCTCGGACGTCACGTCCGTGCCGTCGGACCACTTCGCCTTCGGCTGGATCTTTATCGTCACCTCGGCGCCGTCGGCCGAGACCTGCCAGCTCTCGGCGATGCCCGGGTAGTGCTGGTTGTGGTCGGTGAGGTGGTTCTTGCGGAACGCCAGTGGCATCGCGCTGTAGCCGCTGAAGGAGTTCCCCTTGCCGGCCCACGGGTTGATCGGCGCCTGGGGGTCGATCGCGTGGGTGAGTTCGACCGTGGTGTAGGTGCCGCCGCTCTTGGCCTGCTGCGGGCTCTCACTGCAGCCGACGGCCGCTAGTGCCACGGCCATGGCTGCCGCCAGGGCGCCAATTGACCTTTTCACAAGTCCTCCCATTGAAATTTACTGATATTGGAGGTACCGGCGGCGGCGCGCGTCGAACGCGGCGAGCTCGTCGGCCCAGGCGCCGGTCACGTCGGCCAGCCCCGCGCCCGCGTCGATCATCGTGCGGAGGCGGGTCGAGCCGGTGAGCTTGTCTATCCAGTGCGGCCGGACCGGGTCCCATGAATCCTGCCGCCACGTGAAGCCGGGGTATCGCCGTGCTTCGATCAGCATGGCGGCCCCGGTCTTGACCGCGTCGAAATGGGCGGGGTCGACGACCTTCACCTCGACACCCGCGCAGAGCACACCCGTGTGCTTGTTGAAGGTGGGCGTGAAGTAGGCCTCGCGGAATTCGATGCCTTCCAGTCGATAGGCGTTCAGCCGGTCGCACCAGTGATGGTCCAGGCCGGGGGCGCCCACGAGTTCGAACGGGCGCGTCGTGCCCCGACCCTCGGAGGCGAACGTGCCCTCGAACATGCCCGTGCCCGGATACACCAGTGCGGTGTCGGGCGTCGGCATGTTGGGGCTCGGCATGACCCACGGCACGTCGGTGTCGCGTGCGATCATGCCGCGCCGCCAACCCCTGCAGTTGACGACTTCGAGCTCGATGCCCGACGTCTCGGCGAACTCGCCCCGATAGAAGCGGGCCAGCTCGCCCACGGTCATGCCGTGCTGCTGCACGATCTCCTTCTTGCCTACGCCACTCGCGAACGCCGTTTGCAGAACCGGGCCGCGGGCCCGGCCGCCGGTCGGGTTGGGCCGGTCGAGCACGACGTATTTGAGGCCCAGGGCATTCGCCGCCACCATCGAGTCGAACATGGTCCAGATGTAGGTGTAGAAGCGGGCGCCCACATCCTGGATGTCGAACACGACCAGCTCGATGTCGGCGCGGGTGAACATCTCCTGCCACTTGGCCTGGCTCGCGCCGTAGGCGTCGTACACGGTCAGGCCGGTGCGGGCGTCGATGCCGGTGCCCTCGCTGCCGCCCGCCTGGGCGGAGCCGCGGAAGCCGTGCTCGGGCCCGAACACGCCGGTGATGTCGACGTTGTGATGCATCAGGTCGACCAGGTGGCGATACTGCCGGTCCACGCCGGTCGGATTGGAGATCACGCCCACCCGCCGACCGCGGAGGGCGGCGAAGTTCGTTGCCACCAAGCGGTCCAGCCCGGTCTCGACCTTCCACTTCGGACGGTCGTGCTCCCCGCCGCCCATCGCCATCCCGCCCGCCCCGGTGAGAAGGGTGCGTCGATCCACCATGCCCTGAAAACTAGTAACGCACGCTCCATACGTCAAGAAAATGATTTTCCAGATTACCTTGCACCCAGGGCCGCCCCGCCCTACGCGCAGGCCAAACAAGTCCGGCCTGCGCGCCCCGGCCGCCCGCCGGTTCAGTTGCCACCCAGCCGACACCAGCGCCATAATTCTGTACATGACTACAACGCTGCCGCTCGCCGATGTCCGCGACCGCTTATCACCATTGGTCACTTCCGTCGAAACGACCCACGAGCGGGTGGTCATCACCAAGAACGGCCGGCCCGCTGCCGTACTGATCGCTTACGAAGATCTCGAGTCGCTCCAGGAAACGCTCGAAATCCTGTCCGACCCGGACATCGCGCGGGAAATCCGGGACGCGCTGACCGAACCAGAGCGATTCACCATTGACGATATTCGTCGTGATCTCGAAGCCCGCAGTGCTCAGGCCGGAGAGGCGGAATGACATATCGCGTTGAGTTCACCCCGTCAGCCCGCCGCGATATAGCGAAGCTCCCGGAAAGAACAGCGTGGGCGGTGCTGGAGTTTTGCGCCGGGCCATTGGCGGAGAATCCGCACCGCGTCGGCAAGCCGCTCATCGCCGAGCTCGCGGGCCTTCACTCGGCGAGGCGTGGCGAATACCGCATTATCTATGCCATTGACGACGATCGGGTGGTCGTTGAGGTGGCCAATGTCCAGCGGCGATCAAACGTGTACCGCACTCGATAGGATCGGCCTGTAGCCCCGCTATTGGGATGACAGGCTGAAGCCGCTTGCTTAGTGTGACGAAGTGGATTTTGACTTAGGGGCCGGCCTGCTGCACCGGCTGACGTCGTACCGGCCGGGCATGGACTGGGACAAGCCGTTGAGCGACGATCCAAGGATCCGGCACGACCTGGCCGCCAACGATCCGGAGACGCAACCGCCACAGTTCAAGGCGTACCAGGCCGGCCTGCCGACCATCGCGCTGCCGACCGAGCTGCCCGACCCGGGCACGCCCGCCACCGCCGCTCTCGCCGGTGTGGCCTGCCCGGTGCAGCCGCTCGACGCGGCCCAGCTCGCGCGCATCCTGTTCCTCGGCGCCGGCGTCGTGCGCGTGCGGGAGCGCGACGGACGCCAAATGTACTTCCGCGCCAGCGGTTCGGCGGGCGCACGCTTCCCGCTTGAGGTCTACGCATGCACGCGCGGCGTCACGGGCGTGCCGGACGGCGTGCACTGGTACGACGCCCAAAACCACGCGCTGGTCCACATCGCCCCGCCCGCGGGCGGCGAGGCCACCACACTGGTCGTCACGGGAGTCCCGTGGCGCACCGGCTGGCGCTATTCGGAGCGCGGCTGGCGCCACATCTACTGGGACGGGGGCACGCTGCTCGCGCAGTTGGAAGCCGCCGCGCAAAGTGCGGGCCTGCCCGCCCATCTCCGCACAACGTTTCCCGATCGCGCGGTGGCCGGCCTGGTCGGCGCGGACGGCGTGCACGAGTTCCCGATCGCGTTGCTGTCGCTTGCCGAGGGCACGCCGGCGATCGCGTCCACCGGGCCCGCCGTGACCGGTGAGCTGCCGCAGGTCGAGTTCCCGCTGTCGACCATCGCGCAGCGCGCGGGCGACCGGGACACGCTCGGCGAGCCGTGGCCGGTCGCGCCCGCCCTGCCCGGCGAGCCTCCCGCGGCCGAGTCGCTCGATGAGGTCATCGCGCGGCGTGGCTCGCAGCGGCTGATGGACGCGAGCAAGACGCTGCCGCGCTCGGTACTCGAATGGTCAATGTCCGCATCGACCCGCGGCATAACGGTTCCACATTGGATGGTGGTGCACGGAGTCGACGATGTCGAGCCGGGCGTGTACCGCTGGCCAAACCTCACGACCCCGGTCCGCACGGGCAATCTGCGCGAAGAGCTGTACCGCATCTGCCTGGCACAGGGCCTGGGAAGCGACGCCGCTTTCGTGGCCATCTCGGGCATCGCCGCCGGCCAACTCGACGACCACGGCTACCGCGAGGCCCAGCTGGCCGCAGGCATCGTGGAGGGCCGGCTGCATCTGGCCTCCTACGCGCTCGGCGCGGGCGCGTCCGGCATGACCTTCTACGACTCGGAGGTCCCCGGGCTGCTCGGCGAGCCCGAAGACTTCGTGACGCTGCTGTTCACCTGTGTCGGCGTGCCCGAATACAAGGGCCGCCGCGGCGGTCGCCCAGGCGCACCGGTCACCTTCAAACCCATCACACCCCGCATCGGGCAGTGACAGTCGCTAGCCGATGAGCAGGGCCGCCACGCTCGCGGCCAGGGTCAGCGCCGCGGCGACAAGCCCGGTGCCGATGAACCGCGGCCAGCTGACGGTCAGCCCGTCGGCGCGGCACCTCTCGTACCAGATAAGGGTCGCCAGGGACGCCCAGGGCAGCACCAACGGCCCCACATTGGTGCCGATCAGCAGCCCGATCAGCTGGTCGTGATTGGGGATCGGCACCACGGCCTCCCCCGCCACATAGCTCGGCAGGTTGTTCAAGACGTTGGACGCCACGGCGCCCACCGTCGCCGCACGGACCACACCGCTGGTGCCGGAGTCAGTGCCGATCAGCCAGGCCATGAAGTCGGAGAGCCCGAGCCGCCCCACCGTGTCCATGACCAGAAACAAACCGGTGACGAACACGAGCAGCCGCCACGGCAACAACTGCCACGCCAGGTCGGCCCGCCTCAGCCAGACGAACGCGGCGAGCAGGGCGATGGAGGTCACCAGCGCGGCGATGGTGACGCTGACACCGACGAGGATGGCGACGACGAACGTGCCCACGCAGACCGCCGCGATCCGGAAGAGCAGCACGTTGCGGGGCCTGTGGCGCTCCGGCACCGGATAGCGGGAGGGGTTGGTGCGCCAGTAAAACCACCACAGGCACACGCCGATCGCGAGCAGGCTGGCCGCCTGGGGCAGGGCCATCCGCTCGGCGAACGCCAGGGGTTTGAGGTCGATCCGGTCCGCCGCCAGCAGATTGGTCAAATTGGACACTGGAAGCAGCAGGCTGGCCGTGTTGGCCAGCCAGACGGTCGTCATCGCGAACGGCAGCACGGGTAACTGGGCGCGGCGCGCGGTGGCGATCAGCACCGGCGTGAGCAGCACCGCGGTCGTGTCGAGGTTGAGAAAGATGGTGATGGCCGCGGCGAACGCCAGGCTGAGCACAAACATCAAAACGTTGCGGCCCTTGCCGAGCGCGGTCAGCCGGACCGCGATGACGTCGAAGAGCTCTGCCTTGGCCGCGAGCTCCGCCAGGACGATGACCGCACCGAGGAAGACCAGCAGCGGGAAGATGCGCGACACCGTGGCCTTGGCCACGGTCGTCGGGAGCAGCCCCGTCGCGATCGCCACGACGCCGCCGATCAGTAGCCCGATGGCGATCCAATCCATGGCGTCGAGCCGCGCCCAAGGCCGGATCGCCACCTTCTGCCCGTCCGCGTCTGGGCCTGTCGTTTCCGCCGCCACCGAGTTTCGTTCTCACCTTCAGATGTCATGGCCCAGATAGGTGTTTCGCTTCCCACGCCTGCCTTGCCGTTGCGCCAGGGCCCTATGATAGTCGCCTATGGACAATCGAGCTGAGCCGATGGCTGGCACCGCCGGGGCTCCGCAGCTCCGTGGCCAGATAGATCATATGGCCTTCCTCCACGTCGACAAGCAGCTCGTTCTGGCGATCGGCCGAAGCCAGGGGGTTGACCTGCTCGATGCTGCCACAGAGGTGCAACTGGGTGTGTTGGCGGAGGACACACCGGTGAGCGCGCTCGCGGCCTTGCCCAATCGGGAGCACGGCGATCTGCTTCTGGTCGGTGGCCCGGAGGGCCTGGTGTGGGTGTGGGATCCGCGCACGCACGGCAGCGAGCCACCGCTGACCTGCGGCACCGGTGAGGTGCGGGATTTCGCGGTGGGCATCGGCCCCGACGGCGGCGAGATCGTGCTGATCGCCCGGCAGACGGGCGTCTGTGTCTGGCAGCCCGGCACGACGACCTTCACCGAGCTGTCCCCGCCCGACGTCGAGGTCGGTGCGCTGCCGTTCAAGGTGTCTGTCTATCGGCATCGCGGGCGCCATTACGCCGCATGCGCGCTGACCAACGGTGTCGTTGCCACATGGGATCTGGCCGACCCCGATGTTCCGCCCGTGTTCTCGCCGGTGCACAACGGTCCAATTTGGTCAATGATCACCGTGCCCGGCCGCCTCGGCACGCCGGGCATGCCCGACGCCGACGGCGGGCCCGCCTCGATCGACCTCCTGGCCACCGGCGGCTCCGACCAGATGCTGCGCATCCTGCTGCCCGACGACGACGGCACGCTCAAGTCGATCCGTGCCTACGGCACCGGTGCCACGATCCGCCGGCTCGGGCACGTCGTCGCCGACAACACGTCGATGATCGCCACGGCGTCGGCCCGCGGCCCGGTGACGCTCTGGCGTTACGACGGCACCACCAGCACCGGTTCCGTGGAGGTCACCCAGCACAAAGGCGAGGTCTACGCGCTGGCCTGCGAGGTGATCGACGACTTCGTCGTGATCGCCTCCGGCGACTTCAACGGCCAGCACAGGATCACCCGGATGACGGCCCGGGTGCTCGGCGAGTCCCGCGTCGCGGCCCGCATCGACGGGACGATCTGGGCGGTGGCCGCCGGCACGACGGTCGACGGCGACTTCTACGCGTGCGCCGGGGTCACCCGGGCGGTCCACGTCGTCGACCCGATCGCCGAGCGCGACATCCACCGCCTCATCGGTCACCAGAGCACCGTCCGGGCGATCGCCTTCGCGGGGGACGCGACCGATCCCCACCTGATCAGCTGCGGCGCCGACCATGGCGTCATCGACTGGGAGCCGGCGACCGGCAGGGCGCGACCGTTGCGGATGGACCACACCGCCGAGATCTGGGCGGTCGCCACGGTCGAGCACGGCGGCAAATGGCATGTCATCACCGGTGGTCCGGACGGCACGGTCCGTCGCTGTGCGCTGGGCGGCCAGGAGAGCTACGAGATCATCGCCCGCGATTGCGGCGAGGTGCACTCGCTGACCACGATCGCCGCCGATGACCAGATCTACGTGGTCATCGGCTCGACACAGGGGCTGTTGCGGGTCCCGCTGTCGGGCGGCGCGGTCCATCCCGTCACGAGCACACCCATCAACGCCGTCGCCGTCACCCCGGACACCCGGCATCTGGTTGTCGCGGCCCGCTCGGACGGCCAGGTCGAGCTCTACGACGTCGTGACGGCGACCCTGGTGCGCCGGCTGGACATGCCGCTGTCCAACCGGCAGGTCCGCGCGCTGGCCTGCCACCAGACCGAGAGCGGCTTCGTCGTCATCTTCGGCGGCTGCGACAACGGCGACGTGCTGAAGTGGGGCCTGGACGGCCGCCTCGTGGGCGACGCGGCAAAGGGCGGCACCACTTCGATTCGCGCCATGACCATCGCCCATCGCCGGCAGGGCAAGCGGCAGACCTCGGTGCTGCTGACCGGAGGGCACGACGGCGAGCTGCGCGCGTGGGTCGTCGCGCCCGAAAAACCGCTGTCCACCGGCGGCGAGCTGGACGCTCCCGTACGCGCGTCCGCCATCCTGCTCAACGATCAGCCGTCCAGCGAGGACCAGCTGGCCCGGGAGACCCTCGCCGAAACCGTGGTCGACGCCTTGAGCAGCACCGCGCCGCCGATCGTCGTGGGCATCCACGCGCCATGGGGCCATGGCAAGTCGAGCCTGCTGGAGATGATCCGGGCGAAGGTCGACCCCGAAGCGGCCCGGGTCGACGACGCGAAAAAGACCGGGCAGGCATCGGAGTTCGAGCCGACGCACGTCCTGTTCCACGGCGACACCGACAAGCCGGTCACCGACACCATCAAGCCGTCATGGGCGTGGGCCCGGTTGCATCAGCGGATGACCGAGTCCACGTTCCCCTATGCCATGCGGCCCAAGGATCCCGAGAAGAAAATCATCTCGGTGTGGTTCAACCCGTGGATGTATGAACGGCCCGAACAGATCTGGGCCGGCCTGGCCCACGAGATCCTCACCGGCGTCACCCGGCGCCTGCCCACGGAGCAGCGGCGCATGCTCTACTTCGACCTCAACCTCAAACGCACCGGCGCCGCGGCGATGCGCAAACAGATCATGATGTCGCTGAGCCCGCGCACCATGCGTGGGCTCGTCGCCGTCACCGCCGGCCTGCTCACGCTCGTCGCCGCGGTCGTCGCGGTGGTGGTCGGCGTGGTCAACACCGGTGAGCTCGACAAGATCCTGGGAACGGCCGGGGTCATCGCGATCGCGGCGCTGTTCGCGGTCGGCCGCACCCTGTGGACGGCGGTCAAGGGCTTCAGCAACTGGTATGACCCGGCGGCCGTGCAGGGCCCGGTCAGCGGCGGTGTCGTCGGGCTGCTGGACGGCTCCAACGATCCACTTGAGACACCCGAGCGGGGCTACCTCTACCTCCTGCGGCACGATCTGCGCGAGGTGATCGAGCTCGCCACGCGGCACTCCACGCTGTACATCTTCATCGACGACATGGACCGATGCAGTCCCAGCGTGGTCTCGGACACGATCGAGGCGATAAACCTCTTTCTCACCAACGCCTTCGGCCCGGCCGTCTTCGTCATGGGTCTCGACCCGGCCACCGTCGCCGCACACCTGGAATCGGAGTTCTCGTCGATCGGCGACCGGGCGATCGCCGACCCGGTGAGCTTCGGGCACCTCAAGCACACCGGCTGGCGGTTCATGGAGAAAATCATTGATCTTCCGGTACGCCTTCCGCGCCTGCCGGACGTGGCGATCGTCAACTATCTGGAATACCTGCTCCTCGCGGATCAGCGGCGCGCAGCCGTCTCGGTGAACGCACCGGCCCAGCCGCCCGTCACGGCAGTGCCCGCTCAACGCAACCCCGCCGCCGACTCCGTCGTGGCAAGCCCGGTGCGCAACGGCGGCTGGTTCCGCCGCAGCAGGCGACGCGCGGCGACCGTCCATAACGGACAGTCGCCCAATGACGACGCCGCGCTGGCTGCCGAGCCGAGCATGTCGAGCGGGCTCGAGTCGCTCGCACTGGTCCGCTCGTCGCTGCACGAGGCCGTCAAGAACCTGCCCGCCCGCAATCCGCGGCAGGTCAAGACGTTCGTCAACCTGTGGCGCTTCTACATGGTGCTGGAATACAAGCTCGGCGTCACCACCACGAGCCTGACCCAGACCCAGCAGCACAGCGCCGAGATGGCCCGGGTGGTCGAGATCATGGTGCGCTGGCCGTGGCTGCTCGACATGCTGGGCAAGCGTTACCTGCTCGGCGATGAGCCGAGCATCGTGCTGGACTGGTTCTACACCTGCGCGCGCGACAGCGACGAGGTCTGGAACGAGACGGTGAAGTCCTTCCAGATGGCCCCGGATGATGCCGAGACCGTTGCGCTGCGCGAGCTCCTGCGTCGCCCCGGTGGCGACCGGCAGCAGCTCATCGCCATCGCGAAGCGATACCTTTAGAAAGGGCCGGGTGTGGACCCGGCCCTTTTCCGTGTGGCAGTGGTCAGAGCTTGTTGAAGCAGGCACTGTCCAATGTGTACGCCTGCGCAGTCGGCCCGACGAACAGGTCCTTGACCAGGCTCACGCCGGTCACGCCGGCCTTGTCGGGCTTGTAGATGGCGGTCACCTTGACCTGCCCGGTCGCGCCGGCCTTGAAGTTGCCCGCGCCGGTCGGGAGCATGCCCTCGTAGTCCACCGAATCAAGCGACTTCACGGCGGCCAGCAGGCCCGCCCGGGTAAGGTCCTTGTTGGCGGTGGCCTTTTGCAGTGCGGCCTTCAGGGGGTACGACCAGACCCAGCCCGCCGTGTAGCCCTCGCTCAGTGCGGTCACGCCCGTCAATGCCTTGCGCAGCGCCTCGTGCCCAGGGGTGTTGGTGGTCCACGAGTTCCAGGGTGCGCTCTGCTCATACAGCGCGAGCAAGGCGGGCGCGGCCGCGCTCTGCAGCAGGGCCGGGTTCCACGTGGGGCTGGTGCCGATGAACCGCCCGGTGTAGCCGCGGGCCGCCGCCTGCCCGACGATGGTCGCGGTCTCGGTCGGTCCGGTGGTGAGGATGACCAGGTCGGGCTTCTTGCCCACGATCTCGGCGATCGCGCCGGCCTGCTTGTCGGCGCCCGCGTCGGTCTTCAGGTGGGAGAAGGTCAGGCCCAGCTTCTCGGCGGCGAACTTGACACCCGCGGCCGCGTCGTCGCCGTAGTCACCGGCGTAGTGCACGGCCAGCACGCTCTTGCTCTTGTACTTTTCCACCGCGTAGTCGAGCGAGTTCATCGACTCGATGCAGTAGTTGGCCCCCGACTCGATGATCACGTCGTCGAACGCCCACTGCGACGTCCACGACGCGGGCACCGCGACCACGTTGCCGGACTTGAGATCCGACATGATCGCGGCCGTGGTGGGCGAGCCGAGCGTCTGGGCCAGCGCCAGCACCTGGCCCTTGATCTGGTCCCAGACCTCCTTGTGGGTCTGCGGGTTGTACTTGTTGTCCTTCACGAACTTCGTGACGTCGATCTCGTACCCGCCGATGCCGCCGGCCTCGTTGACACGCTTCCAGAACGCCTTCTGCGCCTCCGTGATGGGCACGGCGAGCGCCTTGAACGGGCCTTCGGTGAGGTCGGAGATGATACCCAGATAAATACAGCCCTTCGCCTGGTCGATGGCTTGGGGACAGGGCTCTTTCGTCACCCCGACATCGGTTTTGATCCCCCCGGCGTCGGTCGTCGTCTCACCACCGCGGCACGCGGTGAGCGACGCGGCCACGAGCGCTATCACTAACAGTTTTCGCACAACGAAACC
Source organism: Allorhizocola rhizosphaerae (assembly GCF_003426775.1). Lineage (GTDB taxonomy): Bacteria > Actinomycetota > Actinomycetes > Mycobacteriales > Micromonosporaceae > Allorhizocola > Allorhizocola rhizosphaerae. Next base: position 21,610 of record NZ_QJUG01000018.1, on the reverse strand, counting down.
CCTTCATTCAGTACGAGAATGGCCAGGTCTTCCAATAGGTGCGGACGCGGATCCAGATGCCGAACAGACCCCGTGGCTCAAAAATCAGGAAACCGATGACGAGGACGCCGTAGAGAATCGTCTCCACCTGAAAGATGTTGGGCAGCTCGGTCGGTGACGTGCTGATGAACGGCACCAGCGGCTGCAGCCCACGGGTCAGGCTGGGCAACAGCGTGATGAAGAAGGCCCCGGCGATCGCGCCCGAAATGGTCCCGGCGCCGCCGATCAGGACCATCGCGATGTATTGCACGGAAAGCAGGAGGCTGAACGTGCCCGGTTCGATGAAACCCACCAGCGGATAAAGCAATGCCCCCGCGCATCCGGCATAGAACGACGAAACGGCGAAGGCGATCGTCTTGTAGCGGGAAAGGTTAACCCCGATGACGCCCGCCGCGATATCCCGGTCCCGAATGGCAGTGAACGCCCGGCCCACCTTCGACCGCGCGAGATTCCGCGCGGCGAGCGCGAAGACGATGAGCAAGGAAAACATCAACCAAAAAGACTTTTGTTCTCTGGTACCCATCGAGTCCGTCGCCGCCACGTCATAGCCGAACAATTCGAGTCTGGCGGGGGCACGCCCGACCCCCGTCCCGCCGGTGAGCGAGCCCCATTCGCCGAAGACGTGCTGCCCGATGAACACCAGCCCCAGCGTCACGATCGCCAGATACAGCCCGCGCAGCCGGGTCGCCAGTGGCGCGACGAGCACCCCGAACAGCAGTGCCACCAGCCCGGCGGCCGGAAGCCACACCAGCAGGTTGGGCACGCCCAACCCCATCGTGCGCACGCCCGTCTCCCCGCTGACGAGCGCCGACGTGTATGCCCCTATCCCGAAGAAGAACGCGTGCCCGAGCGACACCTGTCCCGCGTAGCCGGTCACCAATCCCAGCCCGATCGCCCCGATCGCCGCCACACAGCCCATCGCGAGCAGGTTGAGCGTGCTGTCCTGCAGCAGGAACGGCAACGCCAGGCCCAGCAGCACGAGCAGCCCCAGCGACACCCGTTTGGCGGGCGTGTTCAGCAGCGCCATGTCCGCGCGGTAGGACGTGTACAACAGCGGGCGGCCCCTCATCAAACGCGCTCCACTTCTCGTGTCCCGAACAACCCATACGGTTTGACCAGCAGCACGATGAGCATCACCACGTACGGTGTGATCACCGAGATGTTGCCGCCCAGCCACGGGAAGTGGCTCTGGTACCCGGCGACGAGCTCCTGCAGCACGCCGACGATCACCCCACCCAGCACGGCTCCCGCCGGCGAGTCCAGCCCACCGAGAATGATCACGGGCAGGGCCACCAGCGCGATCGTCCACATGAGACCGTCGACGTTCTCGCCCACCGCGACGAACGTCCCGGCCACGGCCGCGAGCCCGCCCGCCATCGCCCACGACACGGCGAACACCCCACCGACCGAGACCCCCTGGGCCATCGCTGCTTCCTGGTCGTACGAGGCGGCACGCATCGCCAACCCCATGCGCGTGAAGCGGAAGTACGCGAACAGCGCCGCCACGAGCACCGCAGCCGTGACGATCCGCGCCACGTCCCGCTTCTCGATGATCAGCCCGGCGAGCTCGACCCGCGACAGCCCCCACGGGTCGCCGACCTGGCGCACGTCGTTGCCGATGTACGCGTTCACGATCACGCGCACCGCGATGTCCACGCCGAGCGTGATGATGGCGACCACGAACGCGGGCCGCCCCACCATCGGGCGCACCGCCGTCCGCTCCACGCCCAGCGCGAGCAGCCCGGTGAGCACGGTCGCGGCCGCCAGCGCGCCCCAGAAGCCAAGCGGCCCAACCAGATAGGTGACCATCACGGCTCCGGCGAGCATGAACGCCGGCTGGGCAAAGCTGATGACGCGCGTCGCCTTAAAGATGATCACAAAGCCCAACGCCAGAAGCGCGTAGACACTCCCCCGCCCGAGCCCGCGAACCACGCTCTCCAGCAGCTCATCCATACATTTCCTCCACCTGATCGGCGAAGAGCTTGGCGATGGCGCTCCGCTTGACCTTCTGCGTCGCGGTGAGCTCGCCGTCCTCGTGGTCGAGCTCCTTGGGCAGCATGCGGAACTTCTTGATCTGTTCGACCGGGGCGAGCCGCTCGTTCACCTTGTCCACAATGGACTGTACGAGCGCCTTGACGTCCGGCTTCTCGGACAGGTCGCGATAGGTGGTGTAGGCGATCCTGCGCCGCTGCGCCCATTCCCCGACCGTGTCGAGCTCTATGCCCACCAACGCCGACACGAACGGCCGCCGGTCCCCAATGACTATCGCCTCTTTGATGAATGGCGACGCCTTCAGCGCATTCTCGATCTCCGACGGCGCAATATTCTTGCCGCCGGCCGTAATGATGATGTCCTTGGCCCGATCGGTGATCTTTACGTGGGTGCCATCAACCCACTCCCCGATGTCCCCGGTCTTCAGCCATCCATCCGAGGTCATCGCCGCCGCGGTCGCCGGCGGATCGCGGAAATAGCCCACGAACGTGCCGTCGTGCCGGGTCTGAATCTCACCGGTATCCGGGTCGATCCGCAGCTCGATCCCGACCTGCGGCTCGCCGACCGTGCCGAGCTTGACCCGCCCGGGGCGATTGCCGGTCGCGACCGCCGAGTTCTCGGTCATCCCATACAGCTCATGCATGGGCACGCCGATGCCCATGAAAAACCTCAGCACCTCCGGAGCGATCGGCGCAGCACCCGAAGCCGCGAACCGCACGCGGCGCATCCCGATCCGCTCCCTCAGCGCGCGATAGAAAAACACCCACCCGATCGCATATGCCAAACGCGTCCCCAAGGTGTGGTTGCCACCGGTACGCACGAGCGCCGCACCGACCCGCTCGGCCACACCCAGCCACAGCCTCGTGTTGACCCGCTTGAGCCATGACGCCGACGCGAGCTTGATCTGCACTCCGGCCAGGATCTTCTCCCAGATCCTCGGCACACCGAACAGGATCGTCGGCTGGATCTCGCGCAGGTTCTCCTGCACGGTCGCGATCGACTCCGCGAAATTGACCTGCGTCCCGGCTCCCGCGTTGAACCACGTCGTGAAAATCCGTTCCGCCACATGGCACAGCGGCAGATACGACAGCATCACGTCATCGGGGTTGGGCGCCGGCGACGCGAATCCCCCGCCATCCACCACGGTCCGGATGGCGAACTCCACATTGGACACGGACAGCATCGCCCCCTTGGGCGGCCCCGTCGTCCCCGACGTGTAAATCAGCGTCATGATGTCGTCCGCCTGCGCGGCCGCCATCCTTTCCGCCACCGCCTCCGGATAATCGCCCCGATGCTTGCGCCCCTGCTCGATCAGATCGTCCCACCAGATCAGTCGCTCGTTGTCGTACCGGTACCGAATCCCGCGCGGTTCGATGTAGACGATCCACTCCAGACCCGGGCAGCGGTCCAACACCGCAAGGGCCTTGTCCACCTGCTCCTGGTCCTCGGCGACCAGCACGCGCGCACCCGAGTGCGACAGCAGATAGCCGACCTCGCTCGGCGGATTCGTCGGATAGAGCCCAACCGTGGTTGCCCGCGCAGCGACCGTGCCGACGTCCGTGTAGAGCCACTCGCGCCGGTTCTCCGACTGGATCGCGACCCGATCACCCGGCTGGATCCCCAACGCCAGCAGGGCGTGCGCGAAATCCTGGGCGTGCTCCCAGTACTGCGCCCACGTGACCTCCTGCCAGATCCCGAAGTCCTTCTCCCGCATGGCCACCCGATCGGGCATGCGCTCGGCCCGATCCCTCACCCGCGCCGCCAACGTCACAGCTCGCCCTCCCCGTCGATCATGAACTCACGTCCAGGTTGGACGGCGTGTCGCGGCACCAACTTCATGGTCAGCAGCGGGTCATCGCGAGTCACTGAGTCACCCCCAGATAGGCGCGGATGACCTCCGGGTCATGCTGAATCTCGGCGGGCAGCCCGGTCGCGATCGTCTGTCCAAAGTCGACCACCATCACCCGGTCGGCGAGATCCATCACCAGGCCCATGTCGTGCTCGACCAGAATCATCGGCAGGTGCAGCTCGTCGCGGATGTCCAGGATGTAGCGCGCCATGTCCTCGGTCTCTTCGAGGTTCATGCCCGCCACCGGCTCGTCGAGCAGGAGCAGCTTCGGCTCCATGGCCAGCGCACGGCCCAGCTCGACCCGCTTGCGCACCCCATACGGCAGGAGCCCCACGGACTGCTTGCGCCACTGCTCCAGCTCAAGGAAATCGACGATCTCCTCAACCCGCCGGCGCCCCTCGATCTCCTCCCGGCGAGCACGCCCCAGCCACGCGATCGCCGCGAGCGAGCCGTAACGCAGGTGGTGATGCCGCCCGAGCATGAGGTTGTCGAGCACGGTCAGGTTGGCGAACAGTTCGACGTTCTGGAACGTGCGTGCCATCCCCATCGCGGCGATCCGATGCGGCTTGAGCCCCGTGATGTCGTTGTCGAGGAAGCGCACCCGCCCCGACTGTGGTTTGTAGACACCCGAGAGCACGTTGAAAATGGATGTCTTGCCCGCACCGTTGGGCCCGATGACGGCAAACAGCTCCTTTTCACCGACCTCGAACGACACGCCCGCGATCGCCTTCACACCCGCGAAGGCCAGATGGACGTCTTCAAACTGAAGGATCGGACTCATGACAGCCACCGCTTCCGCCGCTGGTAGTGCTTGACGTCCTTAAAAGACTTCGATTTGGTACCGAGATAGAACTCGCGAATGTCCTCATCCCCCAGCAGCTCCGCCGCGGGCTTGTCCAGCACGATCTTGCCGGTTTCCATCACGTAGCCGTGCGATGCGATCGACAGCGCCATCGTCGCGTTTTGCTCCACGAGCAGCACTCCCGTGCCGGTCTCGTTGATCGCCACGATGAGGTCGCGGATCTGCTCGACCAGGCGGGGCGCGAGGCCCAGACTCGGCTCGTCGAGCAGCAGATATTTGGGCTGCGCCATCAGCGCCCGCGCGAGAGCCAGCATCTGCTGTTCCCCACCCGACAGATAGCCCGCGGTGCTCCGCCTCCGCTGCTCCAGCACCGGAAACAAGTCGAAGACGCGACCCAGATTTTCCTTGACACTCCGGGGATTCAGGTGTGCTCCCAGCCGCAGGTTTTCCTCCACCGTCAGCTCGGCGAAGATCCGGCGCCCCTCCATCACCTGGCTGACCCCCAGCCGCACGATCCCCGCGGGACTCTTCCGCGGGATCGGCCGCCCATCGACCGTGATCTGCCCCTTCGTGATCTCTCCGTCGTGCACGTCGAGCAGCCCGGTGATCGCTCTCAGCAGCGTGGTCTTGCCCGCACCGTTCGCGCCCAACAGCGCCACGATCTTTCCCGGCCCCACCGCCAGGCTGATCCCGCGCAGGACCAGGGCAACATCGTCGTAGACGACCTCAAGGTTCGTGACCTGCAGCAAACCGGCTCCCCTGTGTCGTGCGTCACAAAGTTACCGATGATTAAACAAGCTATGTGACGGTGGTCAATAGCCGTGGCAGTCAGAGCACGTCCCTATAGCGTCACGTTTTGATTACGGACGGCACACCGCAGGCCCCTCGCCCGGGTGATCGCTACGGTCGCGGTCCATGCCCCTCATCTTCCGCAGCTCGCCCCAGCCCGCACCGTCGACCGAGCAGACCTCGGCGAGGGGATGGCGGCCGACCAGCATCAACATCTCCATTGTCGGCGGCGAGCGGAACGGCTTCGGCGATGCACGTCACCGGCACCGCGAAAACCCGACGCGCCAGCGGGCGACGCCCTGCTCGGTGAGCGGGATGCGCGCCAGCAGGGGACCGGTTTTCCAGGCGGGCTCGGTGGCCGCCTCAGCTTCATCGCTCATGTTCAGGACCGTACACCCGTATCATCGATTAAGTCGGGCCCGGTGGCGGTGCTATTTGGAGAATTCTGTGGACCGAATGGCTTGCGCACCAACGTAATCTGTCGCGTACGCACCCATACAACGGCCCCTGTCGCGAGCAGGACGAGACCCGTGCATGCGAACAGCAGGCGGAAGTCGACGACGGACACGGCGAGGGCTCCCGCCGCTGTGGCGAGGGCCGCAGGCCCGCCAATGACAGCATCGGTCGCGGCGGTGACGCGGCCCATCAACGCCTGCGGGGTGGACCGCTGCAGCAACGTGTTAAACCCGACCACGGTCAAGGATGCGCCGAACCCGAACACCACCATGCCCGGGAAGACCAGCCAAAGGGACGGTACGACGAAGGAGAACGAGGCCGCCGGCAGAAAGGCGAGCATGCCCACCGCCACAGCCCGCGTCTCACCCAACCGTCGCACCAGGCGGGCCGCCGCGAGCCCGCCCAGCAACCCGCCAAAGGCCTGCACGGTCGCCAGCACGCCCACAAATCCGGGCTCCAAGCCCAGACCCTCGTCCACGTAAGCGAACACCAGCGCCTCGTTGAAGCCCAGCATCAGGATGCACACCGCCACCCCGATGGTCGTGCGCCGCAGCACGGGCAACGATCCCACATGCCGCAGCCCCGCCCCGACCTGTGTCAGCCAGGGCTCCACCGGCTTGGGGCTTTCCCGGCGGAGCGTGGAGCAGTCACGGGAAAGGCCCTTGCCGCCCGATCGAGCGCGAGGCTTTTCCCGTACCGGCAAAAGAAAAATGACGACCGCGGCGGTGAGAAAGCCGGCCACACCGACCACCGCCAGCGCCGCCCCGCCGAAGGCGGTGTAAAGACCGGCCCCGGCAACCGGGCCGATCAGCCGCAGCCCCTGCTTGACCGCCTGCAGCGCGCCGTTGGCGGAGGCGAGCCGGTCGCCCGGCACCACCAGCTTGATCAGCCCATTGAGCGCCGCGCTGACCGCGATGTAGGAAAGTCCATAAAGGACGGCCACCGTGAAGATGATCCAGACCCGTTGTCCGGCAACGAAAAGTGGCGTGAGCGCGGCAGCCGCACACACATGCGCCACCACCAGGAACGGGCGCCGCGGAAAGCGGTCGACCACCCAGCCCACCAACGGTGCCAGCAGCATGGGCATCACCACCGCGAAGATGGTCAGCCCGGCAAGGCGGCTCGAACCCGTCAAGTCCTTGACCCATATGGCCAACGCCAGCACCAAAATGGACTCGGCGGTCATGCTCGCGAACAGACCGCCGAGTAGGAGCCGGAACGTGGAGGGCATCCGGCAATGCTACGCGCCTATCTTGCCGCCCCAGATGAAGCCGAACGCGATGGCCATCAGCGGAAGCGCCTCGATGAGCGCCATCCCCAGATAGAGCGTGGCCCGGTTGGCACCCGCGGACTCCGGCTGCCGCGCCGACGCCTGCAGGTATTGCCCGAACATATATCCGATGCCGGCCCCCGCCCCGACGACGGCGAGTCCGAATCCAATGATGGCAACGCTTCCGACGACCACTGTGCCTCCTAGCTCGAGATTCCAACGGGTAGCTTTGCCCGCGCGGCCGCGGCGAGCGCGCGGGGATCGTCCGCATACAGCCGCACCTCAGACACCTGCAGGTCGCGGAAAACGATGGGCTGCTTCAAAATCACGTCGACGTTAGTCTGGCTCGAAACCGCGATGTGCAACACATCGCCTTCTGCCACCACGGTACGGTTTTTCGTCAACGACCGCATCCGAGTTTGTATGGCGGACACCGATTCCCACGGGATCGTGAAGTCGACCGACGTGCTGTTGCGCACCTGCAATCCAGACGCGCCAACGATGTGCGGATGGATCCGGACCGCCGCGAGATATCCGATCATCCACAGCACGGCCTGTGCGCCGACCACAAACGAGATGATCTGCACGGTGCGCCACGGCAGCAACAGGTGCAGGATGGGGATCTCGATGATGGACACCACGATGAACCCGATGATCGCGGGCATGATGGCGCTGGAGTTGGAGAACGCCACCGCACCCGGCTCCCGCGTGACCGGCCGGCGCGCGATCCACCGATAAAGGCTGCGCCACAGCCTCAGCTCGAACAGCACGGCCCTGCGTATCAGTGCCCACACGTCAACCCGCCTCCTTCAATCGCTCAAGTTCCCTGTTTATCCGCCCGAGCACCTCACCCAGCACGTCGACGAACGCGTCGAGCTTGCGCTCCGGTATGCCCGTGAACAGCAGCTCGGCGAGCTCCGCCTTGTCGCGGTCCATCGCGCGGGCCGTCTTGTCGCCGAGCGCGGTGAGCGAGACGAGCGTCGCCCGCCGGTCGGTCGGGTGTGGCCCACGCGCCACGAAGCCGGTGGCCTCCAGCGCGTCGACCAGCCCGGTGATGTTGCGTGCGCTCACGCCGACCGCCGTCGCGAGCTCCTTCTGTGTCATAGGCCCGTTTTGCCCGAGAAACCACACCACGGGGGCGCGCGAGTTGGTCAGGCCGTCGCGCTCCAGGCTCTTGGTCATGTCCTCGTTGAGGACGACGACCAACTGCAGGATCATGCCCAGTGCAAGCTCGTGCCTGTCTTCACTCATTGTTACACACCTTCACTATGTTGTGCCTTCACTACTTTAGCATTTGGTAGCCTGACGCGCGGGAGTCAGGGCATGGCACACATCACACGAGCCGCCTCTCGCTGTTTGTCGACCTTCGGTCGACTTCACCGGTGGCCGCGACAATGCCCCGGGGCCGAGCCCCGGGACCCCACGCATTGGAGATTCGAGTCATGCGCACCAAACGAGGCCAGCGTCATCCGCCGACTGGCGCACGCTTGCCCAGCGCTACCGCAACAACGCGACCGTCATCGGCGCGGACCTGTTCAACGAGCCGCACGCCGAGGGCACCGACCCCAACGGCACCGGCGCATGCTGGGGCTGCGGTGACCCGGCCCGCGACTGGCGCCTGGCCGCCGAGCGCATCGGCAACGCGATCCTGCAGGTGCACCCCGAGTGGCTCATCTTCGTCGAGGGCGTGAGCTGCCTGTCTGGCGGCAACGCCAACGAGTGGGACAACATCCCCGACCCGTGGCAGAACTGCGATTGGTGGGGCGGCAACCTGTCGGCCGCGATCGACCAGCCCGTGCGGCTGAGCGTGGCCGACCGGCTGGTGTACGCGCCGCACGACTACGGCATCTCGGTCTTCGACCGGCAATCGTGGTTCGAGGACCCCAACTTCCCCAACAACCTGCCCAGCGTGTGGGACCACTTCTGGGGCAAGCTCAACAAGCAGAACGTCGCGCCCATCATGCTCGGCGAGTTCGGCAGCACGCTGGCCAATCCGCTTGACGTGCAATGGCTGACCACGTTGATGTCGTATCTGACGGCCAACAACATGTCGTTCACGTACTGGTCGTGGAACCCCAACTCCGGCGACACGGGCGGCATCGCGCTCGACGACTGGTACACGGTCAATCAGCAGAAGATGAACATCCTCTCGCCGCACCTCAACCCGCCCACGGGCGTCAACCCCAGCCCGTCGGTTTCGGTCTCGCCGTCGCCCTCGACGTCGACCTCACCGAACCCGGGCGGCGCCTGCTCGGCCACCTACACGATCACCAACCAGTGGCAGGGCGGCTTCGGCGTCACGGTGCGCGTGACCAACAACGGCACCACGCCCACCTCCAACGGCTGGCGTGTGGTCTGGACCTACGCGGCCGGCCAGCAGATCACCAACCTGTGGGAGGGCAGCCACACGCAAAGCGGCGCCAATGTGACCGTCAACCCCGCGTCGCACAACCGGGTGATCAACGGTGGCCAGTCGGTCACGTTCGGCTTCAACGGCAGCTGGTCCGGGTCCAACCCCGTCCCGGCGCCGATAACCTGCACCGTTTTGTGATGCGCCGCGCGGGTGTGGCCGGGTCGGGTCACACCCGCGTCTTTGGCAGAATGCTTCGACGTGACGACAGACGCGACGACGAGTGTTCTCCAGCGGATCGCCGACGAGCTCGGCGTGCGTGACCGGCAGGTCCAGGCGGCGGTCGAGCTTCTTGACGGCGGCGCGACCGTGCCTTTTATCGCGCGATACCGAAAAGAAGCCACCGAGATGCTCGACGACGCGCAGCTGCGCACGATCGAGGAGCGACTACGTTATCTACGAGAGCTCGAAGAGCGGCGCGGCGTCATCCTTGAGTCCATCCGCAGCCAGGGCAAGCTCGACGAGGCGTTGGAAGCCCAGATCATGGGGGCCGACTCGAAGGCCCGGCTCGAAGACATCTACCTCCCCTACAAGCCCAAGCGCCGCACGAAGGCCCAGATCGCACGCGAGGCCGGCCTGGAGCCGCTCGCGCTCGCGCTGCTGGCCGATCCGGCCTACGACGTCTCCCAGCACACCGCAGAGGAGCTCGACGGGGCCCGCGCCATCCTGATCGAGAACTTCTCCGAGGACGCCGACCTCATCGGGGTGCTGCGCGAGCTCATGTGGGTCAACGGCCACCTGTCGTCGAAGGTGCGCGAGGGCAAGCAGGAGGCGGGCGCCAAGTTCGCCGACTACTTCGACTTCGCCGAGCCGTTCACCAAGCTTCCCTCGCACCGGATTCTGGCCGTGTTCCGCGGGGAGAAGGAGGAGATCCTCGATCTCACGATGGAGCCCGGCGACGTGAACTTCGAGGAGCGGATCGCCTCGCACTTTCACTGCAGCGGGCCCTGGCTGCTGGAGACCGTGCGCCTGGCCTGGCGCACCCGCATCCTGTTCCGGCTCGGCGCCGACCTGCGCGGGCGGCTGTGGCAGGCGGCCGAGGACGAGGCCGTGCGGGTGTTCGCGACCAACCTGCGCGACCTGCTGCTGGCCGCGCCCGCCGGGACCCGCACGACGCTCGGGCTCGATCCGGGGTACCGCACGGGGGTGAAGGTCGCGGTCGTCGACGCCACGGGCAAGGTGGTCGCCACGCACACGATCTATCCGCACGTGCCCGCCAACAAGTGGGAGGACTCGATCGCGATCCTGGCGCACCTGTGCCAGAAGTTCAACGTCGAGCTCATCGCGATCGGCAACGGCACGGCCTCGCGCGAGACCGACAAGCTGGCCGCCGACCTCATCAAGCGTTTCCCGCAGCTCAAGCTCACCAAGGCGGTCGTGTCGGAGGCGGGTGCCTCGGTCTATTCGGCCTCCGCATACGCCTCGCACGAGCTGCCTGAGCTGGACGTGTCGCTGCGTGGCGCGGTGTCCATCGCGCGGCGCCTGCAGGACCCGCTCGCCGAGCTCGTGAAGATCGACCCCAAGTCCATCGGCGTGGGGCAATACCAGCATGACGTGGCCGAAAGCAAGCTGTCCCGCTCGCTGGACGCCGTGGTCGAGGACTGCGTCAACGCGGTCGGGGTCGACGTCAACACCGCTTCGGTACCGCTGCTCACCCGCGTTTCCGGGATCGGCTCGACGCTGGCCAGCAGCATCGTGGCGCACCGCGACGCGAACGGTCCATTCCGGACACGCGAGGCGCTCAAGGGCGTGCCTCGCCTGGGGCCCAAGGCATTTGAGCAGTGCGCGGGCTTCCTGCGCATCCCCGACGGCGACAACCCGCTCGACGCCTCCAGCGTGCATCCGGAGGCCTATCCCGTGGTCAAGCGGATCCTCAATGCCTCGGGCACGTCGGTGAAGGAGCTCATCGGCAACAACCTGGTGCTGCGCAAGCTCAAGCCGGCCGAGTTCGCCGATGACACGTTCGGCATCCCGACCGTCACCGACATCCTCAAGGAGCTCGAAAAGCCGGGCCGGGACCCGCGCCCCGCGTTCCAGACGGCCACCTTCGCCGACGGTGTCAATGAGATTTCCGATCTGGTACCGGGTCTGATCCTCGAAGGCGTGGTGACCAACGTGGCCGCGTTCGGCGCGTTCGTCGACATCGGTGTGCACCAGGACGGTCTGGTCCATGTGTCGGCGATGTCGCACAACTTCGTGAAAGACCCGCGAGACGTCGTCAAGTCGGGCGATGTGGTGCGGGTCAAGGTGCTCGACGTGGATGTGCCGCGCAAGCGCATCTCGCTCACGCTGCGCCTGGAGGACTCCCACGAGGCGTCCGCCGTACAACCGTCCAAACAGGACCGTGGGGCGGGCGGCGGTGGCCGGCCACGGCAGCAGCAACGCCGGCCGGAGCCCGCACCCAGCGGGGCCATGGCCGACGCCCTCCGCCGGGCGGGCCTCACCAAATAGCCCCTCCCCCTTCTCTCTCCATCGATCATGAACTTAGGTCCATGTTCGACGGCGTGTCGCGGCACTGACTTCATGGTCAACCGGCGGGAGTCGGCCAAGTGGCGCACGGCAAATGGCGGGCCTGACGGACAGCGGCCCGCCGAGTAGCATCGCCGCATGTCCGTCGACGAAGGTCCGCGCAAAACACTGATCGGCGTGCAGGCGGTGTTCTGCGGCGCATACCTCCTCGTCCTGCTGCTGCTCGGCGTGGCCGTGCTGCAAAGCGGTGGCCTGACGTTCTCGCCGTTCGCCAACAGCAGCGACGTGCGCGACCCGAGGGAAGTGCTCGGCCTGGGCATCGTGGACGACATCGTGCTCATGCCGCTGACCCTGCTCGTCGTCTTCGGCAAGGCCAGCGCGGCAATCGCGGCGCTGGCGGGGATGGGCATGCTCATCTTCTCGCCCGGCCACCGCACCCGCTGGCTCTACATCGGCACGGCCCTGACCCTCGCCTGCGCGGCTGTGCAGTTCACGCCGTTTGGCGCCCGACTCATCACGTGGATGCTCGACTAGGCGCACAGCAGATCGCCGGTGCATCGCGTTCCAGTTATTGGAGCAGCGAGAGGAGACACCGGTGGAGTTCGAGGAGTTCGCGGCCGCGCGGATGCCGGCATTGCTGCGCTATGCCGTGCTGCTGGCCGGTGATCGGGAGCTGGCGCGCGACATCGTGCAGGAGGTGCTCACCCGGGCCCTGCTGCGGTGGCGGCGCATCAGGACGCTCGACGAGCCGTATGCCTACGTCCGCGCGATGGTGACCAACGAATTCCTGAGCTTGCGGCGCCGCAAGGCGATCCGGACCGTCCCATTAGGACAGCACGAGCCCGACGTCGTGAGCTCGGCCGACACGGCCGGGCAGTTCGGCGAGCACCAGGCGATGTGGCAGCTGCTGGCCACGCTGCCACGCCAGCAGCGGGCCGTGCTGGTGCTGCGCTACTACGAGGGGCTCAGCGACGAGGAGATCGCGCGGGTGCTCGGCTGCCGTCCGGGCACGGTCCGCGGCTACGCCTCCCGGGCACTCGCCACGCTGCGCGTGGATCTCAACCTGTTATCCGCCAAAGGAGGGAAACCATGAGAGGAATCGACGAACTGGAACGGGCGTTCACCGATCTCGCCGCCACCGCACCGGACGGGGTGGGCATCATGGACGCGGTTAAGGCCGACGCACACCGGATCAGGGTGCGGCGCAGGATTCTGGCCATAAGCGCGACGTCGGCGGTGTTCGCCGCGGTGCTGGTCGGCGTCCCCGCAGTCGTCTCCGGCCTCGGTCAGCGCGCCCCCGACCCACCCGCGACCGCCGATCGCCGACCGTTGCAGCTCACCGTCGGCGTCGCCCCGGGAAGCGGCTACGAGCAGCTGTTTCACGGCATGACCGGCACCTTCCAGTACCTGATGATGCGTTCCGGCACGGGCAAGGCCGCCGAAGACTTCTCCGTCTTCCGGCACGATCCCGGCACCTTCGACGGGAGTCATCTGCAGAGCGGCGAACGTGTCACCGTGCAAGGCCGGCCCGCATACCACGTCAATGATCTGCCGGTCGGCACCAGGGATGTCTCCGATCTGTCGCGTACACCGCGTCCTTCGCCCACACCCACGCTGGTGCGCAAGCCCGCCGTCGGGTGGCAGGACCGGGAGGGGGCGTGGGTGTTGGTCGTCGGCGAAAATGGAGTGCCCGCCAAGGAGGCGCTGCTGCGCCTCGCCGAGACGGTGCGCGTCGGCCCGCCCCGTGACCTGGTGATGCCATTCAGCCTCGGCTACGTCCCCGAAGGGCTGCTGCCGCAATATGCCGGGATCCGGGACTATATAGCCGATCGCGGCGACAGCATGCTCGGTTTCGGCACCGGCGCCGAGCCTCCGGTGCCGATGAGTTACTACCACCCGCCCTTCGCCGCAGAACAGCAAATGCTCACCTTCCGGGCGCTGTCCCTGCAGAACGTCAAGAATTCCGGACTCGGCCCGGCCACCCGGATCGGCGGATATGACGCCTGGTATGTGACGGACGGCGGCCAGGGCTGGCTACCCCCGGTGGGCGGGAGCATGCTCATCTTCGAACCCGGCAACTGCACGATATTCATCCGGGTCGCCGATCGAGACCGGATCCCGCTGTCCGAACTGACCCGCATGGTGGAAGGTGCGCGGTTCCCCGGCTGCACCGAGGGTGGCGAGTGGGTCAGGCCGTTGGGCTGACGCACGCCGCCTGCGCGGCGGGCAACGGAGCCGGCACGCCGACGCTTGGCAGGCCCAGCATCACGCCCTTGGTGCGCGTGACCTGGCCCGCCTCGTGGGCGTCGCCGGCCCGCGTGCGCCGGTATGTCGTGATTGGACCGTCCGCGTTGAGGTGGTGTGGCGCAGCGTAGGTGACCGTGGTGTGCACGATGTCGCCGGGCCTGATCCCCGGCGCGCCTTGGAAGTGCACCAGGCGCCCGTCGCGGGCCCGGCCCGACATGCGCCCGGTGGCCTGATCCTTGCGGCCCTCGCCGACCGCCACCAGCACCTCGACCTCGGTGCCCATCAACTTCTTGTTTTCCGCCCACGTCACCTCTTCGACGACGGCGAGCAGGCGCTCGTAGCGCTCCTGCACGACCTGCTTGGGCAGCTGACCGTCCATGGTGGCGGCGGGAGTCCCGGGGCGCTTGGAATATTGGAAGGTGAACGCGCTGGCGAAGCGCGCGTCCCGTACCACATCAAGGGTTTGTTGAAAATCTTCTTCGGTCTCGCCGGGGAAGCCCACGATGATGTCCGTGGTGATCGCCGCATCGGGCATGGCGGCGCGCACCTTGCCGATGATGTCCAGATAACGCGAGGCCCGATAGGAGCGGCGCATCGCCTTGAGCACCCGGTCGGAGCCGGACTGCAGCGGCATGTGCAGCGAATGGCACACGTTGGGCGTCTCGGCCATGGCCTCGATGACGTCGTCGGTAAACGCTGCCGGGTGCGGGCTGGTGAAGCGCACCCGCTCCAGGCCCTGCGCCCGCAGCGGCCCGCAGGCGCGCAGCAGCTTGCCGAACGCGAGCCGGTCGCCGAACTCGACGCCGTAGGTGTTGACGTTCTGCCCGAGGAGCGTGATCTCCAGGACGCCCTCGTCGACCAGGGCCTGCACCTCGCTGAGGATCTCGCCGGGGCGGCGGTCCTTTTCCTTGCCGCGCAACGCGGGGACGATGCAGAACGTGCAGGTGTTGTTGCAGCCGACCGAGATCGAGACCCAGCCGGAGTAGGTCGACTCGCGCCGCGTCGGCAGCGTCGACGGGAACACCTCAAGCGACTCCAGCAGCTCGACCTGCGCCTCCTCGTTGTGCCGGGCTCGTTCGAGCAGGACGGGCAGCGAGCCGATGTTGTGCGTGCCGAAGACGACGTCGACCCACGGCGCCTTCTTGACTATCTCGCCCTGATCCTTCTGCGCCAGGCAGCCACCGACGGCGATCTGCATGCCCGGGTGTTTGTCCTTGACCGGGCGCAGATGCCCCAGATTTCCGTATAGGCGGTTATCGGCGTTCTCGCGCACCGCGCAGGTATTGAAGACCACAACGTCCGCTATGTCGCCTTCTTCCACCCTCACGTAGCCCGCGGCGTCCAACAGGCCGGAAATCCGCTCGGAGTCGTGCACGTTCATCTGGCAGCCATAAGTCCGCACCTGATAGGTGCGAATCGGCGGCTGTGGCTGCGTCTGAATCTGGGTCTTCATGGCGATGCAAGACTACATGCCCGGGAAAGGGTTATCGGCCCGTGACCTTTCTGGGTTTCCCCATTTGGTTATGCCCATCTAAAGTGACGACGCATCAGGAGACCCACCGCGAGGTTGCCCGAAGGACGGTCGCATGCCGGAACCGCTCATCGAACTGAACGCTGTCAACAAGTGGTTCGGTTCGCTCCACGTGCTGCGCGACGTGAACTTGACGGTCGATCGGGGCGAAGTCGTCGTCGTCATCGGGCCGTCCGGCTCGGGCAAGTCCACGCTGTGCCGCGCCGTCAACCGGCTGGAGACCATCGATTCCGGGACCATTGTGTTCGACGGCAAGCCGCTGCCCGAGGAGGGCCGCGCCCTGGCCCGGCTGCGCAGCGAGGTCGGCATGGTCTTCCAGTCGTTCAACCTGTTCGCACACCTGACCATCCTGGACAACGTGACCCTGGGCCCGATCAAGGTGCGCGGCGAGTCCAAGCAGGCGGCCCGCGAGCGCGCGATGGCCCTGCTCGACCGGGTGGGCATCGGCAATCAGGCGCTCAAGCACCCGGCCCAGCTGTCCGGCGGCCAGCAGCAGCGCGCGGCGATCGCGCGCGCCCTGGCCATGCAGCCCAAGGCCATGCTGTTCGACGAGCCGACCAGTGCCCTGGACCCTGAGATGGTCGGCGAGGTGCTCGACGTGATGACGTCCCTGGCCGCCGACGGCATGACGATGATCGTCGTGACGCACGAGATGGGATTTGCCCGGCACGCCGCCCGGCGCGTGGTCTTCATGGCCGACGGCGAGCTCGTGGAGCAGGCGTCGCCCGCCGAGTTCTTCGGCAACCCGCGCAGTGAGCGAGCCCGCGACTTCCTGTCGAAGGTGCTGCAGCACTGACTTCTCTTTGATCACGGCCAAGTTGGCCGTGATCACAACATAACCCCGGCCGCCAAACGGTGGAGACGGATAAGGGAGGAAGAATGCGTGTCAAGCGCATCATCGCGATAGCCGCGGCCGCGGTCGTCGCGTTTGGAGTTTCAGCCTGTGCCGGCCAGCAGGGCAGTGGCTCCAACAACGCCGGTAGCCAATTCCCCGAGGGCTCTACCATGCGGAAGATCGCCCAGGCTGGCAAGATCACGATTGGTATCAAGTGGGACCAGCCCCGTTTCGGCCTCAAGGGACTTGACGGCAAATTCACCGGCTTCGACGTCGAGATCGGCAAGCTGCTCGCCAAGGAGCTCGGCCTCGACCCCGAGAAGGCCATCAAGTGGGAAGAGTCAGTGACCAAGGCCCGTGAGGACCACATCATCCACGGCCGCGTCGACATGGTCATCGCGACATACACGATCAACGCGGCGCGCAAGGAGAAGGTCGCCTTCGCCGGGCCGTACTACATCGCGGGCCAGGACATCCTCGTCGCCAAGGGCGACACCTCGATCACCGGCCCGGACTCCTTCAAGGAGGGCACCAAGAAGGTGTGCTCCGTGACGGGTTCCACCCCTGCCAAGACGATCGAGCAGTACGTCAAGGACAAGGCCCAGATCGTGCTGTTCGACGTCTACACCAAGTGCCTCGACGCGCTGAAGAAGAAGCAGGTCGACGCCGTGACCACGGACAACGTGATCCTCATGGGCTACGTGACCCAGTCGCCCAACGACTACCAGCTCGTGGCCAAGCCGTTCACCAAGGAGCCGTACGGCATCGGCGTGAAGAAGGACGACACGGTCTTCCGCAACTGGATCAACGACAAGATCGAGGCGTTCTTCTCCAGCGGCTCCTACAAGACCGCGTGGAACGCCAACGGCTCGATCGGCGAGATGGCCCCCATCCCGACCGAGCTCAAGGTCGACCGGTACTAGGCATAGAGCAAGCAGGAGGGTGAAGTCAGGTGCCGATCCAGCCATTCGTTGACGGGTTCCTCGTCACCCTCCAGCTGTGCGTGCTGGCCGCGATAGGCGCGCTCGTCTTGGGCGCGCTTATCGCGGCGCTGCGGGTCTCGCCGATCGCGCCGCTGCGCGCGGTCGGCACTGCCTACGTCACGGTGTTCCGCAACATCCCGCTCACCGTGGTCATCTTCTTCGCCGCGTTCGGCCTGCCCGAGCTGGGCATGACCCACGCCGACTTCCTGAAGATCCCGGTGCTGAGCGAGATCCTCACGCAGCTCAAGATGGATGTGCCGTTTTTCCGGTTCGCCGTCATCGCGCTCGTGACCTACACGGCCGCGTTCGTGTGCGAGGCGTTCCGCGCCGGCATCAACGCGGTCTCGCCCGGCCAGGCCGAGGCGGCCCGCTCGCTCGGCCTGACCTTCACCCAGAACCTGCGCTTCGTGGTATTCCCGCAGGCTTGGAAGTACGCCATCGTCCCGCTCGGCAGCGTGATCATCGCGATGCTGAAAAACTCCGCGCTCGCCGGAGCCCTCGGCGGCGTGAGCGGCGACCTGTTCGGGACGGTCGACACCCTCATCTCCAGCTCCACGGTGGAAAGCGCGGCCACGACGCTGGAGGCATTCATCGGCGTATCGATCGGATACCTCATCATGACCGTCCCGTTAGGACTGTTCCTTGACCGGGTGGAGAAGAAGCGGGCGATGGCACGATGAACTCCGTTCTGTATGACGCCCCGGGGCCGCGTGCCCGGCGCATCAGCGTGATCGCCAGCATCGCCTCCGTCGTCCTGATTGGACTCGGGCTCTACTACCTCGTGTACCGGCCGCTCGAAGCCAACGACCAGCTGACCATGGAGCGCTGGGGGCTGCTGATCGACCCGAGCCACCCGCAGTTCTCCGGCGTCTGGAGCCTGCTGCTTGAGGGCTGGCTCAACACGTTCGCCGCAGCCGGGCTGTCCATCGTGCTCTCCATCGCGGCGGGCATCGGGATCGCTCTGCTGCGTGCCCAACTGCGCGGGCAGAAGGGCCGCCGCTTCACCGACCGGGCCGCCGGACCGTCGGTCCTGCTGCGCTGGACCACCGGGGGCGGCACGGGCATCAGCCGGGTTTGGGTCGAATTCTTCCGTGGCCTGCCGGTCGTGGTCACCATCTTCCTGGTGTACAAGGTATTCGCCGACTTCGGCCTGCTCTTCGAGGACGAGATGTGGTACCTCGTCATCGGTTTGACGCTTTACAACAGCGTGGTGATCGGCGAGATCCTCCGGTCCGGAATGGACGGACTGCCGCACGGGCAGCGTGAGGCCGCCTCCTCGCTTGGTCTGTCGGTCGGCCAGAGCATCCGCATGGTGCAGCTGCCACAGGCGCTGCGCATCATGCTGCCGGCCCTGATCAGCCAGATCGTGGTCATCTTCAAGGACACCTCGCTGGGCACGATCGTGTCGTTCAACGAGGCGCTGCGCACCAGCCGCAACATCATCGAGGCGGCCGGCTCGTCGGGCATCCCCACGCCGACCATCCCGATGTACACGATCACCGGCGTGATGTACATCCTGATCTGCTACGCACTGTCCAAACTGGCCGTCTACACCGAGCGGCGCATGTCCCGGTCGGGCCTGCCCACCCCGCCGACCGTCATGACCCAGCTGGACACGGGCGACGCCATCGGCGGAGCCTACGCCGTCCGGATCGACGGCGAGGTGGACACCGACGTGCCGGCCAGCGCGCGATCTCGGTCGTCCGGGACTCCGTGACCACGGCTCGCCTTACCGCGCGATCTCGGTCGTCCGGGACTCCGTGACCACGGCTCGCCTTACCGCGCGATCTCCGTGGTCCGGGACTCCCTGACCACGGTGATGCGGATCTGACCCGGGTAGGTCAGCTCCTCTTCGATCTGCTTGGCCACGTCGCGGGCCAGCACCGCCGCGCCGATCTCATCGACCTCGTCCGGCCGCACCATCACCCGCACCTCGCGCCCGGCCTGCATGGCGAACACCTTCTCCACGCCCGACTTCGCGCCCGCGATCTCCTCGATCCGCTCCAGGCGCTTCACATACGCTTCCAGCGATTCGCGCCGGGCGCCGGGCCGTCCTCCTGAGCAGGCGTCTGACGCTTGCGTCAAAACAGCTTCAATCGTTTGTGGGGGTACCTCGTTGTGGTGCGCTTCGATGGCATGCACCACCTCTTCGGACTCCCCGAAGCGGCGCGCGATGTCGGCGCCGATAATCGCGTGCGAGCCCTCGACCTCGTGCGTGAGCGCTTTGCCGATGTCGTGCAGGAACGCCGAACGCTTGATCAGCGCCGGGTCGAGCCTGAGCTCGGCGGCCATGATGCCCGCCACGTGGGCCGTCTCGACCAGATGCTTGAGCACGTTCTGGCCGTACGAGGTGCGGTAGCGCAGCCGCCCCAGCAGCATCACCAGCTCATCGTGAATGTCGGTGATGCCCACCTCGACCAGCGCGTCCTCCGCCGCGCGCTGGCACATCCGCTCCACTTCAAGCTTGGCCAGGTCATGCACCTCTTCGATCCGGTGCGGGTGGATCCGTCCATCCAGGACAAGCTTCTCCAGCGTCAGGCGGCCGATCTCGCGCCGCACCGGATCAAAACACGACAACAGCACCGCCTCCGGCGTGTCGTCGATGATCAGATTGACGCCAGTCACGGTCTCGAAGGCCCGGATGTTGCGGCCCTCCCGGCCGATGATACGTCCCTTCATCTCATCGCTGGGCAGGTGCAGCACGCTGACCACGCTCTCGGCGGTCTGCTCGCTGGCCACCCGCTGGATCGCGTCGACCACGATGTGGCGGGCCCGCTGCTCGCCGTTGGCGCGGGCATCGGCCTCGATGTCGCGCACGAGGATCGCCGCCTCCCGCTTGGCCTGCGCCTCGATGGTCTCCACCAGCTCCAATTTGGCCTGCTCGGCGGTCAGCCCGGCCACGCGCTCCAGCTCGCGCCGATGCTCCTCGTAGAGCTCCTCAAGCTCCAGCTTGCGGGTCTGCAGGGCCAGCTCGACCTTGGCAAGCTCGGACTCGGCGGCGGCGATGCGGCGGTCGCGTTCGGCTAGGCGCTCGGCCTCCTCGGCGTGCATGCGCTCCCGCTCGGCGAGACGCTCGGCCTCGTCGGCGTGCATGCGCTCGCGTTCGTCCAGGCGCTGGAGTCTGCGCTCGGCCTCGGCCGCCTGCTCCTTGGCGGTCGCGGTGAGCAGAGCGATCTCGCGTTCACCGGTCCGCTTGGCGGTGGCGCGCATCTGCTCGGCGTCCTCTTCGGCCTGCCGGTGAGCGCGCTGCAAAATCGAGTCGGCCTCAGAATGGGCGTTGTCGAGGATGCGCTGCGCCTCCGCCCGCGCCGTGGCGACCTCCGCCTTCGCCGCCGCGCTCTCGGCCCGCGCTGCCACCGCCTCGGCCTGGGCTGTCGCCACCGAGCGGCGCTCGTGTTCGAGCGCGCTCTGCGCCTGTGACACGGA
The DNA here is from genome assembly GCF_003426775.1 of Allorhizocola rhizosphaerae. Taxonomy (GTDB): domain Bacteria; phylum Actinomycetota; class Actinomycetes; order Mycobacteriales; family Micromonosporaceae; genus Allorhizocola; species Allorhizocola rhizosphaerae. Next base: position 512 of record NZ_QJUG01000018.1, on the reverse strand, counting down.
CGATTGCAGCTCGGTGAGCGTCTGGCGCTGACGTTCGCGTTCGGCGGCCGCCTCGGGGTCGTCGACGATCACGCTGAGCGGGACTCCGGACGGACCCGTCGGTCCGCTCAGCCGCTTCAACAAGCGCACGCCCACCAGCAGCATCGCGGTCACCAGGAGCGCGAGCAGGACAATCGCGGTGAGCAACACGCTTTCCATGGCCGTCATGCCGGCACCGCGCCTTCGCCCGCCCCGACGATGGCACGCAATGTCAGACTCGCCACAGCATCGGCCACACCGCCCGCAGCACCGTCGTCCCGCCCGCTACGGCCCCCATCAGCGCTAGCCCGCTGACGACGGCCCACGTCACCACCCACACCGCCGCACCGCCGCCCGCTCACACCGACCGCGGCAACGCCGCAACGCCGACCGCTCACACCGACCGCGGCAACGCCGCCCCGCCGACCGCCCACACCGACCGCGGCAACGCCGCAACGCCGACCGCCCACACCGACCGCGGCAACGCCGCCCCG